>NZ_JAXAVV010000061.1:0-5419 GCF_033949925.1 Lentzea kristufekii
TAGGTACCGCGCACGAGGTTGCGCGGCTCCTCCCCGGCAGCGAACCGGGCGACCTCCGCGGCGGCGATCGCGTAGGCGCGCTGCGTGTGCCCCGTGCAGGACCCGGCCACGTGCGGGGTGAGGAACAGGCCCGGCGCGGTCCACAGTGGATGATCGGCCGGCAGTGGTTCGGGATCGGTCACGTCGAGGGCCGCGCGCAGTCGCCCGGAATTCAGTTCGGCGAGCAATGCGTCCGTGTCCACGACGGGGCCGCGCGCGCCGTTGACCAGGATCGCGTTGTCCTTCATCGCGGCCAGGAACTTGGCGTCGACCAGGTGGCGGGTCTCCTCCGTCATCGGGGTGAAGATCACCACCGCGTCGAACTCCGGGAGCAGCTGCGGCAGCTCGTCCTGGCCGTGCACGCCTTCGCGGGCGGTGCGGCCCACCAGGGTCGCGGTCGCGTCGAACGGTTCGAGGCGGCGCTTCAGCTGCTCGCCCAGGTCGCCGGCACCGACGATCAGGACCTTCTTGTCCTGCAGGGTGTCCGTGAGGTGGTAGTCCCAGCGGCCCTCGGCCCTGGCCCGCTCGAAGACGAGGAAGTCTCGGTATATCGCGATCAACGCGCCGATGGCCCACTCCGCGGTGCTACCGCCGTGCGCGCCGCGGCAGGTGGAGAGCATCACGCCGTCCGGCACCTTGCCGACGAAGTTCTCCGCACCGGCACTGAGCAACTGCACGAGCTCGAGGTTCGGCAACTGCGCGAAGACCTCGCGCGGGTCGGTGCCCGCGAGGAACCGCGGGATCAGCACCTCGGCGTTCCGGGCGTCAGACGGCAGCGGCTCCCCCGGCACGTAACGAACCGGCCGGACACCGTCCACCTGGGACAGCGCTTGAACTCCGAAATCATCTGGCACGAGCACGGTGAGCGTCACCAGGCCAAAGTACGTCAGAATGTCTGCCATGCGGGAGCACGACATCATCGCGTGGGACGGCACGAAGATCCGGACGTGGCAGGCGCCAGGTGAGGGAACACCTGTGCTGCTGTGCCCCGGCGTGGGTTCCGGCCCCGAGTCGTGGCCCTCGCTGACCGATCGCGGCGGCCTGCTCAGCTGGTACATGCGCGGCACGATGGGCTCGGACCGCCCGGTCGACGAGCGCAACATCTCGCTGGACGACCACGTGTCGGACGCCATCGCCGTGCTGGACGAGGCGGGCATCGAGCGGTGCGTCGTCATGGGCTGGTCGATGGGCGTGACGATCGCGGCCGAGCTGGCGTTGCGTCATCCGGAACGGGTGGCGGGCCTGCTGCTCGTCGCGGGCGCGCCGGGTGACTCGTTCGACGCCATGCTGCCGCTGGTGCCGAAGAGCGCGCGCCGGTTCGTGGGGCTGGCGGGCACGAGGCTGTTGCAGCAGGCCGGTCCGGTGCTGGACAAGGTGCTGCACCGCGTCCCGGTGACGGACGCGACGACGTTCCTGTTGCGGCACAGCGGCGTGATCAAGCCCTCGAGCGACCCGACGGCCGTCGGGCAGGCGGTGAGCCGGTTCCTGCAGCACGACTGGCGCTGGTACTTCACGCTGGCGCTCGCACTGGGCGAGACGCCGCGCCAGGACCTCGCCCCGATCGTGTGCCCGGTCACACTGCTGGCCGGTCGTGACGACGTGCTGGCGACGACGGAGAGCATGTCCGGGCCCGTCGCCGCGCTGCCCCAGGCACGGCTGCGAGTGCTGCCGTGCAGCCACTACCTGCCGTTGGAGGCGCCCGAGGTGGTCAGCGCCGAACTCGACCTGCTGCTCGACCGCGTCCGGTCGGTCGACTTCGCCACCTCCGAGAAGTTGACTTCGGGTTCACGGCCCCGCACCTAACCTGGGAGTCGTGGTTCGTTCCGTAGCGTTGCTGACCGCCGTCTGCCTGCTGGCAGGGGGCTGCGCCAGCTTTCCCGACGAGCCGGCGCCCACGCAGTGGAGTGCGCAACCACAGCTGACCCCGCAGGCAGGCCCGAAGCCGGAGCTGCCGGGCGAGTACCGCCCGACGCCCGGCGACCCCGGCCGCAACCCGGCGCCGCAGAGCGTGCCGCCGCCGCAGGGCTGCAAGGACTACCACCCGGCCGTCGTGGCCACCTGCCTGAACACCGTCACGGGCGTCGCCCCGATCGGCGCGGACGCCCAGGGCGGCGTCGCGGCGTACGCGACCGAACGCGGCGGGCGCCTGCTCAAGGTCACCAAGGACGTCGACCCGGTCGTGGTCGCCCAGCTGCCGGTCGACGCGTCGACCGACGGCGGGCTGACCGGGCTCGCGCTGTCGGCGACGTTCGCCGAGGACCAGCTCGCGTACGTCTACGTGACGACGGCGACGGACAACCGGGTGCTGCGCATCGCGCCCGGCGACTCGCCCAAGCCGATCCTCACCGGCATCCCGAAGGGCCCGTCGGGCAACCGGGGTGTGCTGGCGAGCGACCGCAAGGGCGCGATCCTGGTCGCGACCGGTGACGCCGGGAACCCCGCGCTGGCCGCGGACCCGAACTCCCTGGCCGGCAAGGTGCTGCGGATCGACGGCTCCGGTCAGCCCGCCCAGGGCAACCCGACGGCCGGCAGCGCGGTCGTCTCCTCCGGACTGCGGCTGCCCGGCGGTCTGTGCGTCTCGGCGGACACCACGAAGATCTGGGTGACGGACTGGGCCGCGAGCGGCGACGTCGTCTACCGCGTGGCGCCGGGCAAGCTCGGCGAGGTCGCGTGGGCGTGGCCGGACCGGCCCGGCGTGATGGGGTGCTCGTCGTACTCGGACCAGCTGTCCGTGGCGACGTCCAAGACGCCCGGCTACCAGTCGTTGTCGATGAACGCCGCCGGTGCCTTCACGGGCAAGCCCGAGATCGCGATGGCGGAGGACGGCTTCGGCCTGCTCGGGCCGATGGAGATGCTGAACGAGTCGGCGTCGCTGGTCGGCACGGTCAACAAGGCGGGTGGCACGCCGGTGTCGTCGGACGACCGGGTCGTCATCATCGTGCGCCCGAACAACGGCGGCGGCACCAAGGACTGACGTTCTAGGAGCTGAGCGCGAACCGCTCTCCTCCGTCGCGCCACCACCGCGCGTAGACCTCGCTCTCCTCGACCAGCTTCAGATAGCCCGTGGCGACCTGCTCGCACAGGTCGTCGATCTCCTCCGCGACCGGCACGTCGGTGCGCCACGCCAGCACGACCTCGCGCACCAGCGGGTTGCCGGTGATCGGCAGGCGCGCGACGCCGGGCGGGGTGCCGCCGACCGGGTAGAGCGGGCAGACCGCGCCGGACTCCCTGATCAACGTCAGCGCGACGTGCGCCTCGCTGCTGAAGTGCGCGATGCGCTGCTCGAAGCCCTTGGCCGCGCACTCGCGGGCGAAGTGGGCGTTCATGCCGCTGTCGTCGGGCTCCGGCATGACCCACTTGTCGCCCGCCAGGGCTTCCAGCGGGATCTCGGGCTGCTGTGCTCGTGGATGGCGTTCGGGCACGCCGACGAACAGCGGCTCGCGGGTGAGCAGGCGGTGTCCCACGTTCGGCGGAAGGGTCAGCGGGGTGCCGGGAAATCGGCGCAGGACGGCGATGTCGAGTTCGCCGGTGGTGAGCAACGCGGTGAGCGTGCCCGTCTCCTTGATGGTACGGCTGGTGACGTTGTCCTTCAGCGCGGCGACGAGTAGTCCGAAGTGATGAGCGGGGATTCCTGCGAGCCTGGTCGGAGCACTGGCGGATTGCGCGTTACGGCGCGTTACGCGTTCCAGTGTGACGAGTCGAGTGAGCATCGACCGCGCCTCCTGGACGAAATCATGGCCGGTCGGCGTGAGCTTTACGCCGTCGGCGGCGCGCACGAACAGCGTGCCGCCCAGGTGGTCCTCGATGCGCTTGAGCTGCGTCGTCACCGCAGGCTGGGTGAGGTGCAGACGAGCGGCGGCCTTGCGCAGGCTGCCACAGTCGGCGATCGCCACGACCAGTTCGAGGTGCCGCACTTCCAGACGCATGAGCCCGATGTTATCGCTCAATGTAATAGGGCAAACACCCTTCGTCATCTCGCGTGAGACGACTTGGTCTCGATACCTTCGATCACGTGATGGAATTGGCCGAGCGCCCGGCGCGCACCGATGCGGTGCTGTTTTCGGACCGCGCCGTGAAAACGTTTCTGGAGGCCGCGTCCGCCGAATACTCGTTCATCACCGAGGGCGAGCCGAGACCGTGTTTCGCGGTCCTGCTCGGCCGGTCCGCCGGCAGCGAGGCCGTGGTGTCGGAGGTCGCGTTCGGCCGCAACGCGCGCCTGACAGACCCCTCGGCGCGTGAGGAGTTCTCGTCGACGATCGTGCCCCGGTTCGGCACGGCGTACGAGAACCCGGTGCGGGCGTGGTGGCTGGACCCCGCCGACCTGCTGACGATCACGCGGAAGGCCGACGCCTGCGGTTTGGACGTCCTGGGCTCGATCCACCTGCACCCGGACTGGCACCGGCTCGGGCCTGAGTGCGAGCGCGACCGGCCGTTGAGCGACAGCCCGACGCCGATGGACGAGCACATGTTCCGCAACAGCGGATGGCCCGTGAACGTCGTCTGCTACCTCGAACGCCGCCACGGCGGCCTCTACTACTCGCTTGCCGCATGGGACGCCGAGTGCCTGCGCCTGCCGTTGAGGATGAACCACTCTTGACCGAACAGATCTACGCGCTGTGGCAACGCATGGAGCAGGGCTGGGCCCTCGGGGACGGTGCCGCGTTCGCCTCGGTGTTCGCCGAGGACGTCGACTTCGTGACCGTGCGCGGTGAGGAGCTGTTCGGGCGCCACGCGGTGGCCGCCGGGCACTCCCAGCTGTTCGCGGGGCCGTACCGAGACACGAAACTCACCGCCGAGATCAGCCTGATCAGGCCGTTGAGCTCCGGGATCTCGGTCGTGCACGTCACGTCGTCCATCGCCCCGGCGGGCATCACCACCCACGCGCAGGCCGTCGTCGTGCGGCGCGAGGACGGGTGGGAGATCGCCGCGTTCCACAACATGATCCCGAAGGGAAGGTCATGAGCAGGCCCAGGTTGCGGCACATCGCGTTCGTCGTGCAGGACGCGAAGGAGATGGCCGACTTCTACACGTCGCGGTTCGGGATGTCGTTGTTCCACACCGATCCCGACGGCAGCCACTTCGTCACCGACGGGTACGTCAACCTGGCGTTGATCCAGCAGCGGCTCGACGGTGACGTGCCGACCGGCTTCAACCACTTCGGGTTCCAGGTGGACGACGTCGCGCCGTACCTGGAGACGCTGGAGCCGCGGCCCGCGTTGAGGGGCGGGGACCGGCCGTTCGCGGAGTACCGGGCGATCGACCCCGAGGGCAACTGGTTCGACCTGTCGGCGCACGGCTTCCTGCCGCCGGGGGTTTCGTAGATCGGGAACCGGGAACCCGTGAGTGGGGTATTGCAAGGGGCGGGGAAGGCTGTCGGGGC
>NZ_JAXAVV010000062.1:0-4931 GCF_033949925.1 Lentzea kristufekii
GCGGCCAAGGGCACGGCTGATGCGGCGAAGGCTGCGTTGGCAGGTGGCGGCGGTGCAGGCGGCGGTGCTGGTGGCGGTGCTGGTGGCGGTGGTGATGCTGGCGGCGGCGCTGGTGGTGGCGGTGCTGACAACACGAACAGCGCCGAGCAGCAGCAACAGGCGCAACGCCAGGCACAGGCTGACGCGGCGAGGCAGCAGGCCCAGGCCGCGGCTGGCCAGGCGAAGGCCGCGATGGCGAGCCTGAGCGGCGGCGGCGGTGCTGATGGCGGCGCCGGTGGCGGTGGCGGTGCTGATGGCGGCGCCGGTGGCGGTGGCGGTGCTGATGGCGGCGCCGGTATCGGTGGCGCCGGTAGTGGTGGCGGCGCCGGTGGCGGTGCTGGTGGCGGCGGCGCTGGCAATGCTGGCCACACGGACAGCGCTGAGCAGCAGCAACAGGCGCAACGTCAGGCAGAGGCCGACGCGGCGAGGCAGCAGGCTCGGGCTTCGGCGGAGGCCGCCAAGGCCGAGTTGGGCAAGCTCGGCGGCGGCGGCGGCGGCAGCGGCAGCGGTGGTACCGGCAGTGGCAGCGGCCACGGCGCCGGGCACACGAACACTGCCGGCCACACGAACACTGCCGCGCAACAAGCCGCCGAGCAGGCTCAGCGCAACGCTGAAGCGCACGCGCGGCAGGTCGCCGACGAAGCCCGCAGAAACCTGACGGGTGGCATTCCCGGCCTGCCCGATCACGCGCCGAAAACGGACACGCTCAAGCCGTACGAAGCCACCCTCGGCACGTCGAAGCCGTCGTCGTCGCTCTCCAGCTTCCTCGGCGGCGGCGGTTCTGGCGGCGGCTACACCGGAGGCAAGGTGACCCCGCCCGGAGTCAGCCTCTCGTCGGAAGGCTCCCTCTCTCCTCGCGAACAGGGCTTCAGCACGCCTGGCCGCGGCCTGACGACCACCGGTGGACCGGTGGTTCCCGGTCGCGCTGCCGTTGGCGGGATCGGTGAGAACGGCGCGCCGATGATGCCCCCGATGGGCGGCGCGGGTGCGGGCGGCGCCAGTGCGGGCCAGCAGAAGGAACGGGATCGGACGACCTGGCTGCAGGGCGACGACAAGGACTGGGAAGAAGACGAGACCGGAGTGTCGTCTCCCACCATCGGACGGAGCTGAGCGATGGCAACTACCCAAGAGGATCGGCTGACCTTCGACGAGGTCCTCGATCGCGTTCTCGCCGCGGACCCGGAGAGCTTCTACGCACAGGCGAAGGCTTTCGAGCAGGCCTCGGAGGTGCTGGACGAGGCCAAGAGGCTGCTCGCCAAGCAACGGCGGCAGCTCGAGGAAGGCTGGTCCAACGGTGTGAGCGACCGGTTCGTCCGCATCGAGGCGCTGGTCCGGCAGGTGGAGGGGCTGCTGGCGGATCTGCCGGCGTATCCGCGGCTTCTTCGTCGAACGGGAGACGCCATTGTGGACAGTCGGCAGCGCCTGCTCGCCCTGCGCCACATGCCGGTCAAGCCCCACGTCGGCGCGGTGGACCAGGCCGACCTGAAGGCTCTGTCCGATCGCGACAGTCAGGCGCGCAGGATCCTCGGTGAGCTGTCCACCTCGTACCTGCAGATCGGTGGTGAGATGCCGGAGCTTCCGAAGCACACCGTCACGGGTCAGCTGGTGGTGGTGCCTCCGCTGCGGCAGCCGACCGCTGGTGTGGGAGCAGCCGGTTCGCGCGTCATGGCCACCTCCACCCGTTCGCAGCCGGCACATGCACGCTCGTTCACGGGCGGAGGTGGGTCGACGGCGCTCTTCGCTCCGCTGGACGCCGCCGACGAACCGGCGCGACCCGAGCAGCAGGCGGCGTTCGGCCGGTTCGCGACGTTGGCGACGCGGTCAGCCCCCACCGTTCCCGTCCAGAAGGCCCAGTCGTTCAACGGTTTCTCGGGCTTGGCCGACCCCGTTGACCCCGCTGCCGTCGTGCTGGGGGCTCATGGCAAGGGCCTGGGTGCGGCACCGTCCACTGAGGAGGGCAAGGGTGCTGGTGGTCGCAAGCACCTCGAGCTGACGCACCTCCACGCGGGGCTCGACGGCATGGCCACGCAGCTCACCGCCGAGGTGAAGGCTCCGGCGAACCTGGAGTCCGCGCCGCTCGCGGAGCAGCCGGTCACGTCCGCCGCCCCGGTGGCCGCGCAGGCGTTGGGTGCGAAACCGCAGATCACGTTGACCAGCACCGCGCCGCCCGCACCGATGTCTCCTGCGCCTGCCGTACCGGCACCTGCCGCACCGGCACTCGCGGGCGCGGCACCCTCGGCTCCGGCAGCCGCAGTTCCGGCAGCCGCACCACCTCCCGGCCCGTCCTCCCCGCCTGCGGTGCCCGCCACGTCGGGGCCGCAGCCGAATCCCTTCGCCATGGCGGCGAACGCGGGCCTCGCACCTGGCGCCGGACCGGCGGCGAACGCGGTGCGTCCGCCGCTCGGTTCGGCTCTCGGCGCCGGTCTCGCCCCGCCGGCGCCGATGGCCCGAGGCCCGGAGGTGTGGTTGCGGGCGGACACCAGCGACTGGGCCAACACCCACCAGGCGGTCACCCGGCTCGGACGTGATGGCGCGGACCAGGTGCCGGGCTTCAACGGCGGCACGTGTGCCACCGGCCACGGAAAGGAAGTGCGATGAAGGACTGGAGCGCTGAGTACAGGTCGGTGAACGAGGCCGCGGAGGCGGCATTGGCCGACTTCGAACGCGAACACCGCAGGATCGCCGACGTGAACGGCGCGATCGCCGAAGCGTCGACGACGATGCGGTCCAAGGACCGGTCGCTGTCGATCGACCTCGACGGCCGCGGTGAGATCACCGCGATCACGTTCCACGGCACGAAGTACCGCAGCATGGCTCCGACGGAGCTCGCCCACGTGCTGCTCGAGACGATTCGCTCCGGGCGCGCCGAATGCGTGCGGAAAATGAGCGAAGCGATGGGGGACGACTTCCTCCCCGGTATCAGCTTCGCCGACCTGGCCAACGGGAAACTGGATTCCGAGGACGTCTTCCAGAAGCTCGTGGAACCTTTTATCGGTGATGGCGTCGGCGAGGGAATTCTTGGCCGTTCGCCGAAGAACTCGCAGGGAGGTAGCCGCCATGACTAGGGAACTCAGTTTCGACCCGGACGACGTGCGATCTGTCAACAAGCAGGTTTGCTCGACCAAGGACAACTTCTCGGAGAAGCTGCAGGCGTTGATCGCGAAATGTCAGCAACACGACGGGTGCTGGGGCAATGACGAATTCGGCCAGTCCTTCGCCAAGAACTACACGCCCGCCCAGAAGACGATGCTCCAAAATGGGAACGACGTCGTCACGAGCTTGACGAGCTTCTCTTCTCTGCTCGACCGCGGAGTATTGTTTCTGCAGGAAACCGACCAGAACAACGCCAACAATCTGTAAAACGTAGTCCATTCCGGTCAGGGTAAGGTGTCATGACGACCCATTTGCCAGGTGCTCTTCAGACTTTGCTGAAGATCACCGTTGGCATGCCCTGGCCGGAGGGCGACGAAAACGAGCTGTGGGACCTGGCGGATGCCTGGGAGGAATTCGCCGGAGCACTCGAGCAGCTCGCCTCGGAACTCACCTCCGAGGCGAACTCCATCCAAGAAGCACTGGTGGGCGAGACCGGAACCGCGGCCGCCGGCATGCTGAAGACCACATTCGTCGACAGTGCCGGCAAAATGGAGGAAGCCGCGCACGAGCTGGCCAAGTCGCTGACGAACGCGGCCGCCGACATCCAGAAGACCAAGATCATGATCATCGCGATGTTGGGAATTCTGGCGGCCACAATCCTCGAGTTGACCATCTCGATCTTCGGCGCCCCTTTCATCCCGGGTGTCATCGCCGCCGCACGTGTGGGCATCGGCGTTCTGCTGCGGCAGCTGGTGCAGAACATGGCGCGAGCCGGGCTCGTGCAGATCGCGAAGACGGTCGTGACCAAGGTCGCCACCAACGCACTCTTCGGCGCGGGCTTCATGGGAGCCCTCGACGGCGGCATCCAGGCCGGTCAGGTCGCGGCGGGCAAGCGCGACGGCTTCGACCTGAATTCACTGAAGGGGTCGCTGGTCGGCGGCGCCCTCGGCGGCGCCCTCAGCGGTCTCGGATCGGGCATCGGCAAGACGTTCGGCAAGCTCGGCGGCCTCTCCGACGGAAGCCTCAAGTCGAGGCTCTTCGGAACCCTGGCGAACTCCGGCATGCAGATCGTGGCGGCGGGGGCCAGCAACCCGCTCACGAACGTCGCCATGGGCACCGATGACGGCAGCTTCACCGACGGCATGTTCGGCGCCTTCGAAGGCGGTGGCCGCCGCGGCGGCGGCGGCAGCCCCGGCTCGAGCATTCCGAACATCCAGCCGCTGGACATCCAGCCGTTGAACGCGGGGAACCTGACCAACCTGCCGTCCCTGACCACGAACCCGTCGCAAACCACCGTCCCGATCACCAGTGGCAATCGGGAGATCGGCTCCGGCTTCGGCACCACTCCGGTGAACACGACGTCCGATCCGACCACCAACCAGGGCACGGGTCAGCCGTCGACGACGGAGTCGCCGACGACGTCGTCGCAGAACCAGGGCACGGGTCAGCCGTCGACGACGGAGTCGCCGACGACGTCGTCGCAGAACCAGGGCACGGGTCAGCCGTCGACCACGCAGTCGCCGACCACGTCGTCGCCTGCCACGTCGTCGCCTGCCACGTCGTCGCCTGCCACGTCGTCGCCTGCCACGTCGTCGCAGAATCAGGGGACTGGTCAGCCGTCGACGACGCAGTCGCCGACGACGCAGTCGCCGACCACGTCGTCGCAGAATCAGGGGACGGGTCAGCCGTCGACGACGCAGTCGCCGACTACGTCGTCGCAGAACCAAGGTGCGGGCCAAGGGACTGGTCAGCCGTCGACGACGCAGTCGCCCACGACGTCGTCGCAGAACCAGGGCACA
>NZ_JAXAVV010000063.1:0-4559 GCF_033949925.1 Lentzea kristufekii
CCGCGCGGATCTGGAGGTGAAGATCACCCAGGCGCACAAGGACTCTGGCGGGACCTACGGATCGCCGCGGGTCACCGCGGAACTGCGGGATCAGGGCGAGGTGGTCAGCGCCAAGACCATCGCCAAGGTCATGGCCGACATCGGAATCGAGGGCATCAGCCCCCGCACGTTCAAGGTGAGAACGACCGTGGTCGACCCGTCCGCGTCGTTCCCGCCGGATCTCGTCGAGCGCGAGTTCGATCAGGGCCGCCCCGATGCCGTGTGGCTCACCGACATCACGTACTTGTCCTGTGGCGAGGGCGAGATGTTTCTGTGCGCGATCCGCGACGGGCACTCCCGCACAGTTCTCGGCTACAGCGTCGCCGACCACATCGGTACCGAGATGGTCACCACCGCGATCGAGGCCGCGGTGGCCGCCCGTGGAGGTCAATGTCGTGGCACCGTCCTGCATTCCGACCGCGGCGGCGAATACACGGCGAACCTGACCGCACAGGCCTGTTTCCGGCACGGGCTGCGCCGGTCGATGGGCGCGACCGGGATCTGCTGGGACAACAGCCCCGCGGAGTCGTTCTGGTCGACGTTCAAACACGAGCACTACTACCGGCACGTCTACGCCACCAAGACGGAACTCGTTGCCGCAGTTGACAATTGGGTCATTTTCTACAACAGTACGCGGCGGCACTCCAAGCTCGGGATGCGCAGTCCCAGCGACTATGAGAAGTCACTCCGAGCAGCTGCCTGAACTTCTTACGCCCCTGTCCACCGTTCGGGGTGAACCTCACCACCGGGAATGAGCTCGGTGAGCAGCTTGTGCAGCCGGTTGACGGTGTCGGTGCGGGTCCGACCGAGTTCGTCGCGGCGGTCGACCAGCAGTCGTAGAGCCACGGTATGATCGTCGGGACTCACGCGGTGCACTCCGGTGGTGCGCAGCGCGACCACGGCCACCGAGCGGACGTCGGTGGTGTCGGTCTTGCGACCGTGACCGGTGTCGAACACCCTCGCTCTGGCCGCGAGTTTGGCCGGGACGTCGGGGTGCATGCCACCGAACCCTATGCCTGCACAGCAACCAACGACTCAGGACACTAGAAATCGAGCTTCAGCGCGCGGCGGGGTCCAGTCTGCGGCGCCAGTCGAAGCGGTCATGGGACCGCCGGACACGGCTCGATGCGCTGGCACTGGCCAGTCGGCAGGGGCCCCGTTTCTGGACGGGCTGCTGGGAGAATTGGGAGCGCCTCGTGGTTGACGTCGACTGGGTGTTGCGGGCGCGCTGGCCAGTGGCGACGCCGTCTGAGAGGCGAGTCGGTCCTCAAACGCGGTGCACTATCGGGTTGCCGGGGTCGCCTGGATGTCGGGCGGCAGGTGCAGCCAGACGGTGGATTCGGCGTCCCAGCCGGTGAGGATGGCGGTGCCGTGCGGTGTCCTGACCGGGACGTGGTGCGCTGTGAGGAGGCCGGTCACGGTCAGGTGCACAGCGTCGAGATCTTCGGCGGCGCGACTCCAACAGACCCGAGCGCGTCCCGCTGACGAGTACGGGTAGCGGGTCACCAGTTGCCCGTAGTCGGAGGGCGAGCCGATGGTGAACAACCGGACGCCCGCCGGGTCGAAGGTGACAGTGGACAGCGGTCTCGTCTGACCGAACTCCGCCCACTCTCCCCATTGCCACATGCTGGTGCCGCCCGGCAGGAGGGATGAGGTCCACAATGCTCCGATCGGTTTGTCGGGGGCTGTGAAACTTGTGGATCCGTCGGCCACCTGGACCTCGTGTGGTGTCGCGTCCGTCGCGTATCGCGCCTGGGGTGACCGCAGTGAGGGATCGCCCAGGGACCCGGTGGCCAGCCGCCGCAGCACGGCGGCTGCGATGTGGTCGAGTTCCGGAGCGGGCCGCGCGGTGAAATCCCGGCCGGAATGCTGAAGAGATACCGCGAAGGCGATATGCCGATAAAGGTCGTCGTCGGCCAGGTCGGTCAGTCGAGCGTCGAGGTCGCCGAGGAAGTCGCGCAGCAGCAGGCACAGTTCGATAAGGACAGGGCTCCGGAGCTGGTCGGTGGGGTGATCGGCCATGAGTGGGCCTCGTATTCAAGTTAGGGTGCCTGACCTCCCAGACGGTAGCTCCACCTGGGGCCGGGCAGTCTCCGCACCCGGCCCCAGGCAAGCCAGCTAGCAGTTGACCTGGGTCACCGGGGTCAGGTGGGTGCGCTCGTGTCGGGCGTCGTTGCCCTCCACCATCAGGAACTCCGCTTTCGCGTAATAGCGGGCGGAGACGCAGCCCAGCGCTGCTGCAGCGTTGACGTAGGACCCAGTTCCGGAGTTGTTCACCGCCGAGTTCTGGGCCACCAGGCTGAAGTAGCCGGGGTTTGCGCTCTCGCGGTACAGGTAGGTCTCCACCCCCAGATACTTCTTCCCGCTGTTGCAGTTGATCACGCCGTTGCTGGTCACGTTACCGGCCACGTGACCAGATTTGTGCGGCCAGTCGAGATTGAAATTGCAGTCGGAGACACTCTCCATAGGCCGGACCTCCCCATCAGCGAGTAGCTCAGACTCGGGGATCAGGTCTGATGTGGCTGTCACCGCGGCCGAGTGCGCCGGCTCGACGGCAGTCTCCGCAGAAGCGACTGCGGCTCCTGTAAGCACCAGGGCCCCGGCTGCTCCGACAGCAACAACATGGTTCATGAAACGCATTTCTCCCCCTACTGCATTACGCAAAAGAGTGAAAACAATCTAGCTACATGATCAAAGCATGGAGTTAATAGACGTCGTCACCACCGATTGGAGGTGATCGGAAGCACAGCGAATAACTCGGTTGCTATGTATCTCACTCCGCGTAGAAGGTGCTACTGGTCGGACACTCGGAGGAGCATCTCCTGGCGGGCCACAGAAGATCTTCAGCAGCAGCAGCGGCCCGGCAAACGCCCTTCGAGTGCGGCGTCGACGACTCGTTCGGCGGTGAGCATGCATGGGGGCAACCACAGAAATTCCACGTGAAGTAACCAGCTCGCGATGCCTCTCATACCGCCGAGCGTGCACGCCGACCTCAGACGAGGCGGAGGCGATGAGCCTTGGGAGCACGGAGCGGGAGCAGATTGGGAGCAACTCCGTGCGCTGAACGTTTCGGAACGGTCCTCAATGGACGTGAACGGAACCGCGCCGACCTGCAAGAGTCTTGTTTCCGCAGGTCAGCGCGGTATCGGTGCCATAGTTCACACAGAAGGAGTCCTCGAAACGGCCTCAACTGCACTCAACTGCGCCAAAGTGCAGGTCAACAGCACTGAACTGCTCCGTGGCGAGTGACCGGAAGTAGTGAGTGCTTCGTAGTTCTGGGTGCACCAGCTTCGAGGGCAGCCTGTCATCAGGGGTCTAGGAGCACGATCACGGCTGTTGTTTGCACTCTGGCCCTAGAACCACCGCGTCAACCATGTCGCCTTCCGAAATCAAAGAAGGAGGAAATCCGATGAAGTCCGAGGTTCTAGATTGGTCACAGGCACCTCCGACGAGGGCAAGCAGCGGCGACAATAGCACTGCCGCTGGCAGCGCTGGCCGCACGAGCCGACTTGGCTTAAACACTGGCTGTGGCCGGATGTGACGGCCACTCGGTAAACCGAATCGGCCTCGCCAAACGTTCCGAGTCTTCTCCGGAGTCACTCCGAGGATCTTGAGCAGGCCCCCGAAAAAGGAGCCGGCGCCGCCAAGGGCAGCTAGCACTTCAACGATCTTCCACACGTCTTCACAATGCCAGATCCGAAGCGCTCGTTGAGTCACCGCCACATCTTTCCAACCGACATGGCATTCCAGGCGTTTGACGTCTACGCAGTCAGGTGATCCCTTCGATCGCACTAGTTCTGCCAGCCACTGTCCACGACATCCAGGCCCGCGCTGAGCAGCAGTTCACGCCGCCAAGCGCGCTCGTGCCACGATCCTGTGCACGGATGCTCGACGCTTCCGGTCTACTCAAGCAAACTCGTGCAGCCTGTTCGGCATCTCCGAAGGGCTGCCACTGTCGTGGCTCCCGTATGACACTGCAACGCCCGCCCGGTTCACGCCGACCACCGAGAGACTGGCATCTCGGTTTCGTGAGCTGGGAATCGAACTGCTCCAGGACTATCCAGGAGATCCTGGACAGCTACTGAAGGAGAGGTGGTGGTCGATGCGACGACACGCCTCGCTCCGTGTCTTGGACGACCATCTGCACAGGCGCACCTCCTTACCTGCGCTGTGACGGCACTCGGCTCGATCCCATCGCGCCGCACCGCGTGTGCCTCTTCCACTTCCCGCAACTGGGAGACAACGGCATCTACAAGGTCGGCATTACCCACGCGCCACGACGGCCGTTTGCAAGCCCACACGTGCAACGGCGGTGTCCTGCTGGACGTCGTACAGGTCCGTGACCGAGCCACCGCGCTACACCTCGAACGCGCCGTCCTCGATCAGTACCTAGCAGTAGCTCCGGTGTCGCTAGCCCGTGACTTTCCTTCCACAGGGGCGGTGCCACCGAGGGGTCTGCTGTTCGGCGCATGCCGACTATCCGAACTTTCAGCACATCGCAGCAGTCCCAGGCAGCTGAC
>NZ_JAXAVV010000064.1:0-3597 GCF_033949925.1 Lentzea kristufekii
TTCCGCCGGTGACGGCGGCGACGCGGCGGTCATGAACCACGGCAGGTCTGGTTCGGCCGAGGCCACCGCGGGCAAGGGCGGCAACTCGGGCGACGGCGGCAACGCCACCAGCTCGAACGACGCCACGACCGGTGACTCGGGCGACTCCGGGAACTCCGGCGCCACCGGCGGCAACAAGGCCGTCGTCCGCACGACCGGTTCCGAGCGCGGCCACAGCTGGTCCTGGAACAGCACCAAGTCCTGGACCACGGTGACGTCGGGCGACTCCGGCGACACGGGTGCCACCGGCGCGACCGGTGACGCGGGCAACCACAGCGTCACCAAGGGCGGCAACTCCGGCCCGGCCGGTGATGGCGGCGATGCCTGGGCAGTGACCGGGCAGGGCAAGTCGTGGAACCACGGCAAGTGGAGCAAGCACGGCAACTCCGGCTCCACCGCGGGCAAGGGCGGCAACTCGGGCGACGGTGGCAACGCCACCAGCTCGAACGACGCCACGACCGGTGACTCGGGCGACTCCGGGAACTCCGGCGCCACCGGCGGCAACAAGGCAGTGGTGAAGACCGCGAACAAGCACCACCGCGGCGACAACTGCCACGGCTGGAAGCACGACTGGAAGAACCACGGCACCAAGTCCTGGACCGAGGTCACCTCGGGCCACTCCGGTGACACTGGCGCCACTGGTCCGACCGGCGACGCCTCCAACCACAGCACCACGGTCGGTGGCCACTCCGGTCCCGCGGGCGACGGCGGCGACGCCACGTCCTGGACCCACGGGAAGCACTCCGTGAAGGCGTGACCACCAGGTGATCACAGGGCGGGGCCGGCATCTGCCGGTCCCGCTCTTCGCTTTCCGGCGATGTGTCTTCCTCTGCCGGCGGGGTAGTCGAGTGGGGAACACGCGACACCGGACGAGGAGGAACCGTGTCTGTGAACGCCGACGCCCAGACCGTGACGGGTACGAAGGACAAGGACTACAACATCATCTGGTTCGTGGAGGCCTGCCTGAGCAACGCTCTGCGGCTGGAGACCTACGTCCAGGACGCGGAGAGCGCGGGCGACTCGGAACTGGCGGAGTTCTTCCGCCGCGCGCAGGGCGAAAGCCGCAAGGGCGCCGAGCAGGGCAAGGCACTGCTCTCACAGCGACTCGGCAAGTAGCGCACCGGATGATCGCCGCACGGCCCTGAACCTCCGGCCGGACGCTCAGGGCCGTGCGAGCGTTGAGTCCGGTGTGGACTGCCGGTTACCGGCGGAGCCCCGCCAGGGCCTCGCCGAGCGTCGGGTGGACGCGGAACACCGTGTCCATGCCGGAGAAGTGCAGAGTTCTGAGCACTGCGGCCCTGTCCGCCACCACGCGGAGATCCGCCGCGAGCCGGTGGGCGTTCAGCAGGGCGCCGATGCCGGAGGAGTCGAAGAATGTCACCTCACGCAGGTCCACGACCAGCGTGACGGGCGACTGGGACAGCTGGGCGGTGAGCTCCGCACGCAGGAGTGGTGCGGTGAAGATGTCCACCTCACCTGCGACGGCGACGATCGGAACGCCGTCCTGCCGCGAGCCGCGCACCGAGCAACTGGGCGTGCCGGGATCAAGTCCTTGCTTCAACACGGTGACTCCACTCTGTGTTGGTGGGACGTGCACCGAGCTTCTGGCTGAACTCGACAGGCGGAATACGGGACTTCTCCTCCACGGTAGGCCTTGAAACCACAGTCCACAACGCGAAGAGAAAGCGTTGCGGCATCTGGCACAGTCGAGGTGGCGTCAGCGCCACATCGGCCACCAGCGGTCCACGCCGGGATCGCCTACGGTGGGACCGGGGTTCAGAACGCAGCACCCGGTCAACCCTGCCGCCGTCATCGGTGTCCGCCGGACGGGAAGGAGACGATCCGAGGTGCCGCAGATGCCGCCCAGTGCCGAGGACTGGAACGTCGACCGGACCAGGTTCACGGCCGATGCCGAGGAGGCGCTCGCGTCCGGCCGGGCGCCCACGCGCGATCACGGAGCGCCGCTCGGGCCGCTGGCCCAGCAGTTCGCGACCCTGACCTACTCGCTGCTCGACGCCACCACGGCCGGGGAGGTGCTGCAGCAGATCGTCGAGGCCACGTCGCGGGTCGTGCCCGGCGCGGACCTGGTCAGCGTCACCCTGCGGTCACGGGACGGGAAGTTCCACACACCGGTGGAGACCGACCCGGTCGCGATCGAGCTCGACGAGCTGCAGTACGACCTGGTGGAAGGCCCGTGCCTCGACGTCGCGGACCCGGCCGGCCCCGCCGTCGCGGCCGCGCCCGACCTGGCCGCCGAACGCGGCCTGGGCGCGGTGTTGTCCACGGCATTGCTGCCCGATGTCCAGTCGCCGCGCTTGTCCGGTGCGCTGAACATCTACTCCCGCCGGCCACACGGCCTCGACGAGACGGACCAGGCGATCGCGTTGCTGCTGGCCACGCACGCGTCCCTGGCGCTGGCGCACACCGAGGCCGTCGACATCGCCACCCTGCAGGCCGAGCAACTGCGCCGCGCGATCGACTCACGTGACGTCATCGGCCAGGCCAAGGGCATTCTCATGGCGCGCCGCGGACTCACCGCGGACGAGGCGTTCGACCTGCTGCGCCGCTCCTCGCAGCACCTCAACGTCAAGCTCGTCGAGCTCGCCGAGATCATCGCCGGCCGTCACGACGAGCTCGATCTGCCCTGACCCGCTGACGCGGTGAAGTGCGCGGAGGGGGAGGGGTTCGTAGGCTGGAACCCGACGTGTGTGACCGTCGGCCAGAGGACAGCTGTTGGACGGGCAACGCCGGGACCGGCTCATAGAGCAGGTGCTCGAGTGCAGAACGACGTCAGGGCGTGCGGAACTGGGGCATGCCCTCAGTGCCGCGTGCGTGCGCGTGCTGCCGGAAGTCGATGGCGCCGCACTGGTCTTCTACAGCGATTCCCGCGCTCAGGAACTGGTCGGCGCCAGTGATTCGTGGGCGGCGGGCATCGAGGAAGCGCAGTACACCGTGGGTGAGGGGCCGGGCTTCGCGGCGGTCGCGGAGCACGGACCGGTGCTGGTTCCCGATCTCAGCTTCGACGAGGTGCGGTGGCCCGTGTTCGCCGGGGCCGCACGGGGTGCGGGGCTCGCCGCCGCGTTCTTCTTCCCGCTGCGGATCGGCGCGATGCTGCTCGGGACGCTCGGGCTGTACCGCCGCCGGCCCGGCGTGCTGCCCGCGGAGTTCGTGTTCGAGGCGGCGTTGCTCGCCGACCTGATCTCGCACAAGCTGCTCCTGCAGAACGAGCAGATGGCGAGCGAGGAACGGATCTGGCTGGAGACGTCGTACCAGGACGTCAACATGGCGACCGGGATGCTGGCGGCCCTGCTGCGGATCAGTCTGGAGGACGCGTTCCTGCGGTTGCGGGCGCACGCCTTCGCCGCGGGCAGGTCGGTCGTGGACGTGGCCGGGGACGTGCTGGCCCGGCGTCTTCCTCTCGGCCAGCTGACCGACTGACCTGCGGCGCCGGCGCGTGCGGGCACGTCTGTCCGAAAAGGACGATGCGACCCTGACGCCGGCTGTGCCGCGAGAGCACCGCGCCGTGCCGGGTCGTATGCTGCGGGAGTGCCCCTTGTG
>NZ_JAXAVV010000065.1:0-3230 GCF_033949925.1 Lentzea kristufekii
GCGCGTGTTCTTTGAGAACTCAACAGCGTGCCGAAACACAGCCAGTAATATATGAATTACCTCCTCGTCGAGGTAGTTCCTTTGAGGCAAGACTAGATTGATGCCAGACATATTCCGTCTGGAGCGATCAAACACAATCCTTATTGGAGAGTTTGATCCTGGCTCAGGACGAACGCTGGCGGCGTGCTTAACACATGCAAGTCGAGCGGTAAGGCCCTTCGGGGTACACGAGCGGCGAACGGGTGAGTAACACGTGGGTAACCTGCCCTGTACTCTGGGATAAGCCTTGGAAACGAGGTCTAATACCGGATACGACCTGGAATCGCATGATTTTGGGTGGAAAGTTCCGGCGGTATGGGATGGACCCGCGGCCTATCAGCTTGTTGGTGGGGTAATGGCCTACCAAGGCGACGACGGGTAGCCGGCCTGAGAGGGTGACCGGCCACACTGGGACTGAGACACGGCCCAGACTCCTACGGGAGGCAGCAGTGGGGAATATTGCACAATGGGCGAAAGCCTGATGCAGCGACGCCGCGTGAGGGATGACGGCCTTCGGGTTGTAAACCTCTTTCAGCAGGGACGAAGCGCAAGTGACGGTACCTGCAGAAGAAGCACCGGCTAACTACGTGCCAGCAGCCGCGGTAATACGTAGGGTGCGAGCGTTGTCCGGAATTATTGGGCGTAAAGAGCTCGTAGGCGGTTTGTCGCGTCGGCCGTGAAAACTTGGGGCTTAACTCCAAGCTTGCGGTCGATACGGGCAGACTTGAGTTCGGCAGGGGAGACTGGAATTCCTGGTGTAGCGGTGAAATGCGCAGATATCAGGAGGAACACCGGTGGCGAAGGCGGGTCTCTGGGCCGACACTGACGCTGAGGAGCGAAAGCGTGGGGAGCGAACAGGATTAGATACCCTGGTAGTCCACGCCGTAAACGGTGGGTGCTAGGTGTGGGGGGCTTCCACGCCCTCTGTGCCGCAGCTAACGCATTAAGCACCCCGCCTGGGGAGTACGGCCGCAAGGCTAAAACTCAAAGGAATTGACGGGGGCCCGCACAAGCGGCGGAGCATGTGGATTAATTCGATGCAACGCGAAGAACCTTACCTGGGCTTGACATGGACTAGAAAGCTCTAGAGATAGAGCCTCCCTTGTGGCTGGTTCACAGGTGGTGCATGGCTGTCGTCAGCTCGTGTCGTGAGATGTTGGGTTAAGTCCCGCAACGAGCGCAACCCTCGTTCCATGTTGCCAGCACGTAATGGTGGGGACTCATGGGAGACTGCCGGGGTCAACTCGGAGGAAGGTGGGGATGACGTCAAGTCATCATGCCCCTTATGTCCAGGGCTTCACACATGCTACAATGGCCGGTACAAAGGGCTGCTAAGCCGTGAGGTGGAGCGAATCCCATAAAGCCGGTCTCAGTTCGGATCGGGGTCTGCAACTCGACCCCGTGAAGTCGGAGTCGCTAGTAATCGCAGATCAGCAACGCTGCGGTGAATACGTTCCCGGGCCTTGTACACACCGCCCGTCACGTCACGAAAGTCGGTAACACCCGAAGCCCGTGGCTCAACCCGCAAGGGGGAGAGCGGTCGAAGGTGGGACTGGCGATTGGGACGAAGTCGTAACAAGGTAGCCGTACCGGAAGGTGCGGCTGGATCACCTCCTTTCTAAGGAGCATCTACCAGTGTTCTGAGCGAACGTCTCAGCACTGGTCAGAACCACACCAGCCTTGATGCTGGGTGGGCTCATTAGTGGATGCTGGCTGGCTAGACGTCCGGTTGCCGGATGAGTGAGTACTGCAGGCTTGCCTGCGTGGAAAGGTCATCGGGGGGCTGGGTGAACAGATCGGTACGCTGTTGGGTCCTGAGGGAACACGCTTTTTGTGTCTTTCAGTGATCGGCCACTTGCCGCGGATGAACCACCTGACGATGGTCAGGCCGGCGTCTGCAGTAGCGCGAGTGGATCTGATTGTTCTTTGAGAACTGCACAGTGGATGCGAGCATCTTTGTAGCAAGTTAGTAAGGGCATACGGTGGATGTCTTGGCACCAGGAGCCGATGAAGGACGTAGGAGACTGCGAAAAGTCTAGGGGAGCTGTCAACCGAGCTGAGATCCTAGAATTTCCGAATGGGGAAACCCGGCCCCAGTCATGTGGGGTCACCCATACCTGAACACATAGGGTATGTGGAGGGAACGCGGGGAAGTGAAACATCTCAGTACCCGCAGGAAGAGAAAACAACCGTGATTCCGTGAGTAGTGGCGAGCGAAAGCGGAAGAGGCTAAACCGCGTCTGTGTGATACCCGGCAGGGGTTGCATTCGCGGGGTCGTGGGACCTCTTGGCTAGTTCTGCCGAGCTAGCAAACAGTCAGAAAACGCATCGTTAGAGGAACGTGTCTGGAAAGCACGAGCGTAGAGGGTGAAACTCCCGTACTCGAAAACGTAGCGTCTGTTTAGAGTGTTCCCAAGTAGCAGCGTACTCGTGAAATTCGCTGTGAATCTGGCGGGACCACCCGCTAAGCCTAAATACTCCCTGGTGACCGATAGCGGACTAGTACCGTGAGGGAAAGATGAAAAGTACCCCGGGAGGGGAGTGAAATAGTACCTGAAACCGTGTGCCTACAATCCGTCGGAGCCTTTAGGGGTGACGGCGTGCCTTTTGAAGAATGAGCCTGCGAGTTAGTGCTACGTGGCGAGGTTAACCCGTGTGGGGTAGCCGTAGCGAAAGCGAGTCTGAATAGGGCGCTTGAGTCGCGTGGTCTAGACCCGAAGCGGTGTGATCTAGCCATGGCCAGGGTGAAGCGCGGGTAAGACCGCGTGGAGGCCCGAACCCACCAGGGTTGAAAACCTGGGGGATGAGCTGTGGTTAGGGGTGAAAGGCCAATCAAACACCGTGATAGCTGGTTCTCCCCGAAATGCATTTAGGTGCAGCGTCGTATGTTTCACCACGGGGGTAGAGCACTGGATGGTCTAGGGGGCCTACAAGCTTACCGAAATCAACCAAACTCCGAATACCGTGGTGTGAGAGTGCGGCAGTGAGACTGCGGGGGATAAGCTTCGTAGTCGAGAGGGAAACAGCCCAGAACGCCAGCTAAGGTCCCTAAGTGTGTGCTAAGTGGGAAAGGATGTGGGGTCGCACAGACAGCCAGGAGGTTGGCTTAGAAGCAGCCACCCTTTAAAGAGTGCGTAATAGCTCACTGGTCAAGTGGTCCTGCGCCGACAATGTAGCGGGGCTTAAGCACA
>NZ_JAXAVV010000066.1:0-3166 GCF_033949925.1 Lentzea kristufekii
CGACCACGTCGGCAGCCAGCACCGTGTCGTCCACTTCGTACAGTCGCTGCTGGAGAAGCTGAGCGTGCGGATGTGCGGCGACTACCAGACCCGGCGGCCGTTGCCGTTGGTGGAGCAGGCCGGGTTCGTGGTGCAGCGGCAGGAACGGCTCAAGCTCGGCATGGTCGAGCGGGTGGCCGCGGTCAAGGCTTGAGTCGCTGTTCCAGCAGTGCCTGCTCGGCGGGGTTGGCGGTCAGCTCCAACGCGCGCTGATCTGCCTCGCGTGCCTCGTCGTCGCGGCCGAGGTCGCGGAGTAGTTCAGCACGCGTGGCGTGGTAGAGGTGGTAGCGGTCCAGGCCGAGGGAATCCAGCTCGGCCAACGCTTTCTCCGCCCTAGCGACGTACCGGAGCGCGATCGCGCGGTGCAGCCGGGTCACCGGGGACGGCGCTAGGCACAGCAGCATGTCGTAGAGGATCACGATCTGAGGCCAGTCGGTGTCCTCCCAGGACTTCGCCTCCGCGTGGCACGCGACGATCGCTGCCTGGAGTTGATACGGGCCTGGTCGGCGATGGCGGGCAGCGCGGGTCAGCACCTCCACGGCCTCGCCGATCATCTGCTGGTCCCACCGTGACCGGTCCTGATCCTGCAGCTGCACGAGGTTGCCGTCGGGGGAGAAGCGGGCCGCCGTGCGGGCGCGGTGCAGTCGGATCAGGGCGAGCAGGCCGGCGATCTCGGGTTCGCGCGGCATCAGCCCGTGCAGCAACGAGGCGAGCCAGTCAGCGTCGGCCACGAGGTCGTGTGACTGCACGCGGTCCGCGCTGCTGGACAGGTAGCCCTCGTTGAACATCAGGTAGACCACGTGCAGCACCTGAGCAAGCCGCTCGCCGAGCTCCTCCGGTGCGGGAATCCGGTAGGGGATGCCCGCGTCGGTGATCTTGCGCTTGGCGCGGGTCAACCGTTGCGCCACCGTGGTTTCCGGTACGAGGAACGCACGGGCGATCTGCGCGGTGGTCAGTCCGCACACCACGCGCAGCGTCAGTGCGATCTGTGCCTCGCGGGACAGCGCGGGGTGACAGCAGGTGAAGATCAGCCGCAGCCGGTCGTCTGGTTCGGGTTGCACGGGCCGCTGCAGCTGGGCGAGCTTCTCGCGGTAGCGGGCTTGGCGGCGCAGCACGTCGAGCCCGCGGTTCTTGGCGACGGTGAGCAGCCACGCGTCCGGACGGTCGGGTACGCCTTCGACCGGCCAGCGGCGCAGTGCTGTCTCCACCGCGTCGGCGACGAGGTCCTCGGCGGCGGAGAAGTCGCCCAGCAGCGACACCAGGGACGCGGCCAGCCGGCCCGCGTGCTCACGCACCACGCGGGCGAGCACGGCGTCCGGTGAGGTCACATCAAGACCGGTCGGATTTCCACCAACGGGCAGGCAGGCCAGGTACTGGCCATGCGCAGCGCCTCGTCGAGGTCGGCGACCTCGACCTCGACGTAGCCGCTGACCACTTCCTTGCCCTCGATGAACGGCCCGTCGGTGATGATCGGCTCGCCGTTCTCAAGGCGCACGGTGGTCGCGGTCTCCGGCCCGGCGAGCTTACGGTTGTGCGTGATCTTGTCCGCGTGTTCGGCCATCCACTGCTGGACCTCGGCGAAGCCCGCGTCGCGCTCGGACTGGTCCATCGTCTCCCAGTCCTTCTCCCACTGCTCGGTCTCGCAGAACATCAGCACGTACTTCATGCTCGACACCTCCTGACCAGAAGACGACCGGCACCGAGCCTGCCACGACATCGACCGCGAAGAATTTCGATCAGCCTTGCGGGACAGCGCGACGGCCGGCGTCAAGGCTGCGCAGCGCGGCGCCGACGGCCGCAGCGGCCGTGATCTCGAAGATTTCGTCCTCGCTGAGCCCGGAGGCCTTGAGATCGGTGATGTCGATGTCGGTCACGCGGAATGACGCGTCGCGGACCTTCGCGGCATACGACGCCCACGGTGTGCCTGCTGGTTCACCGCTCGCCGCGGCGTGCCGTGTGGCCGGGTCCGTCTTGGCGGGGGAGTCGAACACCGTCGTGCGCAGGTTGCCGGCCAGCCGGTCGTGTCGGTCACCGGTCTTGGCGCCGTTCGTCGGGCCGGTGAGGAAACCGGGGAAGCGGTAGCCGAAGCGGTGCAGCGACTTCGTGCCCTTGAGGAGCTGCTCCTCGGAGTCGAGTTGGAAGCCGAACGCGTTGGCCAACCGGTTGACGACGTTCCAGATCAGGTTGATGTGCAACGCGTCCAGAACCGCCTTGCGCGGAACACCCTGCGGGATGTCGGCCGCGCTCACGTCGTCCGGCGCGGTGGTGACCTTCTCCAGCAGCGCCAGCACCGCGGTGAGCTCGGGACGTGCCGAGCCGGGATCGGCCGCGTCGATCTCACCGTTCGAGGCGATCCTGGTCATCTCGGTGTGGCTGTCGATGCAGAACGGGCACCGCAGGAGTTGGGCGGTGAACATCGCCATGTACTCGCGCCCACCTGCGGTCCAGAACGACGGGCCGCGCATCATCTCGGCGGACAGGTCGAGCAGCGGCGCGCCGAGGAACTCCGGCCGGTACAGCAACGTCTTCGGCACGTCGGACATCGGCACTCGCGAGGTCAGCTCCGCGAAGGAGAAGAACAGCCGGACGCGCAGCCGGTGCCCGTGGTCCAGCACGTCGAGTCGCATCACACACCTCCGCCAGATCGCTCATCCCGTCCAGTAGAAGACGAGCGAACCCCACCGGAACTCGACACGCCCGGTCAGCAAGTCAGACCTTGAGCCGGGGACGGACGACGACCAGAGGCACGAGAGCGAGCGCGATGATGCCACCGGCGAACGACAGGGCGGGGTAGCTGCTGCTCGCGACGACGAAACCGGAGGCCATGCCACCGGTCGCACCGGTCACGGCAATGGCCATGTCGATGCGCCCTTGCACGGTGGCGCGGGTCTCGAGCGGCACGGCGTCGGTGATGAGCGCGGTACCGCTGACCAGCCCGAGGTTCCAGCCCAGCCCGAGCAGCCCGAGCGCGAGGGTGAGCAACGGAGTCGACTCGGCAGGGGCGAACCCTGCCACCAGGCCGGCCGCGAGCAGGGTGACGCCGGAGGCGGCGATCACGGGCAGCCTGCCGATCCGGTCCACGAGCCAGCCGCTGAGCGGTGACGGCAGGAACATCCCGGCCACGTGC
>NZ_JAXAVV010000067.1:0-2682 GCF_033949925.1 Lentzea kristufekii
ACCTCCGGTGCGGAGACTGTTCAACGGCAACAAACTCACCGGCACCGCGCTGCACGTCAACAGCGTTGGCGTGGACCTGCCCGCCATCATCCGGGCACTCGGCCGCAGCGCGAACGTTCCGGTCATCGACCTGACCGCCAAGAGCAAGACACTCGTCGAATCGATGGGGCCGTCGGCATCCCAGGCGCTGTACCTCACCAGGGAAGCAGGCGACAACACCCACTTCTCCGAGCGCGGCGGCGCGGAGATGGCGAACCTTGTCGTGCAGGGCGCGCGTGAGCTGAACCTGCCGCTGGTCGGCTACCTGCGCTGAACCAGGCGCGTTCGACTTCTCGACTCACCTGTTGGAGGCCAACCATGCTTTTGCATCGACGGTGCGCCACACCGCTCGCCGCAGGCGTCGTCGCCCTGACCTTGGCCGGCAACGGTCTGGTCGTCTCGGCGGCTTCGGCGGCGGCGACGCGGTACGAGGCGGAAGCCGCGCCGGCCACCTGCGCCGGCGCGATCGAGTCCAACCACGCCGGCTACTCCGGCAGCGGGTTCTGCAACGGCGACAACACGGTCGACGCGGCCACGGAGTTCACCGTGACCGCGTCCACGGCCGGCACGGCGACCATCGCCGTGCGGTACGCCAACGGCGCGACCGACAACCGTGCCGCCGACGTGCTCGTCAACGGCACGGTTGCCCACTCCGGCACCGCTTTCGACCCGACCGGCGCCTGGACCACCTGGGGCACGAAGACGTTCACCGTGTCGGTGACCGCGGGTGCGAACACGATCAGGCTGGACCCGGCCACCGCGGCGGGCCTGGCGAACATCGACTACCTCGACCTCGAAACCGGTGGTGCGCCGCCGCCCGCGGGCAAGCAGCTGGAAGACCTCAATCGCGGCCTGGTCAGCGTGCGCTCCGGGTCGGGAAACCTGGTGTCGTGGCGGCTGTTCGGGACCGAGCCGACGGCGACCGGGTTCAACGTCTACCGCGGCACCACGAAGCTGAACGCCTCGCCGATCACCAACTCCACGAACTTCCTGGACTCAGGGGCGTCGGCGGACGCCTCGTACACGGTCCGCGCGGTCGTGAACGGAGCGGAGCAGGCGCCGTCCGAGCCGTCGCTGCGCTTCACCGGCGGCAACCACCTCGACGTGCCGATCTCCCGGCCGGGAAGCAACTACACGGCCGGTGACGCGAGCGTCGGCGACGCGGACGGCGACGGCCAGTACGAGATCTTCCTCAAGTGGGATCCCAGCGACCAGAAGGACAACTCCCAGTCCGGTCGCACCAGCAACGTCTACATCGACGCGTACCGGCTCAACGGGCAGCGGCTGTGGCGGATCGATCTCGGCCGCAACATCCGCGCCGGTGCGCACTACACCCAGTTCCAGGTGTACGACTACGACGGCGACGGCAGGGCCGAGCTCGCGGTCAAGACGGGCGACGGCACGGTTTCGGGCACCGGACAGGTGATCGGCAACGCGAACGCCGACCACCGCAACTCCTCCGGCTACATCATCACCGGACCCGAGTACCTGACCGTCTTCAACGGGCTCAGCGGCGCCGTCATGTCCACGGTGAACTTCGAGCCGGCCCGCGGCAACATCTGCGACTGGGGCGACTGCACCGGCAACAGGGGTGACCGGTTCCTGGCCGGCACCGCCTACCTCGACGGGCAACGGCCCAGCATCATCATGGGACGCGGCTACTACGAGAAGAGCACGATCGCGGCGTGGGACTTCCGGGGCGGCCAGCTCACCCGGCGCTGGAAGTTCGACTCCGGCAGCGCGGGCAGGCAGTGGACCGGCCGAGGCACCCACTCACTGTCCATTGCGGACGTCGACGGCAACGGCACCGACGAGATCATCTACGGCGGCATGACCATCAACGCCGACGGCACCGGCCGGTACACCACGAACTTCTACGCCCACGGTGACGCCTTGCACGTGAGCGACTTCGTGCCCAGCCGTCCCGGTCAGGAGATCTGGCAGATCCACGAGCAGAGCTCCGGTGCCGCCGCCACGTTGCGGGATGCCAGGACCGGCGCCGTCATCATGCAGAAGAACAACACCTGCAACTGCGAGGGTCCCGCGCGCGGTGTGGCCGGTGACGTGTACGCCGGCAACCCCGGCGCCGAGTTCTGGGGCAAGGGCACCGGCCTGACGAGTGCGTTCAACTCCTCCGGCGGCAGCGTCGGACGAGCGCCCGCCAGCGCGAACTTCCTCGCCTGGTGGGACGCCGACCCCGTGCGCGAGCTGCTCGACGGCAACCACGTCGACAAGTACGGCACCGGTGGCGACACCCGCCTGCTCACCGGTTCCGGAGCGCATTCCATCAACGGCACCAAGGCCACGCCGTCGCTGTCCGGTGACCTGTTCGGCGACTGGCGTGAGGAAGTCGTCCTGCCCCGCGACGACAACGCCGCACTGCGCATCTACGCCACGCCGACGCAGACCGACCGGCGGCTCCACACCCTGTTGCACGACGCCCAGTACCGCGTGGCCATCGCGTGGCAGAACACCGCCTACAACCAACCGCCACACCCGAGTTTCTTCCTCGGCAACGGCATGAGCTCGCCGCCGCAGCCGAACATCCACCTCCGCTGAGCCTGGCGGTCAGGCGGGCCGGCGACACCGACCCGGCTCGTCTGACCGCCACCACGTCCGCCCGTTTCGCACACCTCACCACCC
>NZ_JAXAVV010000068.1:0-2116 GCF_033949925.1 Lentzea kristufekii
GGTCTACCTCATCGACTCGGTGCTGCTGCCTGCCTGACATCACTCGCGTGGCAACTGGGCACTCACGTCTCGGACGTGAGTGCCCAGTGCTGTGCTTTGGTCCATTGTAGATTTCATAGAACCCTTGTGCGTGAGCCAATCCACTCGACGGTCTGTTCCGAACAACAGATGTGAAGGCAACACGATCCGTCCTCATCGGCCTGCTGTCGGTGGCCGTGGCGTTGGCGGCAGGGCATCTCGTCGCGGGGCTGGTGAGTCCACTGGCCTCGCCGTTCCTCGCCGTCGGCAACACCGCGATCGACCTGACGCCTCATCCGGTCAAGGACTTCGCGATCCGCACGTTCGGTGAGAACGACAAGCTGGTGCTGCTCGGCGGCATGGCGGTCGTGCTCGCGGGCCTCGGCGTGGTGGCGGGGCTGCTGTCACGCCGCAGTCCGTGGCCCGGCACCGCCCTCGCCGGGCTGCTCGGCATCCTCGGCATCGCCGCGGTGCTGGCCAGACCGACGACGTCCGGGTGGGCGGTGCTCGCCCCGCTGGCGAGCCTCGTGGCCGGTGTCGCCGCTTTCCGCTGGCTGTGGTCCCAGGCGGCGCCCGCCGTCGTGCCGGACCGGCGCAGGTTCCTGTTGTCGACCGCGGCGATCGCGGTGGGTGCCGGCGTCTCCGCGCTCGGTGGGCAGCTGCTCGCCGGCCGGGTGGACGTCGAGGCCTCCCGGCGTGCGATCACGTTGCGGCCCAGGGAGACCGCGCCGGAGATCCCGTTCGACGCCGACTTCGCTCGTGAGGGCACACCGGAGTTCATCACGCCGAACTCGAAGTTCTACCGCGTCGACACCGCGCTCACCGTGCCTCGGCTGCGCGCCGAGGACTGGCGCATGCGGCTGCACGGCATGGTGGACAACGAAATGCTGCTCACCTACGACGACCTGCTGCGGCGTCCGCTGGTGGAAAAGACGATCACGCTGGTGTGCGTGTCCAACGAGGTCGGCGGCCCGTACATCTCCACGTCGAACTTCATCGGTGTCTCCCTGCCCGACCTGCTGCGGGAAGCAGGTGTGCGTCCCGGCGCCGACCAGCTCGCGACGCGCAGCGTGGACGGCTGGACGTGCGGCACCCCGGTCGACTCCATCATGGCGCCGGGCTCGAACGCGATGCTGGCGCTGGGGATGAACGGCGAGCCGTTGCCGCTCGAGCGCGGCTTCCCGGTCCGCATGGTCGTGCCGGGCCTCTACGGCTACGTCTCGGCGACGAAGTGGCTGGTGGACGCCGAACTCACCACCTTCGACGCGTTCGACGCGTACTGGGCGCAACGCGGCTGGGGGAAGAAGGCCCCGGTCAAGGTGATGTCGAGGGTGGACCGGCCGAAGTCCTTCGAGAGGGTGCCGGCGGGCCGGTTCGTCGCGGCGGGCATCGCCTGGGCCCAGCACACCGGCATCGACCGCGTCGAGGTCCGGATCGACGGAGGGCCCTGGCAGGAGGCGACGCTGAGCAGGGAGGTCAACATCGACACGTGGCGGATGTGGCGCGTCGAGCTGGACCTGAAGGAGGGCAACCACACCGTGGAATGCCGTGCCACCGACCGGAAGGGCTACACCCAGACCAACGAGCGCGCCGCCCCGATCCCGGACGGCGCGACCGGCTGGCACTCGATGGTGTTCACCTCGGTGGCGGGTTAGGCGTGCTCAGCGACACCGTCCACATCGGACAGCGTTGTGCGGGCGCGCGTTTGGTAACGGGTCGATAACCAGACCCATCCGTTCGTCCAGTGGTGGCGAATCACGAGTAGCAACTGACCGAACACTCTTGGAGATGTCTCGTCATGAACATGACCGTCCGCAACACCGTCCTGGCCGTCGGCGCCGTCTCGCTCGCCTTGTTCGGCGCGGCGTGCGGCTCGGGTGACATGGCCAGCAGCGGCAACACTTCCAGCGCCGCGCCCACCGCGACCACCCAGTCCTCGGCCGCGATGGCCGACCCGGCCAAGGACCTCGTCGGCCCCGGCTGTGCCGACTACGCCAAGCAGGTCCCGTCCGGTGCCGGCTCGGTTTCGGGCATGGCCGCTGACCCGGTCGCCGTCGCCGCGAGCAACAACCCGCTGCTCACGACCCTGGTGAGTGCC
>NZ_JAXAVV010000069.1:0-1997 GCF_033949925.1 Lentzea kristufekii
CGTGGTGCGGACGACTTGGCCGGACGTCGTGGGAACGGCGTTGAGGACCTGCCTGCTGGCCTCCACCGACATCGACGTGTTCGCCGCCTTGGAGGTGCTGCCCAGTTCGACGGTGACGTCGTAGTTGCCGGGAGCGACGTTGAAACTGCACTTGATCGGCGCGGTGCCCGAGCACTGCGGCGGCAACGCCGCCGCGGCTGCCACCACGGGCACGGGGACCAGCACGGCCACGCTCAGCACGGCAGTGAGGAACGCCAGACGATTGAGAGACACTGGTTCTCCTGTCACACGTTGAGGAAGCCGTCCATTGCGGCGGTGGGGCGACGGTTGCTCTCCCAGGCGGTCATGTCGTAGCCGCTGAAGGGCGAGTAGCCCTCTGGTTCCCAGAAGAAGGTGCCGAGGCCGCCGAAGGCCTTGGTGCCGGTGATGAACTGCTTCAGCCCGTCGCGGACCTGGTTCGGGTTGCCGATCGGCCCGCCGTACTCGACGTGCATGATCGGCTTGCCGTAGGTGGACTGGATGGTCCGCATGTTGCCGATGATCGGTGCCACGTTGCTGCCCTGGGCGTAGGACGAGAGGCCGGTGATGTCCCACTTGCCGCCGTTGCCGCGGTAGGCGTTGAAGAACCGTTGGATGCTGTCCATCTTCTGCGGCTGCGCGAGGTGGACCATGACCGGCGTGGCCGGGAAGACCTGTTTGGACACGTCGTAGGCGGCGTTGAGCAGACCGGTCATCTGCGACGGTTTGCTCACACTGCCGACAGGGGAACAGATGCCGCTGTTCTGCTCGTTGCCGATCTTCACCCAGCCCGGCGTCACACCGCCCGCCTTGAGCAGCTTCAACGAGTCGTCGACGTAGCGGCGCAGGGCGTCGCGCATCTGCGGGTAGCTCATGTTCGCCCACGCCTTGGGTGGTTTCTGCACGCCGACGGAGTTCCACGTGTCGCCGAAGTGGAAGCCGAGCAGTACCTGCATTCCGGCGTCGCGGCAGCGCTGCGCCATCTTCACGGTTTCCTGGATGCTGCAGTGTCCGTTGGCCGGGCTGTTGGAAGGGTTCACCCAGGTGCGCAGGCTGATCGCGGTGAGGCCGTAGCTCTTGAGGATGGTGAACAGGTCTTGGCGGACGCCGGACTTGTTGAGCCAGTAGTAGCCGTTGGCTTCCATCTGCGGCATCCAGCTGATGTCCGCGCCCTTGACGAACGTCGCCGCGGACGCCTGCGAGGTGGTGCCGAGAGCGAGGGCGCCTGCCCCCGCGGCCGCGCCGATCATGAGGCTGCGGCGGGAGATTCCGGTCATCGCGAACTTCCCTTCGTGGGAACGAGCGGGCAACTGGCGCGGTAGGTGCGGATGCCGGTGTTGTCCAGCAACGGGCACAGGAACTTCTGATAGCGCTTGTCCTGGTCGAGGAAGATCTTCATCCACGGGATGACCTTGCGCGTCATCACCGAGTTGTTCTTCGCACCAGGCCACGCGAGGAGCGGCGGGCCAGCGGATCTGTCGGGGTCAGCTGAATTTGGGGCATGGTGCAGCACCTCTTCCTCGGCAGGGGCGGTGAAGAGAACTCGAAGCGAGACCACACAGACTGTGAACGTGCACAGACCTTCACTTAACTATTTGCTCTGATAGAACCGCAAACGGGTGATCGTTTCAAGGCCATCTTAACCACTTCTTGTGTACGTACACAGTCGAGTCGAAATTCGAACGCCACATTCGACACCACGTCCTCGCGGTAGTAGGACGCGAGCGGAGCCGTGTCCTGCGGGATCGCGTAGACCGCGGAGTCCAAGGTGTGGCGCTCGAAAAGCATCGCTGCAGCTCAAACGGCATACCGATACTCGTTGATCACCCTGTGGGGGTGCCAAAACTAGGCCTGGTGGTCTGACCTGTGCCTCAGGCCGCCGCGGGTTCATACTCGTTAATCAAGCCGCCGAAGACTCGCTGGCGACGTTCGAACCTGTGGCCCGGCCCTGGGATTGGGTTGGCCGGGTCGTGGTGGCG
>NZ_JAXAVV010000007.1:0-387881 GCF_033949925.1 Lentzea kristufekii
GACAAGGGGCACTCCCGCAGCATACGACCCGGCAAGGCACGGTGCTCGCGGCACAGTCAGTCCGCCAGCCGGTCCAGCGGGATGCGCCGTTCCAGCAGGTCATGCGCCACGTCGAGCACCGAACGGCCCGACGAGAACGCGTGTGCGCGCAACCGGGCGAACGCGTCCTCCAGGCTGATCCTCGACCGAGCGGCCAGCATCCCGGTCGCCATGTTCACGTCCTGGTACGACAAGGTCATCCGCAGCTGTTCGTCCTCGTCGGCGGAGTCGTCCTGCTCCAGCAACGCGTAGGTCACCACGTCCGCGAGGATCGTCGCGTCGGCGACCGCCGCCGGGCTCAGGCCACCGGGGCGGCGGCGGTACAGGTCGAGCGTGCCCAGCCTGATGCCGCCGACCCGCAACGGGAACGCGAACATCGCCGCCAGGCCCTCCGCCGCGGCCGCCGCGTCGAAACCCGGCCACCGCACGCCGTCCGCGCTCAGGTCCGCCACCAGCACCGGGGCGGCGTCCCTGAACGCCGTCACCCCCGGTCCCTCCCCGAGGGTGTACTGGATCTCCTCCAGCCGGGCCGCCCACTCGTCACTGGCGCCGACCATCTCCTCCGCGCGTGCGCTGCCGCGCAACGTGAGTGCCGCGGCGTCCACGCCGGGCAGGACGTGCAGGCACGCGGCACACAGCCCGCGCGCCAGACCCGCACGCCCGGAAGCCGCGGTCGTGAACTCCTCCACCGCCCGCGTGAGCCGTTCCCGACGCTGCCCGTCCAACACCCGTCCTCTAACCCCGCGGTCGCGCGGTCAGCCCGGCCCGATCCGACGTCGGGTACGAACCTAGACCGGATCAAGGTGCGTCCGCACCACGACCTGCTGAGCGAGGCCGGTCCGGCTCACGGCCAGGACGGTTCCTCCGCGTGCGCCACGACGAGTTCACGCACCTCGCACCCCGCCGGCCGGCTCAGCGCGAACATGATCGCGGCCGCCACCCGGTCCGGCGGGTTCAGCTTCGCCGTGTCCGTCGGCTTGTACTGCTCGTCGCGGTCGTCGAAGAAGTGGGTGCGCATGCCGCCGGGAACCACGAGCGTCACGCCGACCCGGCCGGCCGTCTCGGCCGCCAGCGCGCGGGTGAAGCCGACGACGCCGAACTTCGACGCGCAGTACGCCGTTGCGTCGCTGACCGCGCGCAACCCGAGGGTGGACGCGATGGTCACCACCCGGCCGTTCTCCAGGTGCGGCAGCGCCGCGCGCACGACCGCCACCGTGCCGAACAGGTTCACCCGCACGACGCGTTCCCACTCCTCCGTGGGCACCTCGTCGAGACGTCCGCACCTGTCCACACCCGCGGCGGTCACCACGGCGCCCAGGTTGCCGTTGCGGGAGACCAGGTCCCGCACGGCCCGTTCGGCGGCGTCGGTGTCCGACAGGTCGACCGACTCGAAGTCGGCCACGTGCGGTGCCGACGGCGCCGCCTTGTCCAGCACGAGGGGCCGTCCGCCTGCCTCGTGCACGGCGTCGACCACCGCCGCCCCCAGTCCGGACGCACCTCCGGTCACCAGCACGTTTCCCAGCATCAGCCCCTCCTCGACAGGATTTCGGTCGTCGAACGGCCGCGGTGGTACGGGACGACGACCGTCCGGCCGCCCCAGTGCCGCATCACAGCCGTCTCCGGCAACAACTCGGCGGTGTAGTCACCGCCCTTCACCCACACGTCCGGACGCAGATCGCGCAGGACGCGTTCCGGTGTGTCCTCGGGGAACACCACCACCTCGTCGACGCAGCCCAACGCGCGCAGCACCTCCACGCGGTCGGCCTGGCGATTCACGGGACGCTCCGGTCCTTTGAGCCTGCGCACCGACGCGTCGGAGTTGAGGCACACCACAAGACAGTCGCCGAGCTCCCGCGCCGCCCGCAACATGCGGACATGGCCGGCGTGCAGCACGTCGAAGCATCCGCCCGTGGCCACCACCACTCCGCCACGAGCCCGCACAGCGTCCATAGTGGACATAGGTGTGCCGGTCATTCCCGAGACACCGCCGTCGGCCAGGAATCGTGCGGCCGAGAGAACGGCGTCCGCCACGGCCTCGTCGGGAGTGGCGCCCGCGGCCAGCCGCGCCGCCGCCGTCACCGCGAACCTGTCCCCCGCCCCGCAGGGGTCGAGCACGGACACCTTCGGCGCGGGCACCGCGACGGGCGTCCCTCCACAGTGGAGCAGAGCACCGCCGGAACCCCGCGTCACCACCACCGCACGCGAACGCCACCGGCCCAGCAGCTCCTCCGCCGCCTCGAACGGGTCCGAGTGGCCGCTGAACGCCGTGGCCTCGGCGAGGTTCGGCGTCACCAGCCGGGCGTCGGGCACCGGCGCCGGACCACGTGGATGCGGGTCCCACACCACCGGGACGCGGGTGAGCACCGACCGCAGCCGTTCGTCGCGGAGCAGTCCGCGGCCGTAGTCGGACGCCAGCACGAAGTCGGCGGACAGCACGGCGTCGAGCATGTCATCGGTGGCCTTGGGCTCCGACGGGCCGCCACCGCGGTCCATGCGCGCCAACGAGGTTCCTCCGCAACGCAGGCGTGTCTTCACCGACGTGGGCGCGCCTGAACGTCCGAACACACCGGGCACCTCCAGCAGCGAGCGGATCCGGTGCCCGTCCTCGTCGTCGGCCAGTGCGCTGACCAGCGTCACGTCCATGCCGTCGCGCGCCGCCATCGTCGCCGCGAGCGCGGCACCACCTGACCTGGCCCGTTCGGCGGACACGTCGAGGACGGGAGCGGGCGCGTCCGGGCACAGCCGCTCGGCCGTGCCCTCCACGTCGACGTCCAGCAGCGAGTCGCCGACCACCACCAGCCTCATGAGACCCTCCGCAGGGTCGTGGGCAGGGCCGCCTCGAACGCCTCGCACAGGGCGTGGACCGCGACGAGCTGCGCCTCCTGCACGTGACAGGGGTCGCCAGGCAGGTCCAGCACGTCGTCCGCCAGGTCGGCCAGCGGGTTCGGCGCCGGGCCGGTGAACGCCCAGACCTGCGCCCCCACCTTCCTGGCAGTGCGGGCGGCCTCCAGCAGGTTCTCGCTGCGGCCACTCGTGGACAGCAGCACGACGATGTCCCGTGGCCGCGCGTGTGCCGCGATCTGCCGGGCGAAGACCTGGTCGTAGCCGTAGTCGTTGGCGATCGCCGTGACGCTCGACGTCTCGGCGCACAGCGCCAGTGCCGAGAACGGCGCGCGGTCGTGCCGGTAGCGGCCGACGAGCTCGGCCGTCAGGTGCTGCGCCTCGGCGGCGGACCCGCCGTTGCCCGCGGCGAGCAGCCTGCCGCCCTCGGTGAGCCTGCGGGCGAGCGTGCTGCCCCAGCGGGTGAGCCGCGGGGCTTGTGCCCGCAGTGCGGTCAGCGTGCCGGCCAAGCCGTTCAGGTGCTTCTCGACGCTCATCGCGCCACCGCCAGCGGGCTGGCATGTTCGGAGATCGTCACGATCCTCATCCGGCCACCTCCTTCGCCACGTCGTCCCAGCTCCGCAGGAACGCATCGAGTCCGTACCGGGCCAACGCGAACTCGCGCGCCCTCTTTCCCTTCTCGTGGGCGAGAGCGGGATCCGCGATCAGTTCCCGCGTCGCGCGCACCAGGTCCTCCACGTCCGTCGAGACCGTTCCGGCCTCCTCAGGCACCGCGCGCACGGCCTCGGTGCACGCGAGCGCCACGACCGGCATGCCGATGTGCATCGCCTCGATGAGCGACAACCCCAGCGAGGTCCAGCGCATCGGATGGACGTAGACGCGCCGCCGAGCCAGTTCCCGGTGCAGCGAGCCGAGGTCGTGATCACCCAGACCACCGATCGGCTCGGTGTTCATCCCGAACACGTCGATCGGCTCGAACCGCGGCAGCAGGTCGGTGCCGACGATCCGGCCGCGCCGGACCGGGTCGTTGACGACCGCGGCCGCGCGGGCGAGCTCGCCGGTGTAGAGCGGGCCGGGGTCGACGACGCCGTGCTCGACGACGACCGTCCGGGTGGATCCGCAGTCCCACATCAGGTCGTTGAAGTGCGTGACGTGCACCAGGAGCCCGTCCCAGTCCGCCATCGGATGCCGCTGTCCCGGCGCGCTCGGCGTGTTGTGCTCCAGGTACACCACCGGAACACCGCGCGGTACCAGGCCGAGTTGCTCCGGCTGCTGCACCACCGCGAGATCGGCGTCCACTTCGGACAGAGACGTTTCGGTCGCACGCCAGGGACGTCCGGCGAGCCCGATGCCGTCAGGAGGGCCGACGACCAGGTAGTCGTGGTCGCCCTGGACGAAGGAGTTCGTCCAGGACCCGTGCACGTGCCAGAGCAGGATCCTCATCGGGTCACCTCCGCGACGGCCGCGACGACCTCGGCGGGTTCCACGAGGTCGAGACATGGGTGGCCGGGTGTCGGACATTCGCGGGCACGGCTGTTCCGGCACCGTGCGTGCTGGTCGCCGAGCAGGACGTGTTCTCCGTGCGGTGCCCAGCGGGCCGCGGGCACGACCGGTGCGAACAACGACACGACCGGTGTGCCGACCGCGACCGCGAGGTGAGCAGGGCCGGTGTTGCCGACGACGACCGCCTCGGCACCGGCCAGCACGCCGCTCAGCTCGCGGAAGGTGGTGCGCCCGCCCAGATCTGTCCCGCACGCGCCGGCGACATGAGCGGTCAGAGCGGCTTCCGCCGGTCCGCCGGTCACGACCACGCGATGCCCTGCCGCGTTCAACGCGACCACGGCCTTCGCCCACCGGTCGGGCGACCAGGTGCGGGCGGGCGCCGTCGCACCGGGGTGCACCACCACGTACGGGTGGCTCAGTTCAGCGAGTTCGAGTTCGGGCGGGCCGAGCACGGCGAGCCGGCCGTCGTCGCCCGGCGGCAGCTCGAACCCGGCCGCGCGCGCGACCTCCAACGCCCGTTCGGCCTCGGGCACGTCCGGGTCGCCGGTCAGCCGCACGTCCAGCAGTGAACCGGGGTAGTCGGTCGAGCGCGCCACGATCTTCGGCACCCCGGCGAGCCGCAGCAGCAGGGCCAGCGGCAACGGGCTCTGGTGGAACGACGTCAGCACCAGCGCCACGTCGGCCCGGACTCCGTGCACGAGTGCCACCACGGCCTCGATGTCGATCGGCCGGACCTCGGGCGCCGGGTTCACGATCCACGGGCATTCCCACTCGATGATCCGGTTCACGCCGGGCAGCAGTTCGGCCGCCCGCACTCCGCCGGGCCCGCACATCAGGACGACCTCGCCGGACGCGGCCGCCGCGCGAATCGCCGGACCCGCGAGCAGCACGTCGCCGTCACTGTCCAAGCGCGCCACCAACGTCCTCACAGGATCATCCCCATCGCGGCACGCAGATCCGCGGCCGTGCGCGGCGCGCGTTCCACCTCTTCCGGCCGGGTCACGTCCGTGGGGACCAGCACGGACGTCGCGCCCGCGTTGCGCGCGGCCACGACGTCGGCCTCGATGTCTCCCACGACCACCGTGCGTTGCGGACTCACCCCGAGCGCCTCGCACGCCGCGAGCACCAGGCCGGGCGCGGGTTTGCGGCACGCACAGCCGTCATCCGGGTGGTGCGGGCAGATCTGCCACGTGCCGAACCGTCCGAGCAGTTCCTCCACGCGGGCGTTGACCGCGCGCACCTGGCCTTCGGTGAGCAGTCCCCTGCCGATTCCGGACTGGTTGCTCACCACTCCGGTGCGCACTCCGTGTGCGCGCAGGTCCCTGATCGCTTCACGGGCGCCGGGCATCAGCTCCACGCGAGCCGGGTCGCCGTTGTACGGCACATCACGGACGAGCGTGCCGTCGCGGTCGAAGAGCACCGCCTCGATGGTCCGATCCATAGAGGAGATTTAGCCGAGAAGAACGGCTTGAAACGCTACTCACCGAAGCGGTTCTCCCCACCACGGAGGACAACGCGTTGTGACCCGCTCGGAACGCTGAGTCAGAAACCGTCGTCAGCGGCGACGGCGACCATCACGAGCGGGCAGCCGCTGTCGCACGGTCGTTCGCCCTGCCGATCGCCTCGACGAGCTGGTCCTTGGTCATCCGCGAGCGGCCGTCGATCTTCAGCCGTTTCGCGATGTCGTACAGGTGTTCCTTGCTCGCGTTCGCGTCCACGCCACCGGCGGTCTCACCCTGTGCCGGCGTGCTCCTGGCCGCCTGACGGTCGGAAGGTCCTTTTTCTGCCTTGGCTTCCCAATGGTCGCCGACCTTCTCGAACGAGTGCTTCAACGCGGAGAACGCCGTGCGGTGCGCACGTTCGCCCTCTCCGTAGGTCTCCACGGCCGAGTCGTGGGCCTTTGTCCAGGTGCGCTGCGCCTTCTTCGACGACCGCGCCACCGTGCTGGGGAGTTCCTCTCGTCCGGGCATGGTTCCTCCATGTTTCGACCGGGACGTCCGGGTACCCGGATCGCATGACCGCCACCCACGCCATCGACGTCCACAGTCCACTCGACGGTCAGCTGGTCGGCTGGCTCCCGGCCGCGTCCGAGACCGAGACGACAACAGCGGTGGCGGCCGCCAGGAAAGCGCAGACCGCGTGGGCCGCCACGTCCGCGGCCGAACGCGGTGCCGCGGTGAAGGCGGCCGCCGCGGACCTCCGGGCGCGGGCCGGTGACCTCGCGATCGTGGTGGAGACCGAGACGGGCAGGCCGTACGCGTCGGCGCGGGAAGGTGTGCTCGCCGGCGCGTCCACGCTGGAGCAGTACGCCGAGCTCGGCCCGGTCCACCGCGGACGGTCACTGCTCGGTTCGGCCGTGGACTTCATGATCCCGGAACCGCGCGGTGTCGTCGTGGCGCTCACACCGTGGAACGACCCGGTGGCCGTCGCCTGCGGACTGCTCGGCGCGGCGCTGGTCACCGGCAACACCGTGCTGCACAAGCCGAGCGAACGCTGTCCGCACACCGGCATGCTGCTCGACACGGTGCTACGGCCGCACTTTCCCGCGGACGTGCTGCGAACGTTGATCGGTGACGGAACGACGGGCGCGCAGCTCGTGCGCGAAGACGTCGACGTCGTCGCGCACGTCGGCAGCACCGCGACAGGACGTGCCATCGCTCAGGCGTCGCGGGCGAAGTTGTTGCTGGAGAACGGGGGCAACGACCCGTTGCTCGTCGACGCGGACGTCGATCCGGACCGGGCCGCCGAGCAGGCGGCGCTCGGCGCGTTCACCAACGCGGGCCAGCTCTGCACCTCGGTGGAACGGATCTACGTGCACGAAGAGGTCGCCGAGGCGTTCGTCAACGCGCTGTGCGCTCGCGCGAAGGAGTGGACGGCCAACGCACAACCGTTGGTGGACAACAGGCATCGCGAGTTCGTGCACGCCCAGGTCGCCGAAGCGCTCGAGGCCGGCGCGCGGGCGCTGACCGGTGGTGAGATCCCGGCCGCCCCCGGCGCGCACTACCCGGCCACCGTGCTCACCGGCTGCACGCCGGACATGCGGATCATGCGCGAGGAGACGTTCGGCCCGGTGGCGCCGGTGTGCGTGGTGCCGTCGTTCGACGAAGGCCTGCGCGAGGCGTGCTCCGGCGAGTACGGCCTGGCGGCGACGGTGCTGACCCGCTCGATGGAGCACGCGCAGCAGGCCTGGCGCGCCCTGCCGGTCGGCACGGTGAAGGTGAACGCCGTGTTCGGTGGCGCTCCCGGCGGCGCGGCTCAGCCTCGTGGCGCGTCCGGCACGGGGTTCGGTTACGGACCCGAACTGCTCGACGAGATGACCACCGTCAAGGTCGTGCACCTCGGCCTGCCGTGACCAGCCGGAAGTCCTTCACCGCCTCCAGGACCTCGTCCACGGTGATCCGCAGCAGACCGGGGTCCGGCTCGGAGGCCAACGTGTCCCCCGTTCCGCCGTGCCACAGCACGTGGTGCGGCCCGGAACGGGGACCCCACAGGCTCGGCGGCATCGGACCGAACAGCAGCACGGACGGCGTGCCGTAGGCCGTCGCGACGTGCGCCACCCCGGTGTCGCCGCAGATCACGAGCCCGGCCGTGGCGACGAGGTCGAGCAGCCGGGCGAGGCTGCCGCACACGGGTTCGGGCACGATCCGGCGAGCCGCCTCGAGTTCGGACGGACTGGCCGTCACCACGACGTCGTGGCCGTCCAACTCCCGCACCACCTCGGCGAACCGCTCCACCGGCCACCTGCGCGCGCCGTGGCTCGCACCTGGATGAACCACGATCCGCTCGGTGCGCGGTCCGGCCGGAGACAGCCGCAGATCGTCCGCATCGCACGGAGTTCCGTGCTGTTCCAGGAGGTCACACCACCTCAGCACCTCGTGGCGCTCTTCCGGCCACTCGTCGTGGGTGATCAGCAGCCGGGGCCGCGTGGCCATCAGCCGCTCGACGCTCTGCGGTCCGCGGCCGTGCAGGTTGACGGCGAGATCGGGGCGGTCGTACTCGATGTGCGTGAGGCCGTCGGTGGGCAGCAGCCGGTCGACGGCGTCGATCCTCGCCACCGCGTCCGCCAGCCAGCCGGGCGCGGCGAGCGTGATCTCGGCGCCGGGGAACGCCCGGCGCAAGCCGCGCAGCGCGGGTACAGCGGTGAGCAGGTCGCCCAGTCCGAGTGCGCGCAGCACCAGGATTCGCATCGGTGATTCCTCCCTGTGCAGCGCCCCGGTCCGCGACGAGACCGCACGCTGGACTCCACAACGGACCGGCGGTCCGCTGCCGGCAGGCCACGCATACCCGCTGTGCGCCCGAATACACCTGCGGATCCGTGAAACTCCGCGCGCTATGCCCTGTGGCCGAAGGGGAAGAGCGGGTCCTCGTAGCCCGCCACGTCCTCGGGGTGCCGGCGCACCTGCTCCATGGAGCGCGGCAGGTCGAACGGCAGCCTGCCCTCCGGCGGGATGACCCCCGACACCGCGTCGGCCAGGGCCTCGTCCGTGGTGCCGTAGCTGACCATCAACGTCGACGCGACCTGCAACAACGGTGTCAGCACCGCGGCACGGTCCAGCGTCACGTCCACGACCAGCGGGCAGACCGCCGAGATCCGGGCCAGGCGCGCGGCCAGGCCCGGCGGGAACTCCAGTGAGCCCTGGTGGAACCACGATTCGAGGAACAGGTCCGACCGCGGCTCGAACGGGGCCATCAGGCGCACCAGCGCCACGTCCGCCTCCTCCGGTGTGGCGACCACGGTCCCCAGGCGCGCGGCGACCTCGGGCGAGACGTTCTCCACGTAGAGCTTCAAGCCCGGCCTCAAGGGCAACCGGGCCGCGTCCTCGCCCCTGTGCAGGACGGTGACCGAACGAGCCTGCGCGGCGTGGCCCTCGTCGCGGAAGTCCTGCCGTCCCACGGTCTCCGCGGCCCGGTCCTCGTCCACGAAGGGATCGTCGAACAGGCCCAGGCGGAACTTGACGGTGAGGAGCCTGCGGGCCGACTCGTCGATCCGAGCCTCGCTCACGCGTCCCTGTGCCACCAGTTCCAGCAGCACCTCGACGCATTCCTCGCCACCGAACTGGTCGGCGCCCGCCGCGAGGATCAGCTCCATGCGGCCGTGCGCGTCGAGGTGCTCGACGCCCCAAGCACGTGCGGGCAGCACCTTGTCGCCCACGTGGTTGTCCATGACGAGTTCCCAGTCGGTGAGCACCACGCCGTCGAAGCCGAGGCCCTCGCGCAGCATCCCGGTGACCACCTGGCGGTTGTAGCCGAACCCGACCTCCTCGATCGTCTCGCCGTCCACCTCCAGGCCGATCGGCATGCCGTAGTACGGCATCACGGCCGCGGTGCCCGCCTCGACGACGGCGCGGAAGGGGGCGAGGTGGTCGGCGAACCGGCCGCCGGGGTAGACCTGCTCGCGGCCGTACGGGAAGTGCGCGTCCTCGCCGTCCTTCTGCGGGCCGCCGCCGGGGAAGTGCTTGCTGGTGCAGGCGACCGACTCTCGCCCCAGTGACGTGCCCTGGAAACCTCGCACGTACGCCACGGCAAGGTCCGCCGTCAGCACGCTGTCCTGGCCGAACGTTCCGGCCTGCCGCGCCCAGCGCGGTTCGGTGGCCAGGTCGATCGCAGGGTGCAGGGCGCAGCGGATGCCCACCGCGACGTACTCCTGGCGGGCGATGTCGGCGAACCGTTCCACCAGCGCCGGATCGCGCAGTGCGGCGAGCCCCAGCGACTCGGGCCACTGGGAGAACGCCTTGGCGCTGAACGACACCCCGGCGTTCTCGATGAACGCGTGCCGCGGGTCGGTGGAGATCGTGACCGGGATGCCGTGCGGCGTGGTTTCGGCGATGAGCTGGAGGTTGTTGTACCAGCGCGCCGCCATCCGTGCGTCGTGCAACGCGTGCACGTTGAAGTGCGACAGGTGTTTCTGCGTCACCACAACGCTCGTGGGCGACTTGCTGATGGCACCGGGGGCCTCCTTCACCGTGCCGTCCGTGCCCGCCTCGATGACGGTGTGGAACAGCAGGCCCGCCTTCTCCTCCAGCGAAAGCCGCCCCAGCAGGTCCTCGACCCGTTCGGCCACGGGCAGCCGCGGATCCTCGTAGGGATCCATGACGCCGTTGCCGTTGAGGTCGCGGTACTCGACACCGTCCTCGGAGATCAGCCGCACCGGCCGCATCCCATCACCTCCACCACTCATCGGACTCGGCTCGCGCCGAACTCCTCGACACCGATCACCGGACGCAGTGCGCGTTCGACCGCCGGTGTCGAGAACGCCCTGCGGATCACGTCGCGGCACAGCACGTTCCCGATCGCTCCCATGACCATCGCCTGGTCCAGCGAGAGGTAGCGGCGCGCGATGGTGCCCGACCGCACGGCGACCGCGTCGAAGAACCCGCCCGTCCCGTAGGCGCGGAGGTCCTCCTGGATCTTCACCAGGTTGGTGTACGCCTCGTCGCGCTCGTGCATCATCGCCAGGAACGCCGCGTGCGGCGTGACGACACCGTCGCCGAAGACCGGTGTAGGCGCGGTGGCGGGTCGGCAAGTTCCGAAGCCGATGTCGTAGTTCGTCATCTCCTGGTCGGAGAAGTAGCCGCTGGCGGGGTTCCCCGGCTCGCCGCCGGGTCCCATGCCGAGCGCGTCGACGCCGTACTCGCGGTACCCGCCGGCCGGGTTGCTGGCCGGGCTGAAGCCCCAGAACCCGTACTTCGCCTCGAGCAGCCCGTGTTCGCGTTGCGCGCGCACGTGCAGCGGGTGGTTGCGGCCCCACGACCGCGGCGCCCATTTCGCCTCGGGCACGAACACGTCCGGCATGAGCTCCTCGAACATCGAACCGCCCCAGCCCGGCACGATCCGCATGCCGCGGTAGGTGTAGGCGCCCTCGAAGACCTCGATGCCGTAGTAGGTCCGGTTCTCCCCCACCGGCTGCATCTCGTGCCACGACCAGTCGCACGAGGCCGGCAGGGTCCGCCACATCGCGAAGTACTGCTTCGGCGGGATCTGGCCCGTGATGATGCCGAGGTAGCTGGTGATGCGCGTTTCGGACACCGTGGTGTCGTAGTGGTGCGTGGTCAGCCACACGGGGTCGCCGCCGATGTGCGTGCCCTGGTACACCCCGCCCGGCCGGTCGTGGTCGAACGGGAAGAACCCTCCGTGGATCAGGCCACCCGGCCGCACGGGGTGCGCGGGGTCGTCGCCGGGGTTGTAGAAGGCGTCCCACCGCATCCGGCCGAAGATCCGCCGCGCCTGTCCCGCCGCGGCGCGGTCGGACTCCGCCACGACCAGCAGTGCCGCGCCCAGCCAGCCGTTGTCCACGCTGGAGCAGAACGGGTGGACCGTCGCGCCGGTACCGGGCCAGGCCCGCAACGCCTTCCCGGTCGCCTCGTCGTACCAGTTGAAGTACATGCCGCTCGGGGTGTGGTGTTCCATCCGTTCCACTGTGGACAGCGTCCGGACGAGCCGGGCGGACGCCTCCCCCGGCGAGATGAAGCCGAGTTCGCGGGCCACGACCGTCGACCACAGGTAGCCGCCGATGTTCGTCGGCGAGGTGTAGCCCGAGCGGTCGGCCGGGGCGAGCGACTCGGGGATGTTGTCGGCGGGCAGGCCCGTGTTCGCCGGGGTCATGGCGACGAGGCTGCGCCAGGTGTCGCGGGCCCATCCCCGGATCCGGACGGGGTCGGCGTGCCTCGGCGCGGCCGCGGCGGACGCGGGAACGGCGAGTGCGGCCGCGCTCGCGGCGAGCAGGGTTCGGCGGCTGATCCTGGCTGGCGATGTCATGTGAGCCCCCTTCGGACTTCTCACTTGATGCCGGTGGTCGCGATGCCTTCGATGAAGCGCCGCTGGAAGACGAGGAACACGAGCAGGACAGGGAGGACGACGATCGTGGCCCCGGCGAGCAGCAGGCCGTACTGGATCGAGTTCTGGCCGGTCGAGTAGAGGGCGAGCGCGACCGGGAGCGTGTACTCGCTCTCCTGCTGCGCCACCACCAGCGGCCAGAGGAAGTTGTTCCAGCTGCCCAGGAACGTGAGGATGCCGAGCGTGGCGAGCGCCGGGCCGCACAGCGGCAGGATGATCCGGGCGAAGATGCGCACCTCGCCGGCGCCGTCGACGCGTCCGGCGTCGAGCAGTTCCTTCGGCAGGCCCACGATGTACTGGCGCATCAGGAAGACGCCGAACGGGGAGGCGAGGAACGGCAGGATCAGCGCGGGCAGCGAGTTCGCCAGGCCCGCGTTGACGACGAGGACGTACAGCGGCACGAACGTGACCACGCCGGGGATCATCAGCGTCGCCATGACGACGACGAAGAGCGCCCGCTTGCCCCGGAACTCCAGCATCGCGAGTGCGTAGCCGACCATCGAGCAGAAGATCAGGTTGCCGGCGGTCACCAGCACGGCCACGATCGCCGAGTTGAGGAAGTACGTCCCGAACTGCAGGCGGGCGAACAGCTGCGTGTAGTTGTCCAGGGACGCGGCCTCCGGCCACCAGGTCGGCGGGTTGGCCCGGATCTCGCCCTCGCCCTTGAAGCTGCCGAGGACCATCCAGACGAACGGCGAGACGACGGCGACGAACGCGACCGTGAGCGGAACGTAGATCCACCAACGGTTCTTCGTGCGGCTTGCGGTCATGTCATCCCCTCTCGCGCAACAACCGGAACTGCAGGACGGTGACGACCGCGATCACCACGAAGATCAGGTAGCTCATGGCGGAGGCGTAGCCGTAGTTGCCGAACCCGAACTGCCGGTAGGTGTACATCGACGCGGAGATCGTCGAGTTGAGCGGACCGCCGTTGGTCATGACGTACGGCTCCTCGAAGAACTGCAGGTAGCCGATCGCCGTCGTCACCGAGACGAACAGCAGCGTCGGGCGCAGCAACGGCAGCGTGATGTACCGGAACCGCCGCACCGGACCGGCGCCGTCGATCGACGCCGCCTCGTGCAGCGACGCCGGAACCGCCTGCAGCCCGGCCAGGAAGATGATCATCGCGGTGCCGAAGTTGCGCCACGCGGCCATGAGGATCAGCGCGGGCATCGACCAGTCCGGGTCACCGAGCCAGTTCGGCCCCTCGACACCGACCCAGCCGAGCACTGTGTTGATCAGCCCGAACTCGTCCTGCAGCAGGAACCTCCACACCACCGCGACCGCGACGATCGAGGTGATCACCGGCGTGTAGAAGCCCAGCCGGAAGAACGCGCGGAACCGCGTGATCCCCTTGTCCAGCACCACCGCCGCGGCGAGCGCGATGATCAGCGTGAGCGGCACGCCGACCAGCACGAAGTACGCGGTGTTCGCCGCCGCCGTGCGGAACAGCGGGTCGGCGAACGCCTTGACGTAGTTGTCCAGCCCGACGAACTCCACCGCGAACGGCGAGCGCAGGTCCCGGTTGCGGGTGTCGGTGAAGCTCATGAAGAGCGACTGGACCACAGGCCACGCCGTGAAGATGCCGAAGAGCAGGCAGAACGGGAGGACGAGGAACCACGCCGCCCGTTCCACCCCACGGCGGCGCACCGCGACGGGCGAGCTCACCTGCCGGTACCGATGGAGTCCGCGGCGGCCTGGGCGGCCTTCAGCGCACCGGCCGCGTCGGCGCCCGAGCGGGCCACCTTCTCGACCTCCGTGTCGAGCGCGGTGATCGCCTGCTCCCAGGTGGCGAAGGTCGGCGGCGACTGCGCCGTGTCGAGCTGCCTGCCGAACGTCGCGAGCTTGGTGTCGGCGGTGAGTGCCGGGTCCTGCCAGGCGCTCTTGACCGACGGCAGGTCGGTCGACCGCTGGTACCACTTCACCTGCGTCTGCGGGTTCGCCAGCCACTGCACGAACTTCCAGGCCGAGTCGCGGTTCTTCGTCTCCTTGAACACGACGAGGTTCGAGCCGCCGACGAAGCTCGACGAGGTCTTCTTCGTCGGCATGGGCATGACGTCGTACTTGTCCTTGAAGCCCTCGCCGCCGACCTTCTCGACCGCGGACATCATCCACGGGCCGGAGATGAACATCGGCACGCGCCCGCTGGCGAAGTCCGGCTCGGTCGTGGGTTGCGCGGGCGCCTCCTTGTCCGCGATGCCCTCGGAGAAGAACGAGCCGTAGTACTCCAGCGTCTCCCGCATCTCCGGGCTGTCGAAGTTGTAGGCGGAGTCGCCGTTCTTGGTCAGCGACGCGCCGTTCGACCAGGCGAAGGGCAGCAGCGACTGCCACGACCCGGTGCCGCCGGCCTGCAGCCCGATGCCCCACTTGGCGCCGGCCTTGGCCTGCATGGCCCTGGCCATCTCCTTGAGGCCCGGCCAGTCCTTCGGCGGTGTCTCGTACCCGGCCGTCTTGGCCAGGTCCTTGCGGTAGTAGAGGAGCCTCGTCTCGACGTACCAGGGAATTCCGTAGGACGTTCCGTCCACTTCGGTCGTGCGTTGCGCGCCGTCGAAGAACGCGCCCTTGTCGATCGAGGACGGCGTCGGGTCGAGTGCACCCATGCCCGCGAACTCACCCATCCACGTCGACCCCACCATGGCCGCGTCGGGCACCTGCCCCGCGGCGATCGCCGAGGTGAACTTGTTGTGGGCGGCGTCCCACGGGATAGCGGTCACCTGGACGTCGACGCCGGGGTTGGCCTTCTCGAACTCCTCCGCGAGCGCGGGGAGCTTCTCCCCCTCCGCGCCCATGGCCCAGACGGTGATCGTGCCGGTGGCCGGCCCCTGCGCGACGTCGGTGCCCGTCTGCCCACCGGACTGGTCGTCGCCGCGCCCGCAGGCGGCGAGGACCAGCACCAGGGCCGACACCCCCGCGAGCGTCTTGGAAGTTCTGCGCGCCATTGCTTCTCGCTTCCTCTCGGGCCTTCGTCTTCGGATGCGGTGATCAGGTGCAGCCGCACGAGCCGCGCACCACGAGCTGCGTCGGCAGCATCTGCGCGTCTTCGCGCGGCGGCTCTCCGCTCACCAGTTCGTGCAGGCGGCTCGCGGCCAGCGCGCCGAGCTCGTGGACGGGCTGGCGCACGGTCGTGAGACCCGGCCGCACGTACCGCGAGGTCATGACGTCGTCCCAGCCGACGACCGCGACGTCGCCCGGCACGTCCCTGCCCGCGTCCTGCAGCGCGGTCATGATCGACAACGCGAGCTCGTCGTTGGCGCACATGAGGGCGTCCGCCTCGTGCTCACCCGCGAGCAACCGCCGTGCGAACGCGGCACCGTCGGCCTCGCTCAGCGCGACCCGGACCGGTTCCGCCGCGTCGAGCCCGCGATCCCGGTGCGCCGCGACGTAGCCGGCGTGCCGGTTGCGCACGTCGGACCCGCTGTCCGGATCACCGACGAACAGCACGCGCCGCCGGCCGTGGTCCAGCACGTGCCCGGCCAGCTCCCGCGCACTCTCGACGTTCTCCGCCACGACCGCCTCGATGCCGTCGTGCGGCTCACCCGCGATGACGACGACGGGCTTCTTGGCGCGCAGCGACCGCACCACGTCCGCCGGGATCGCCGCCGACCCGAACACCGCGATGGCGTCGACCCTGGTCGCGAGCTGCCGCACCGCCGCGACCAGATCGGTCCTGCTGTCGGTGAGCACGAGCACGACGGACTGGTCGAGCTCGGCGGCGCGAGCCTCGAAACCCATGAGCAGCTCGGCGTAGTAGGGCCCGGACAGCTCCGGCAGCACGAGCCCGTGCGCCTCGTGGTGCCGCACCGCGAGACTGCGGGCGGCGCCGAGCGGCACGTACCCGAGCGCGTCCACGGCGGTGAGCACCTTCTGCCGGGTGGCCTCGGCGACGACCGCAGCACCCTGCAGCACCCGCGACACGGTGGCGATGCTGACGCCGGCGTGCTCGGCGACCGAGTAGATCGTCGCCCCCGGCTTGGCCTCGGGAGAGGCTGGCTTTCCCATCTGCGCTGCTCGCCGCCCTGTTCGTCACCGCCTGGTGAATGTAAGCGCTTACATGTGACTCTTTGTTATGTAAGCGCTTACATTCTGCTGATTCGGCAAATATAGGCACGAGCGGCCGGATGACACAAGGGCGCGATGTCGCGGGCGGTCTGTCCTGACGCGGAGAACGCGCAGGTCAGACCGGCCATGAGGATCGACTCAGAAGACCTCGGTCGTCCTGCGCGTGGTGTCCGCGGAGCACTGCCACAGGCCGGCGAGCTGCTCGACGGAGAGGCGGTCGAACTCCGCCGTGACTCCGGGCAGGTCGTGCGGGATCAGTTCGGCGGCGAGGGCGCACTCCGGCCATCGGCCACGCGCGCCCCACGAGCGGACCTCGTGCAGCGCGTCGTCCAGGCCGGTCGGCTCGCCGCCTTCGCGCAGCGCCGTCAGCCGTGCCCGCATCTGCTCCCGGCCGTGCGGCGTCAGGCCGTCCAGCAGGACGGGCAGGTCCAGGCTCGTCCCGGCCGGCGTGACCGATGCCCACGGCTCGGTCCGCACGGCCGTCCGCGGCGCGGTGAAGAGCAGGCCGACCGCCGGTGCGCCACCGAGCACGTACATGTCGCGCAGCAGGTCGGCGGGTTCGTCGGGGCAGTGCACGAACGCGATCATGCGGTTGGACATGCCCAGCTCGGTGCGCAGCTGCCCGGCCGTCCGCCGCCGCCCGTTCGACGAACCCTTGCGCACGGCGACCCACATCGTCAGCGGCACGTCGCCGCCGGGCTCGTCCCTGCGCACCAGCAGGCACCGGGCCTGCTCCCGTTCGGACATCATCACGTGCAGGCGGATGCGGTCGGTGGTCGCCTTGACCCACGGATACGACCACAGGGCGTGCGACCGCGCGGCGTCCAGCTCGGCGTCGAACGAGGCGACGACCGACAGCCCGTGCGCGGCGAGGAACCGGCGGACGCCCGCCATGCGCCCGCTGACCAGCGCCTCCGGCTTCACGACGACCAGGGCCAGATCCCACAGCCGGGCGGCGAGATCGCTCTCCCCGGCGACCGCCAGTGCCGTTCGCGCCAGCGGGTCGGCGCGGAACGCGGACGCCTTCTCCGGCAACCTGGTCAGCGACTCCCAGCCGGTCGTCGCCGTCACCCGAGCAGCTCCCCGGCCAGTGCGGCGAGCCGGTCCGCGCCGATGCCGTAGTGCGCCAGGACGTCGAGCTGCGGACCGTTGACGATCGGCTCGTCCGGGATGCCCAGCGCACGGAACCGCACCGGAACGCCCTCGGTCATGAGCGCGGCCGCGCACGCCTCCCCAAGACCCCCGTGCACGCTGTGCTCCTCGGCCACGATGAGCCCGCGCACCCGGCGCGCGACGTCGAACAGCGTCGTGGTGTCCAGCGGCCGCACCATCGGCATGCTGACGACCGTCGCCTCGACGCCGTCGCGTGCCAGCGCCTCCGCCGCGCCGAGAGCGATGCCCACCGTCTCGCCGGTCGCGATGATGCCCACGTCGCCCCCGGTCCGCAGCCGGGTGGCGCGCTCGACCGCCACGGGTTCGGACGCGGGCCCGTGCACGCACGCCAAGGCCCGTTTCCCGAACCGGACGTACATGGGACCGTCGGTCGCCGCCGCCAGCCGGATGGCCGCCTCCGCCTCGCAGTTGTCCGCGGGCGCCACGACGGGGATGCCGGGCATCGCGCGCAGCGCCGCGTAGTCGGCGATCGAGTGGTGCGAGGCACCGAGCGCGCCGTAGCTGATCCCCGCGCTGATCCCGATGAGCCGCACGGCGTTGCCGCCGTAGCCGACGTCCACCTTGATCTGTTCGAGCGACCTGGCGGTCAGGAAGCAGGCGGGAGAGATCACGAACGGCTTCATCCCGCACGACGCGAGCCCGGCGGCCACGCCGACCAGGTTCTGCTCGGCGATCCCGAGCTCGACCACGCGGTCCGGGAACTCCCGGGCGAACGGTTCGAGCTTGCCCGAGATGCGCGAGTCCGCCGTGAGCACCCGGATGGCCGGGTCGGAGGCCGCGAGGTCGCGCAGGGTCGCGTCGAGCACCTGGAGGTTCGCGAGCCTCGGCTCGGCCACGGTGTTCTGGCTCATGCCCTGCTCCTCAGCTCCGCGATGCGGTTCTCGACGTCCTGCCGCGCGACGGCGTACTCCTCGTCGTTCGGCACCTTGTGGTGCCAGCGGATGTTGTGCTCCATGTACGAGATGCCGCTGCCCTTGACGGTGTCCGCCAGCACCACGGTCGGACGGCCGGGCACCGTGGGCGCCGAGGACAGGGTGTGCTCGATCTGGACGAGGTCGTGCCCGTCGATCTCGTGCACGGTCCAGCCGAAGGCGGCGAACTTCTCCGCCAGCGGCTCGGAGTTCATGATCTCCGCGGTCGAACCCGCGATCTGGTAGCGGTTGCGGTCGACGATCGCCACCAGGTTGTCGAGGTCGTAGTGGCCCGCGGACATCGCGGCCTCCCACACCGACCCCTCCGCGAGCTCGCCGTCACCCATGAGCACGAACACGCGGTAGCCGAGCCCGTTCTGCTTCCCGGCGATCGCCATGCCGACGCCGATGGACAACCCGTGCCCCAGCGCTCCCGTGGACTGCTCGATGCCGGGCACGGAACGGGTGGCGTGGCCGACCAGCTTCGTGCCGAACCTCAGGTAGGTGTCGAGCAACGCGCGGTCGAGCAGTCCCGCGCCCGCGAGGACGACGTACAGCGCCTCCACCGCGTGACCCTTGCTCTGCACGTACCGGTCCCGTTCCGGGTGCTCCAAGGTCTCCGGCGAGATCCGCAGAACCCGTTCGTACAGCACGGTCAGAATGTCCAAACAGGACAAGCTGCCCGCCATGTGCCCGTTGCCCGCCGAGCGGATCAGGTCGATGACGTCCATCCGGTACCCCGCGGCCCGGACCGCGAGATCGACATCGGCTCGCACGTCGTTGACGGTGGTCATAGCACTCCCCTTCTGAGCCCGAGAACGGACTGCTGGTACAGCGGATCCCCCGCGCGGAGGTGGTCGTGCCGGATCAGGAAGTCGAGGACCACGAGGTTGCAGTCCGGTTTGAACTCGGCCGACCCGGTCACCACGTCCAGCAGCTTGTCGACGGGGTACAGCTCGAACCCCGCGACCTCCGCGTCGACCGGCCTCGGCACGAAGTCCGCCGGCAGTTCCAGGTCGAAGACGTGCTCGAAGTCGCGGGAGATCACGTCACCGTGCTCCATGAACATCGTGACTGCACTGGTCTGCCGGAGCGGACCGATCAGACCGGCGCCGATGCCGGCCTCCTCCCACGCCTCCTTGCGCGCCACCGCCTCCGGGGTCATCGACGCGATGACCCCGCCCGCGACCATCTGGTCCAGCAGGCCGGGGTACGTGGGTTTGTCCGGCGACCGCCTGGCGACCCACATCAGCACGTCCGCCCCGTCCCGGACGTAGCCGTTGACGTGCGCGCCGATGTTGATGAGCCCGAACAGCCTGGTGAGAGCGCGTTCCATCCGCATGACCACCGGACCGCCGGGGTACGGGACGACGTCGTACAGCTCGTCGCGCCAGCCGGGGACGACACCGAGCTCTCGCCACCGCTGCGCCAGTTCCGCCACCGCGGCGGTCCGCTGCGCGGGCGTCGCCAGGCCTTCGCCCAGCACGACCAGGTCCGGGAGGACCGTGAACACCCGCTCGGCGCGGACCAGGCCCACCCTGGTGCGGTGGATCCACCCGAGGTGGAACCCGCCCGCCACGAACGGCACGTACCTGCTCAGGTCCCGCGTGTTGCAGATCGACCCCCAGTCGTGGGCCGTCCCGCCCGGATCGTCAGATGCCGTCAATGCGAGTCCCGGCGGGGTCGTAGTAGAAGAGCATCTGGCGGCGGTCCTTCATCGCCTCGTACCGCTCGCGCAGCTCGGGCAGCCGGTCCAGCCGCGACTTCTCCGCGCGCAGGATGCCGCGCAGCGTCTCCAGGGTCTCCGTCAGGTCGTGGTTCGTCACGTGGTAGCGGTGCATGTCCACATAGGACAGGTCCTGCACGCCCATGTTGAACTTCAGCTGGAGCTTGTCCCCCGCCCCCGACGTGCGGCCGGTCAGCCGTTCGCGCAGCACCTCCATCGACGGCGGTGCCACGAACACACCGACCACCTGCTCCGGGAAGGCGCGCTGGAGGTTCAGGTACAGCTGCGGCGTGTAGTCGAACAGCAGGTCGCGGCGCTGTGCGATGGCGTCGAGGAGCGGCTGGCGCGGGGTTCCGCTGTAGTACCCCTCCTGCGGGTTGACCCACTGGGCCAGCTGATCGGTCTCCACGAGCTCGCGGAACCGTTCCCGTGACACGAAGTCGAAGAAGTCGTCGTCGTCCACTCCGGACACCGGGTCCGCCGGGCGGCGGCCGCGGGTCGTGACGTTCTTGACGTACCCGATGTCGGGATCGGCCTTGCGCCACATGCGGATCAGCGAGCTCTTGCCGGTCCCGCCGGGGCCGGACAGGACGAGGAAGACGGACGACGAACGTCCGTCCAGCTCGGTCGTCATGTGGTCCGCGATGTGCGCGGGCGGAACGACGGTCATCGGTTGCCTCTCCTCGGTATGTGCTCGCGATTCACAACGACTCCTCGAACAGGGAGCGGATTAGGTCGTCGTCGATGCCGGGAATCGGGTCGTTGCCGGTGTTCCCGGTGACGCCGCCGACGAGCGTGCCGACGTCGGTGGCGCGAAAGCCGTGGGAACGCAGCGAAGCGCCCACGCCGGTGCTGCGGAGCAACCGGCCCACCGCGGTGACCGCGTCCCCGGCACCGAGCACGCGACCGACCGTGGCGAACGCGTCCCCGGCGTGCGGTTCCGCGCGACGCAGCCAGGCCGGGTAGACCGCGGCGAGCCCGCGCCCGTGGGAGATCGCCACCCTCGGCACCGAGCCCATCGCCTGCTGCAGGCGGTGGGGCAGACAGGTGCTGGCGTTCGCGACGTTGATCCCGCCGAGCAGCGAGGCGAGCGCGAGTTCCTCTCGCAGCGCGGGGTCGTTCGCTCCCGCAGCCAGCCGCGGGAGGCAGCGGCCGAGCACCTCCAGCGCCTGTTCGGCGAGGGACCTGGTGATCGGGTTGGCCTTGCGCGCGACGTACCCCTCGACGGCGTGGGTCAGCGCGTCGAACCCGGACGCCACCGCGACCGCGGCCGGCACCGTGCTCGTCAGGTCCGGGTCGATGATCGCCACACGGGGAAAGAGGTCCTCACCCCGGATCCCGGACTTCAGGGACCGCGCGTCGTCGGTGATGATGGCGCCCTTGGTCACCTCGGCGCCGCTGCCCGCGATCGTCGGAACGGCGATCACCGGAACCGCGCCCCCCGTGGCCGCCAGCGTCGTCCCGACCAGCGGTCCGACCGCCCCGGCGCGCAGCCCGACGGCGACGGCCTTGCCCGCGTCGATGGCGCTGCCCCCGCCCAACGCGACGACCACGTCACACCGCGCCCGCGCCGCGGCCTCGACGGCAGCGTCCACTTCGGACGCCAGCGGCTCCGCGGAGATGTTGTCCGACACCGTGACGACGAGACCGGCGCGTTCCAGCTCGGCCGTGGCCGCCAAGAGCAGCCCGTACTGCCGCGCGGCCGACCGCCCGCACACCAGCAGCACCCGACCGCCGTACCGCGCGGCGTGACCGCCCAGCTCGGCGAAGCGGCCCGCCCCGAAGACGACCGTCGTCGGGACGTGCAGGTCGATGATCACGCGGTCTCCTCCGGTCCGGTGCGGGCGGCGTCCGGAACGGGACACGCGCCGTGGGCGAGGAAGCAGAGGTCGATCATCACGCAGCCTCCGTCTGAGCGGTGCGCACGGCATCCAGAACCGCGCATGTGCCGTGGGAGAGGAAGCGCAGGCTGACGGTCACGCGACCTCCCGTGGCACCAGCACGGACAGTGTCCGGAACGGAACACGGGCCGTGGACGAGGAAGCGAAGGTCGATCATCACGCAGCCTCCGTCTGAGCAGTGCGCACGGCATCCAGAACCACCCACGTGCTGTAGGCGAGGAAGCGCAGCTCGCCCCGGACGACGCACCTCCCGCAGGTGACGAAGCGCAGGTCGGTCATCACGCCGCCTCTCCCGGTCCAGTGCGGACAGCGTCCAGAACAGGACAGGTCCCGTGGGCGAGGAAGTGCAGCGCGGCGCCGCCACCGGTGGAGACGGGTCCGTCCCACGGCAGCTCGGCCACGGTGTCCCCGCCCATCAGCAGCGCGTCCACGCCCGGCGCGGAGAACGCGGCGAGCAGCTGGTCCGCGCTGTTGCGGAAGCCTTCCGCGTACCGGCTCGGCGTGCCCGCGACGAAGGCGCGACCACCTCCGGAGACCAGCCGGGCGAGGGCGTCGCGCAGCCACGGCCTGGGCACCAGGTCGGCGATGGCCCATCCGGGCGGGATCTGGTGCACCCCGACGATGCGAACGGCTCCGTCGCGCGTCACGGTGACGTGGCGGGGGACGTGGATCCTGGCCCGGCCGGTGCGGCCGAGCACCGTGCGCGCCACCCGCAGGCAGCCTTCGGGGTCCTCACCCAGCTCCGAGGCGCCCACGTCGTGACCTAGTGCCCTCAGCACGGTGTTGAGGACCACGCCGCCCGGTACGACCACGTCGTAGTGGCGGCTGACCGCGTCCAGACCCGTCATGGTCTTCTCCCGCTTGACGCCGCCGAGGACCGCGATCGAGAAGCGGTCCGACGGGCCTGCCCACGGTGCGAGGAGTTCCGTCTCGCGGAGCACGCTGTCGGTCACGTAGCCGGGCAGGGTGCGCAGGACGCCCACGTTCGACGCGTGTGCCCGGTGTGCCTTGGAGAACCCTCCGACGGCGACGGCGTCACCGAGCGCGGCGAACCTGCGGGCCAGTGCCGGGTCGTTGCGCTGCTCGCCGGCGTGCCTGCGGGTGTTGCCGAACAGGGCGGCCGTGCCGGGACGCAGTTCTCCGGCGAGCCGTGCCGCCTGCGGGGTGTCGTTGTCCCACACGTAGTCCACTGTGGACCCCAGGCGGGTGGTGAGGTGGGCGGCCACGTGATCGAGCTCGTCCGCGCTGCCGTGGCTGCCCTGGTGCGACAGGATCGCGACCCGTCCGCCCGCGTCGAGGATGCGCCTCAGGTCCGGGATCTCCGCGTCGATGCGGCCGGTGTCGCGCAGGTCCGGCCGGACGTTGAACCCGGCCGAGTAGACCCACCGGTCACCGGGCCGGATCTCCTTGTCGCGCAGCCTGTTCACAGCGCGTACGCCGTCAGCCCGGTGCGCTCGTCGATGCCGAGCGCGACGTTCATGTTCTGGATCGCCGATCCGGCCGCGCCCTTGACCAGGTTGTCGGTCACGGCGACGATCCTCGCGACCTGTCCGCCGCGGCCCGTGTCCAGGCCGAGGTGGCAGAAGTTGGAGCCCACCACGTGGTTCAGGTTCGGGTAGATCTCGTACTGCTTCTCGTTCAGCGCACCGAGCTTGGGCTGCGTGTTGACGACGACGAAGTGCTCGCCGCCGTACGCCTCGGTGTACAGCTCCAGCAGCTCGTCCCGCGTGTGCGCGGCCGTGAGGTGGACGTCGGCCCGCAGGTGGATGCCGCGGGCGAAGTTGCCGTGGGCGGTGTCGAGGTCCACCTCGACCGGCCGCCCGGCGAACGTCGTGAAGAACGCTTCGAGCTCCGGGCCGTGCCGGTGCCCCTCCAGGCTGTAGGACAGCATCGCCCCGGCCACCTCGGCGTGCATGATCGCCTTCTTCGGGGTGTTGCCCGCGCCGGTGGTGCCGTTGACGGCGTGGATGCCGATCGGCACGTCCGGCCGCGCCAGGCCCGCGCGCAGCAGCGGTGCCAGCGCCAGGATCGCGGTGTTCGCGTAACACCCGGGGTTGGCGATCAGCCGGGCGGTGGCGATCTCGTCGCGGTTCAGCTCCGTCACGCCGTACCGCGCCTGCGCCAGCAGGCCGGGATCGGCGTGTTCCGCGCCGTAGACCCGCTGGTAGACAAGAGGGTCGGCGAACCGGAAGTCTGCGCCGAGGTCGATCGTGCACACCCCGCGGCCGGCGTAGTGCCGGGCCTGGCGCATCGCCTCGCCGGACGGGGTGCAGAAGAAGACCACGTCCAGCTCGCCCGCCCGCTCCGCCAGCCGTTCCACGGGCAGGAACGCCAGCCCGCTGCCGGTCAGGTTCGGGTGCACCAGCGCGAACGCGGCCTCGGTGCGCGCGGTGGGCAGGATCGTGCGGACCTCCGGGTGGCCGAGCAGCAGCCGGCACAGCTCGCCGCCGGTGTGCCCGGTCCCGCCGACCACCCCGACGGTCAGTCCCCCGGCGCGCGTCATCGCTGTCCCCCTTCGCCCGTGCAGTGCAGCATGACCTTGCCGACGCCGCCCGTCCCCGCTTCCAGCACGCGCATCGCCTCGGCGGCTCTGGCCAGCGGGAACCGGTGCGTGATCAGCGGAAGCGGGTCGATCGCACCCGACGCCAGCCTGCTGATCACCGCGGCGAAGTCGCTCGGGGTGGACAGCGCCGAGAACCGCACCGTCAGCTCGGCGGACACCATCGGGTTCGGCGCGCAGGTCTGCGGACCGGCGAAGTAGCTGACCACGACCACGTCACCGCCCGGCCGGGTGACCGCGCACGCCTCGTCGAGCACGCCGGGGTGCCCGGACGCCACGAACGTGACGTCGGCGCCGCCGGGCAGGTGCGCCAGCACACCGTCCACCGCACCGCCCGCCGCGTCCACGTACTCGTCCGCACCGGCGCGCGTGACCAGCGCCGCCTTGCCCGGTCCCAGGTCCGTGCACACCACCGCGCGTGCCGAACGCTGCCGGGCGACGAGGGCGCAGGACAGTCCGATGCTGCCCGAACCGAGCACCGCGACCGTGCGCCCACTCAGGTCGCCCGGCAGGCACGCCGCGTGCCAGGCGATGGACAGCGGCTCCGCCATGGCACCGGCCTCGGGGTGGACGTGGTCCGGCAGCACGAACGCCATGTTGCGGCGCAGGACGACGTGTTCGGCGAACGAGCCGTGCCACCCCCGGTGGCTCAGGTTCTCCCTGTCCCGGCACAGGTTCACCGCACCCGTGCGGCACGCGGCACAGGCGTCGCACGGGGAGAACGCGGCCGAGCACACGCGCTGACCCGGTCGCAGGTCCGCCACCTCCGCGCCGACCGCCTCGACGATCCCGCACATCTCGTGCCCGAGCACGACGGGTGCGGTCTTGTACGGGTGCGTGCCGAGGTAGGTCGCGAGGTCGGAGCCGCAGATGCCGGTCGTGAGCACCCTGACGAGCACGTCGGACGGCCCGAGGTCCGGCCGGGTGATGGCGCGGGTGGCGATCGTGCCCACCTCTTCGAGGACGGCAGCCGTGGTGGTCCGCACGGTCAGCACACCCGGTTCGGCACGGCGCCGCCGGCCAGTGCGAGCACGACGGAGTCGACCACGACGTGTCCGATCGCGCGCTGGGCGTCGGCGGACATCGCCCCGATGTGCGGGGTCAGCACCACGTTGTCCAGCTCCGCCAGCGGACTCGTGGTTCCCTCGCTGACGTGGACGTCGAGTGCGGCCCCCCGGATGACGCCGTCCCGCAACGCGGTGAGCAACGCCGTCTCGTCCACGACCCCGCCGCGCGAGATGTTCACGAGGTAGGCACCCGGCTTCATTGCCTTGAGCTCGGCCGTGCCGATCATCGAGCGCGTCCGGCCGGTCAGCGGCACCACCACGCACACCACGTCCGACTCCTCGAGCAGCCGGGGCAGCGCGACCAGGTCCACACCCCGGTCGGCGAGCTCGATCCGGCGGGACTCCGAGAGGTGCTCGGCGGTGGCGAGGATCCGCGGTGAGAAACCGGAGGCGATCCGGGCGATCCGGGAACCGATGTTGCCGAAGCCGACGACGCCCAGGGTCTTGCCCGCCAGTTCGTCGCCCTCCAGGGCCGCCTTGTTCCACACGTCGGCGCGGACCTGCCGGTCGGCCAGCGAGATCCGGCGCATCACGCTCAGCATGAGACCGATGGCGAGCTCGGCGACGGCGCCGGCCGATCCGCCGGGGACGTTGAAGACCTGCACCCCGGCTCGCCGCGCGGCGTCCAGGTCGATGTTGTCGACCCCGGAACCGGCGCGGGCCACCAGTTTCAGGCTGCGGGCGCGCTCGAACACCTCGGCGGGCAGCCGGGCCCCGCTGCGCAGCACCACCACGTCCACATCGGACACGAGGTCGAGCAGCACGTCCGGCGGTGGCTGGAGGTGGACGACGACGTCGAAGCCGGCGCGCATCCGATCGACCGCCTCCGCGTGGATCGGATCGAGCACGAGCACCTTCGGCCTGGCGCGCACGGCGCTGTCTTCCACGAGCCTCCCCCCTCGGGCCGCGAATAGAGTGCACGGCGGCATTCCCGGCACGACCGGGTTCGCACAGTGCGATGGCGATGCTAACCGACAATTCCCGAAGTGTCATGTTCGCGCACACCCGGCAAGGACTTGACAAACATTCGCCGACCCGCTTGGAAGCAAGCCCCGAATTAGACTCGAAATACCCGTTCCGGCTCCCTGTTCTCCGTTTGACCGATCGCTCCCAGCAATTGCACGAGGGGCGGCGGAGGACAGAGATCCGCTGGTCAAAGCGCACTGGTGACCGCCGGTTCCCCCGTGCTAACCTCGCGTTCACCGCCCGTTGGGGCAGGCCGATCGCCGGTAGGCGATGAGCCAGGGCGCGGGAGGATCAGACCTCCACATCTTCGTTCTCGGTCGCGGTCCTGGCCATGCCGTTCTTTCCACGTGACGATTTCACGCGCGTTCAAGCCCGCCGGTGACAACTGCGGCGGGCTTGCTCACCGATGACAATTTGGGATGCCGATGCAGAAAGCAAGCTTTCCTTCGTTTCGTTCGGTGCTCGACGAAGGCGGGGTCGTCCGCGTCGCCGGGGCGCACGACGCGCTCGGGGGCGTCCTGGCCCAGGAGTCCGGCTTCCAGGCCGTGTGGTCGTCGAGCCTCGAGGTGTCGGCCGCGCGGTGCCTGCCGGACGCGAGCCTGCTGACGATGACCGAGTACCTGCAAGCCGCCGCGAACATGCAGAAGGCGCTCAGCGTCCCCGTGGTGGCGGACTGCGACACCGGCTACGGCAACGCGATGAACGTCGCCCACATGGTGCACGAGTACCAGGCCGCGGGGATCACGGCGGTGAGCCTGGAGGACAAGCTCTTCCCCAAGATGAACAGCTTCGCCGCGGGCGGCCAGACGCTCCTGCCCGCGGAGGAGTTCGCCCACAAGATCGAGACGGCGAAGAACTCACAGCAGGGCGACGACTTCTTCGTCATCGCGCGCACCGAAGCCCTGATCAGCGGGCAGCCCGTCGCCGAGGCGCTGGACCGCTGCCACCGCTACGCCGACGCCGGCGCCGACGCCGTGCTGATCCACTCCAAGGCCCGCACCAACAGCCAGATCCTGGAGTTCCTGGCGCAGTGGCAGGGACGCCGGCCGGTCGTCGTCGTGCCCACCACGTACCCGGACTGGCACGTCGAGGACGCCGCCCGCGCCGGGGTGTCGGTGGTGATCTACGCGAACCAGGGACTGCGCGCCACGATCGCCTCGATGCGCTCCGCGTTCCGGTCGATCTACCAGCACGGCGACTCGACGGCGCTGGAGGACAGCATCGCGTCGGTCTCCGACATCTTCGCGCTGCAACGGCTGGCCGACTGGCGCAAGCTCGAAGCCTGAGACGGACCGCGGACCGCTGTGCGACAAGGGAAATTCCCCGGTTGCACAGCGGTCCGCGTGGTGTCGTCAGGAACGGCCCAGGATCAGCCGCCCGCAGCGGTCACCGATCATCATCGACGGCGCGTTGGTGTTGCCGGACGTCACGCTGGGCATGATCGCGGCGCTGGCGAGCCGCAGCCCGGTGATACCGCGCACCCGCAGCTGCGGGTCCACGACGGCGTTCGCGTCGGTGCCCATCCGGCAGGTCCCGACCGCGTGGAAGTCGGCCTGGGAGTAGGTGCGCACCGCCTCGATCAGCTTCTCCCTGGTGTCGAAACCCGGCCCCGGCAGGGAACCCTCGTCGGTCACCCAGTCGCGCAGGCCCCGCGAGTTGATCAGCTCCATCGCCAGCCGGTAGCCCTCCACCTGGGTGTCGAGGTCCTCCGCGGTCTGCAGGAAGTTCGGCTGGATGATCGGCGGCACGGCGGGATCGGCCGACCGCAGCTTCACGTGGCCCCGGCTGGTCGGGTGCAGGTTCATCACCCCGACCGACATCGAGTTGCCCGGATAGGGCGGGTACCCGTCCCGCGTGTAGTAGACCTGGAACTCGTACGCGGGCGTGCCCGGCACCCTTCCCCTGCCGGTGAACACGTTCACGTCCATCGCGGTGAGGTGGGACTCGGGCTCCGGCACCCGCAGCTTCTTCAACGTCACCGAGATCAGGTGGTCGTGCAGGTTGGCGCCGACCCCGGGCAGGTCCGCGACGACCGGGATGCCGAGGGGCGCCAGATCGCGCGCCGCGCCGACGCCGGACAGCTGCAGCAGCCGGGGGGTGTTGATCGTGCCCGTGCTGAGCACGACCTCGCACTCCGCCCGGACCGTGAACTGGCGGTCCCCCGCCTTGATCACGACACCGGTCACGGCTTTGCGGCTGTCGAACGTCAGCCGCGCGACCTCCGCGTCGGTCATGATCGTCAGGCGCGGGTCGGTGAGGTACGGCGTCAGGAACGTGGTGAACGCGTCCTGGCGGATCTGGTTCACCACGTTGAGCTGCGTGTAGCCGACGCCGAACTGGGTCGCGCCGTTGTAGTCCGGGTTGTACGCGTAGCCCACGTCGACGGCCGCGTTCACCGTGGCCTGCGAGAGCAGGTTGCGCCGCGTCAGCTCGCTCGACGGCTTGATGGGACCGGTCAGCGCGTCCAGCGACGAGCGCACGTTCGCGTAGTTCCAGCCGGTCGCGCCCTGGGCGGCCCAGTGGTCGTAGTCGGCCGGGTTGCCCCGGACCCACACCATCCCGTTCACCGAACTGCTGCCGCCGCCCAACTTCCCGCACACGAACGACTGCGGCTGGTTCAGCAACGCGGGCTGCGGCTCGGACTGGAAGGGCCAGATGAGCCTCGAACCCGGCGCGGTCAGCGAGCCGGCCTTCGTGAAGTCCCGCACCTCCGGCAGGTCGTTCGAACCGCCCGCCTCGATCAGCAGCACGCTCGCGCGCGAGTCCGCCAGCAGCCGCGCGGCCAGCGTGCACCCGGCCGAGCCGGCGCCCACGACGACGTAGTCGTAGCGAACCCCCTCCGCCCCGGCCGTTCCCGTGGCGGCAGAGGTGAACGCGACCGACGCCGCGGACACGCCGAACAACTTGAGCAGGTTCCGCCGAGTGAGAGTTCCGTCCTGCACCCGGCGAGCGATCTCGTCCGGATCTTGCCAGTTGTCCCGTTCCGTCCTGGACATCGAAGCCCCTTCATCTCATGGATCGAGTCACGAGCCGGCCGGTGGCAGGCGCCGGACGGCCCGAGTGGTTGAGGTCGCCGGCCGGATCAGTCACCGAACTCGATCGACCCGTCGCGCCGGCCGCTCTCCGCGAACCGGTGGAAGGTCAGTGCCGCCACGGCGAACCAGCCCGCGGCGACGCACAACTCGGCCGCGGCCGAACCCAGCACCACACCGGCGGGCGCGCCGGACAGCAGTGCCCGCACCGCTTCCAGCCCGTGGGTCACCGGCAGCACCTGAGCCACCGCGTGCAGCGGCGCGGGCCAGAACGACGAGGGCACCTGCACGCCGCACAGCACCATCAGCGTCAGCCCGCCCAGCTGTCCCACCAGGTTGCGCAGCTCCACCCGCCGCAACGCCAGTCCGGCCAGCACCAGGCCGAAGCAGTAGGTCGACACCGACACGAGCGCGATCAGCGGCACCGCGGCCAGCGCCGCCGGCATCGGCATCGGCACGTCGAACAGCGGCCCCAGCACGAACAACGCGACCGACGCGCACGCCGTCCCGTCCAGCAGCCACTGCACGCTGCGGCCGACGAACAGGGTGAACAGGGTGCCCGGTGCGGCCACCAGCAAGGGCAGCGTGCCCAGTTGCCGCTCCCACGCCGTCGACGCGCAGACGAACATCGACACCAGCGCCGCGATGTAGACGGCGTTGCCCACCAACAGGAAGTGCGTGTGCTGCGGGGATCCCAGCAGTCGTCCGATCACCGCGAAGAACGCAACCTGGCACAGGATTCTGGACAGCCACGCGAACGACCACGTCCGCCACGTGTAGATGGCCTTGAGATCGGCGCGCGCACTCGCGACCGCCGCCGCCAGCAGGCGGGCCTCGTCCCTGATCACGCGAACCCCACCGCCCCCGTGGTCCGCACCCGGCGCAGCACCGTCGCCAGCATCCACGTCCCGCCGAGGTAGCCCAGCAGTCCCAGTGCGAGCACGACCGCCAGCCGGGCCGCGACGTCCGGCACCGGCGCGGCGCGCAGGCTGTCCCGCACCAGGTCCGTGGACCAGGACAGGAACACCACCCGGCTCACCGGCTGCAACCACGCCGGCAGCAGATCCGTCGGCACGACCGCTCCGCTGAGCAGGTAGAAGGGGTAGGACAGCGCGTTCTGGAAGGTCCGGGCCGACCTGGCGAGCACGAACACGCCCGCCATCGCCGTCGCCGTACCGACCATCGCCACCACGGTCACCGCGAGCGTCGCCAGCAGCACGCCGACGTGCTCGGGTGCCACGACGACGTCGAACGCCAGCCACGCGACGGCGACGCTCTCCAGGAGCGCCACCATGCTGACGACGGTCACCGTCGCGGTCCGGCCCAGCACCACCACCGTCAGCGGCGCGGGAGTGCCGATCACCGCCTCCAGGGTGCCGTTCGCGCGGTCGGAGTCGATGATGTCGCCGGACACCAGCATCGCCATGCTCCACACCGCGATCACCGTCGAGCCGACGACCGCGTAGGGCGCCAGGTCCGCCCGCCCCGCGTGCTGCATGATCGCCAGCAACGCGAGCGTGAACAGCGGCGTGTTGAACAACGCCGCCAGGTCGGCCGGCCCGCGCAGCATCAACAGCTGGAACCACGCGGCGGACAGGAAGACGCGGATCACCGCACCACGCTCCCCCGGTCGCCGATCACGTGGAGGTACACGTCGGCCAGCGACGGCCTCCCCGTCGACATCGTGGTGACGCCCGCCCGCACCAGCGCCTGCACCACCGCCCCCGCCGCGCCCCGCGCCTCGGTCTCCACCACGGTCGTCCGGTCCTCAGTGGACACTCCGCGGACGCCGGGCACCGAGGACAGCGACGCCAGCACCTCCCGCGGCACGTCCTCGGCCACGACCCGCTCGTACTTCGTCAGCCAGCCGCCGATGGTCCGCGGGTCCTCGGTCGCGAGCAGCTTGCCGCCGTCGATCAGCGACACCCTGTCGCAGACGGCCTCGGCCTCGGCCATGTCGTGCGTGGTGATCAGGACGGTGCGGCCCTCGTCGCGCAGTTCGCGCACCAGCGACCGGAAGTCCTTGGCCGCCACCGGGTCCATGCCCACCGTCGGCTCGTCCAGGATCACCAGTCTCGGGTCGCCGACCAGGCCGCGGGCGAGGTGCAGCCGCTGCTTCATGCCGCGCGAGAAGGTCTCCACCCGTTCGTCCGCGCGGCCGGTCAGTCCCAGCCGCTCCAGCAGCCGGTCGGCCCGGGCCCGGCCCACCGCGCGCGGCTGCCGGTACAGCGCCGACCAGTACAGCAGGTTCTGCCGTGCGGTGAGCCTGCCGTAGAGGCCGCGCTCACCGCCGAACACGACGCCCACCAGCGTCCGCACGGCCTTGGTGTCGGTGACCACGTCCCGGCCGAACACCCGTGCCGTTCCCGAGGTGGGCAACAGCACCGTCGACAGGATCTTGCACAACGTGGTCTTGCCCGCGCCGTTCGGGCCGAGCAGACCGTGCACCTCACCGACCGGCACGGTCAGGTCGAACCCCGCCAGCGCCACACGGGGCGGTTGCCGACGGCGCGCGTACTCCCGGCCGAGGCCTGCGACTTCCACCGCGTCCACGTTCACTCCCCGTCCAGCAGCGGCAACCGCCGCACCGCCTCGTCGTACTGCTCCTGCGTCACCAGCTGCTGGTCGACCAGCAGGTAGTCGCCGACCGGGGTGGCCAGCAGCGCACCGCCGGGATAGGCGCGCACGAGGGAGGAAGCACGCGACGCGGGCGGTTCCCGCAGCAGCAGCCCGCCCACCGGCCTGGCGTCGGTCAGCGCCCTGGTCATCGCGTCCGCTCCGGCCGGAGCGGACGGCGGCGTCCACGCGTCCCGCCGCGCCCGTTCCCGTTCGGCGGCGGCGCGCAGTGGTGCGGCGAGATCGCCCAGGCAGCCCGGATCCGTCAGGGCGGCGGTGAACTCGACCAGCTCCAGCAACTCGGGCGCGACCAGCCAGTGTTCCGCGGCGGCCACCAGGTCACCGGCCACGGCCGCGCACGCGGACAGGCCGCCCAGCACCGCGGTGTCCACCGCGTCCTTGAGGCCGTACGGCCGTTGGAAGCGTTCTTCGGCCAGCGCCAGCAGATCCGTCACCACCGGGTCGGCGGGCAGTTCCGCGCGCACCCGCACCGGGCCGGTCCCGCCGGCGAAGGCCGCCGTCGACAGCTCCACGGAGTAGTGCCGGTCGAGCAGCGGGTCCTCGGCGGGCCACGTCAGCTGCAGCAGCACGTGCCGCTCGGGATGGCCGTACAACGACACGTGCACGTCCGCGACCGGCGCCGCGTCCTTCACCGCGTCCACCGCCCGCCACAGCTCGTCCTCGCCGGACACCACCACGTCCAGGTCGCCGACCGGGCGCAGCAGCCCTGGCGGGTAGTGCCCGGCCAGGGACGGTCCCTTGAGGATCCGCGCGCTGGTCGTGGCCTCGAGCGCGGCGACGACCCGGTCGTAGTTGTCGCGCCTGCGACGCGCGCGCCGCAGCTCGTCGAGAGCGCCGCTGCCCAGCACGTGCCCGTCCCGTTCGTACAGCGAGAGCAGGAGCATCGGCAGCGTCCAGCCACGGCGGCGGGCGGCGTGCACGAGCACGTCCGGCGCCTCGTCCTCGTCGACGCCCAGCGCCCGCGCGCACAGCGGCAGGTCGATCCGGGCGGTCGTGATCCCGGCGGTGGTCATCTCGGTCGTCCTTCCGGTCTCACCACGGTGATCAGGCCGGCGCACACCGCGCGCGCCGCGGCGGCCACGTCCTCGGCCGTGACGGCACGGATCGCCGCCTGCTGTTCCTCCGCCGACCACGGCGCGGTGCCCGCACGGGTGCGCACACCCAGCGACCGCGCGGCCTCCAGCGGGTCCTCGGAGTCGACCAGCAGCCGCATCTGCAGACCTCGCCTGGCCGCGTCCAGGTCCTCGTCGGCGGGCCCGCGCCCGGCCAGGTCAGCCAGCAGGTCCCGCACCACGTCGACGACCTGGGCGCCGTCGCCCTCGCCGGCACCGGCCAGCACCCGCCAGGCGCCCGCCTCGGTGTAGCCGCGGTCCCACGCCTCGAACGCGTAGCCCAGGCCCAGTTCCTCCCGCAGCCGCCGGTACAGCAGCGATGACGGGCTCGACCCGAGCAGTGCCGCCAGCACGTCGTGACCGGGCCGGCGCGGATCCCCCGCGCCCGGCGAGCGCGCGCCCAGGCACACCCACGCGAAGTCCTCCGGCCAGCGGACCGGCCCCGCGACGAGCGGGGGCAACGGCTCCGGCGTGATGTGCGGCGCGGTGGACCCGAGTGGTGTCACGGCAGGACCGCCTCGCGGCAGCACCGGTGGGTGCGGTCCGACCACCGCGAGGTGCGCGGGGGCGCCGAGGAACCGCGTCGCGTGGTGGGCGCGCACGGCATCCGGGTTCGCCGCACGGATCCCCGCCGGGGTACCGCCCACCGGCCGGCCGAGCGGGTGGCCGTGGAACAGGGCGGCCAGCACCGCGTCCTGCACGACCTCGTTCGGGTCCGCCGCCGACGCGGCCAGCTCGCGCAGCACCACCGCCGACTCCGCCGTGACGGCCGCGTCGGACAGGTCGGGCGCGAACGCGGCCCGCAGCAGCAGGGCGATCACCGCGTCCGCGTCCTCGGCGCGCACCCGCGCGTAGAACTGCTGTTCCTCCAGCCCGGTGTGCGCGTTCACGCTGCCGCCCAGCCATTCGGTCCGCGCGCTGAACGACCGGCCGTCGAGCGGTGCGGACATCACGAGGTGTTCGAGCAGGTGGGTCAACCCGCCCAGTTCGGGTGGATCCGTGCGGGAGCCCAGCGCCACGGTCAGGCAGATGCCGGTGGTGCGGAGGTCCGGCCGGACCTCCGAGGACACGGTCAGCACGGGATCAGCCACCGGCGGGCCGCTCGTCCGCGAGCGGCAGCGACCAGTACGTCGTGTCCCGCCGCCACCCGTGCGCGGTCAGTCTCGCCAGCACCCGCTCGGCGTTGTCGTCGTGGCCCGACACGTATCCGCGCAGCGGCAGGCCCAGCTCCCGCGCGTACCGCAGCGCCGCGGAGTTCAGCAGCGCGCCCGCGCGCGAGCCCCGGCGAGCGGGCAGCACGAAGGTGTCGAACAGCTCCAGCCTGGGCAGGCCGGTCAGCTCGTCCTCGTCGGGCACCACCGTGGCGTGCCCGGCGAACCCGCTGTCGTCGTGGGCGACGAACACCGCGCCCTCGGCCAGTGCCTGGGCGAACACCCGTTCGGCGTCTTCGCGCAGTGACTCGGCGGCCACCGGGCTGCCCGCGCCCTCGTAGCCGTCGACCATCGCCTTCACCAGCAGCGGCAGCACGTCGGGCGCGTCGCCTTCGCCCGCGCGGCGCACCAGCCACCCGGGCTCCTCGCTGGCGGGCGTGAGCGCGTCGGTGGCCAGCAGGTAGCGCATGTACGGCCTGCCGGCGGCCGGCTCCGGCACGCTCGCGGGCAGCACCAGCATCACCGACTCCGCACCGGGATGGCGCGAGCGGACCAGGTCGGTCAGGGGCGGCACCGGCACCGGGCCGCCCAGCAGGGTCGCCAGCACGCGCGGGCGTCCGGTGACCGGGTCGGCGTCCGGGGCCAGTACCACCGGCTCACCGGCCACCCGCACCAGCAGCCCGGACTCCGCGAGCTCCGCGGCCAGCTCCGCCCGCACGCCGCGGCCGACGAGCTCCGCGACCGGATCAGGAGGCGACGACACTGGTGTAGCTCCTCAACACTCGGGACGCGGCGGCGCGCACGTCGGCGTGCGTCACGTCGGCCAGCAGGCGCCGGGCCCGGTCGACCGGGGGCTCGGCGGGTTCGTGGTGCGCGGCCCACGTGCTGTTCAGATGCGCCAGTGCCACCGGGTCCTCGTGGTCGAGCAGCACGGCGCCGACGGCCTGCCTGCGCGCGGCGGCGAAGCGCTCGTCGCCCAAAGCGCCTTCCTCGACCTCTTGCAGGCACCTCCGGACGGTCTTCTCCACCCGCTCGACCTCGGCCGGCGGCGTACCGGCCACGACGGACCAGACGCCGGCGTCGTCGTAGGCGGTGTGCGTGGACCCGAGCTGGTAGCTGACGCCGAGTTCGCCGCGCAGCCGCTCGTAGAGCACCGAGCCGGGGGTTCCGCCGACCGCGGCGGCCAGCACCTCGGCCGCGGCCCACAGCGGGTCCTCGCGGCCCACGCCCTCGCCACCCGCGACCAGGTAGGCGTACTCCGCGTCCGGCGCCATCGCGGCGGTGGGCGCGCCATGCGACCCACCGGGCGCACGTGCCCCAGGCTCGCGCCGCACGGCCGCGAGCCCGCCCGTGCGCAACGCGTCCACCGTCTCGCCGAGCAGGTCGGCGGGCCCGACCAGGGACACCCCGATCGGCGCCGACCGCAGGCCGGCTGCGTGCTCGCGCAGCACGTCCGCCGCGGTGAACTCCGGGAACGGCACGGAACCGCCCACCGGGCGCGCCAGCGGCCCGCCCGCGAACAACGCGCCGTAGAACGCCTCGTGCGCCACGTCGACCGGGTCGTCCGCGGCGGCCAGCAGTTCCTGCACCACCACCTGGCTCTCCGCCGCGCACAGCGCGTCCGTGAACGCGGGCGCGGTCAGGGCCGCGGCGAACCGGCGCGCGCATTCGACAGCGGCCTCCGGCGGCACCCTCGTCCAGAAGTGCAGCGACTCGTGCGAGGTGGACGCGTTGGACTGGCCGCCGACGGTGTCGACCCACTTGCTCAGCGAGTCGCCTCCCTCGACGGGCGCCGCCATCACGAGGTGCTCCAGCAGGTGCGCGAGTCCCGGTGCGCCGGGAGCGTCGGTGCGCGAGCCGGCGCCGACGACCACGCACGTGGTCGCACTGCGGACGCCCAGCGAACCGTCCAGGACGACGCGCACCCCGTTGTCCATCGTCTCGACCGCGAACACCGCTCCCCCTCCGGCGGATGAGCGGCGGGGGTGGGCGTGTGCCCACCCCCGCCTCAGATCACTTGCCCTTGCCCTTCACGACCAGCTTCGGTCGCAGGTTCGCCGTGTGCTTGCGCGTCATGTCACCCTCCCCTCAGATTTGTTTCGAGTGACTCGAGGCAATTGAGCAGATCCAGGGCCGTCGACACACAGTCCCCGATCCACGTCCATGCCGGGACGACAATCACCCTCGCGTCGCCATTCATTACTACCCGCATTCGACGAGGCTGGCAAGAAATATCCAGAAGTGGCTCGACGCGGACGAGACCGACACCAATAGCCACCGATCCGCGCGAAATACCGGATCTGCGTCCGGCCGTCAAATACGTGCCTGAACAGCGCAAACGAGCACGAGACAGACCGAAGGAATCCAGAAAGACCCCGACTGACCGATGTGCAACTGTGAACTCGAAACGTTGACAGGCTTCGCCGAGGACTGGCAACTTCACGCCTTCCGCGCGACGACGCACCAGGCTCGACCATTCTGTTCGAATTGCGGACGAACCCAGTAAAACGCACGACGTCCATGCGTGCCCGCGACACGGGGATTCGGATTTGAACAAAACATCGGCACGACGGATCCGCATCTTGTCGCAGCACCGCGGACCCGGTGCCGCGGCGCACTCGTGGGCACAGCGGCCAGGCCTCGGCGACCGAGTGACAACGTTGCCTGATGACAGATCATCTTGTTACGGTCGACTCACCGAAAGTCACCATGTCGTCGCTGTGGGGAGTGGCGCTCGGTGCGACATTGGGGGCGCAGTCAGCGGACCTGCCCACCCCCGGCGTGCTCGCCGGCGAGGGTGATCCGGTCCGCGAACAAGGCACTCATGGGGGAGATCGTGGTCGAAGGGGTGGCCCCGCTTGACAGGGCCGCGGAGGAAGGAAGTTTCACCGACGTCGACCGGTACCTGGCGCGATGCGCGTCCGGCCGGGTGCTGCTCGACGCACTGGTCGTCGGCGACTCGCCTCGGGTGGCCGGGGAGGACCCCGAGCACGTGCGCGCGCTGGCCGAGGCGGACGGTCCGTTGCCCGCGATCGTCGTGCACCGCCCGACGATGAGGGTCGTCGACGGGCTGCACCGGGTGCGCGCCGCGCGGTTGCGCGACGAGCGGATGATCGACGTGCTGTTCTTCGACGGGACCGCTGACGAGGCGTTCCTGCTCACCGTGCGGCTCAACGCCGCGCACGGCCTGCCGTTGAGCCAGGCCGATCGCAACGCCGCCGCACGGCGGATCATCACCACGCACGGCGCGTGGTCGGACCGGGCGATCGCGGCCGTCGTCGGCCTGTCGGCCAAGACCGTGGGGGTGCTTCGCCGCGCGGTGCCCGCGGGCGGCGCGCCCGCCAGGATCGGCCGCGACGGCAGGGTGCGGCCGCTCACCACGGCGGAGGGGCGCCGCCAGGCGGGGAAGCTGCTGGTCTCCCAGCCCGGCGCGAGCCTGAGGGAGGTCGCGCGGCGGGCCAACGTCTCCGTCGGCACGGTTCGCGACGTGCGTCGCCGTCTGCGCGACGGCGCCGACCCGGTACCCGCGCGGCAGCGGCTGGCCGAACACGCCGAGGCCCCGGTCCGCCCGGTGGGCGAGCCGCGTCCCGCGCCGGACCTGGGGCTGCTCAAGCGCGATCCGTCCATGAGGTTCAGCGAGATCGGCCGCGGCGTCCTGCGGGTGCTGGAGGTGGGCACCTTCAGCCCGGACCAATGGCAGCGCTACACCGACATGGTGCCCGCGCACGCGGTCGGCGTACTGGCCGACGCGGCCCACCACTGCGCCGAGTCCTGGGCGCTGTTCGCCCGGAAGCTGGAGGAGCGCGCCCGCCGCACCTCGGACGCCCCGGACACCTCGACGGCGCTGTGAGCACCGGAGGCACCGTCCCCGCGACGGTGCCTCCGCAGTCCCCAGTGGACCTTCGGGCTCCCGCGCACTTCCCGCGCCCGCACTGTCCACTTAGGAGCATTTGCGTCAGGCTGCACGCGCCCGTTCCCCGGAGCGGGAAATCGTCTTCGAGAACCGGAAAACTTCCCGGTTTCCAACGTCACCCGTCGCGTGGAATATCGCTCAACAAGGCCAGCGCGAAGCATGTTTCGTCACGCTGCACTGCATGACGCGATTCCCCTGCCGCCAGATCCACAAAGGCCGCAGACGGTGCTATACATGAACGGGGGACGGGCGCAGGGCCGTCCGGAGGACCGTGCTGGGGGTACGAGACGTGTCGTCATCTGTCCTTTGTGGACCGGATGTGGTGAACCGGTGACCGCTGCCCCGGCCGGCCGACGCCGGCTGTTCGTCGCGGTCCTGGTGGACACGGTCGGCGCGGGGGCGTTCTTCCCGCTCACCTTCCTCTACCTCTCGGAGACCACCGACATCCCGCTCGCGCGCCTCGGCCTCGTGATCACCGTGGCGAGCCTGGTCGGACTGCCGGTGACCCCGCTGATCGGCCAGCTCGTCGACCGCTTCGGCGCGCAGCGGGTGCTGGTGGCGCAGACGGTGGTGGCGGCGGCCGGGTTCTCCTTCTACTTCCACGTCACCGGGCTGGGTGTGCTGGTGTGCGGGGTCGCGCTGGTGACGCTCTCCGACCGGATGTACTGGGCCACCTGGCCGGTGTTCGTCGGCGAGCAGGTCGGCGAAGAAGGGCTGGACCGGTGGTACTCCACGGTCAACATGGTCAAGAGCGCGAGTCTCGCGGCGGGTGGCGCGCTCGGGGCCGCCGCGCTGGCGACCGGCGGCACGGACGGGCTGCGGGTGATGCTCGCGGTGAACATCGCGTCGTCGCTCATCGCCGGTGCGCTGTTCCTGTCGGTGCGCGGCGGGCAGGGGACGCGCGCTGCGGTGCCGCGGGGTGGCTGGCCCGCCCTGCTGCGGGACGGCAGGTACCTGCAGCTGACGTTCGCGAACACGCTGCTCACGTTCGGCTGGTTGATCCCGTCGCTGGTGCTGCCGCTGTACGTGGCCAGGTACACGGTGCTCGCGGTGTGGGTGGCCGCGTCGGCGCTGACGGTGAAGATGGTGCTGGCCGCGGTGCTGCAGTCGCTGGTCACCGCGCGGCTCGGTGTCCTGCGCCGGACCACGACCGCGATCGTGGGAGCCGGGTTCTTCCTCGTCGCCATCGTCCTGCTGGCCTGCGCGTCGGCGGTGACCGGCACCGCGGCCGCGGTCGCGCTGGTGTTCGGCGGGGTGGTGTTCCTCGCGCTCGGCGAGACCGCCGCCGGCCCGGCCGCGAGCAGTCTCTCCGTCGCGGCCGCGCCGCCCGCGTGGCGCGGGCGTTACGTGGCGGTGTTCCAGATGTCCTGGTCGATCTCGAACATCGGCGGGCCCGCGATCGCGGGAGCCCTGCTCGCCACGTCGGCCCTGGCCGTGTGGCAGGTGTTCGCCGCGTTCGCCGGTGGGGCCGCGATCGTGTTGTTCCTGCTGCACCAGCGGTTCCCCGCCGAGATCGACGAGAAGACACCGCCGCGCGCGAAGACCGCGCGGCAATCCGCACCCGCATGAGAAGAGGACACATGACGCCGCCAGCAGACTCCGACAACCCGGCCCGCGCCGTCGCCGACGCCGCCGTGCTGAAGGCGGACGACGGGGCGCGAGGCGCGAATCCCTACTACTGGCACCGCATCCAGGACCTGCTCACAGCCGTGGCGGACGCGGTCGTGTCCTGTGGCGACGCGGAACTGTCCGCTGCGATCGAGGCGCTCGAGGCCGATCCGGCCGATGTCGGCCGCTGGCAACGCGTCCGTGAGCTGGCGAAGGCCGCCATGGACGATCCGGACCGCAAGACCGAGGACCTGACCCAGGCCGCGTGGGACCTGTCGCGGCGGTCGAGGCTCGGCTACCACGTCGGCGGAGCCTACGACCGGACGGCGACGGACGACGGCGGCTGGTCGCGGTGGGAGGCCGCCAAGCCCTCCGGCTCGGGCGAACTGCTGGCGCAGATCGTGATCCCGTTCCGCAACCGCGACCGGAACGAGTACCGGACCAGGAACCTGGCCGCCTGCCTGAAGTCCCTGTCGGACCAGAGCGCCGACCGGTCGAGCTACCAGGTCACGGTCGTCGAGTCGGACGACGAGCCGCGGTGGCGGGACCTGGCGGAGAACTACGCCGACGAGCACCTCTTCGCACCGCACGGCGGGCCGTTCAACAAGTGCTGGGCGGTGAACGTCGGCGTGGTCAACACCGCGCGGCCGGCGCCGGTCATCTGCGTCCTGGACGCGGACGGCCTGGTGGACAGGGAGTTCGTCGAACGCAACGTGGCCCGGTTCGACCGGGACGGCGCCGGTGGGTTCATGCCGTTCCGGGACGTGACGTACGTGGACCAGCCTGCGTCCGTGCGCGCGGTCGCGGACCGCTGCGTGGCAGGAAGGGCCGAGGCGGACCCGGACCGGTTGCGCGGCTTCCTGGTCCATCGCGCGCCCGGACTGTGCGTGTGGCTGCGCCGGGACGTGTTCAACGCGGTGGGAGGCATGGACGAACGGTTCGAGGGATGGGGACGCGAGGACCTCGACTTCGTGTTGAGGGTGCAACTGGCGACGGCGTTCGACCAGTACGACGACAAGATGCTGCACCTGTACCACCCGTCGTCGGCCTTGCTGAACAACGGCCAGACCGTCAACGCCCACATCCCCCTGCTGTCGTGGCAACCGGAGGAGCCGATCGGCCGCATCGACCGCTATCGCGACTGACCGGCACGTTACTCGGGGGAGACATCAAGTGCTGACAACGACGTTGCTCGCCAGTTGCGAGCTACCGACGTCCTACGGCGACTTCACCTTGCACGTCTTCGGCGACGATGACGGCCGTGAGGACGTCATCGCGCTCGTGCGCGGAGGTCCGGACGCGCACCAACAGCCGTTGGTGCGCATGCACAGCGCCTGCTTCACCGGCGACATCCTCGCTTCGCTGCGCTGCGACTGCGGGCCCCAGCTCGACACCGCGGTGCGCCTGCTGGCGAAGGAGCAGCACGGCATCCTGCTGTACCTGACCCGGCACGAGGGCAGGGGCATCGGCCTGGTCAACAAGATCAAGGCCTATGCCCTGCAGGAGAAGGGAATGGACACGGTCGCGGCGAACGTCCACCTCGGCCTGCCCGCGGACGCCCGTGACTACCGCGCCGCGGCGGAGGCGTTGCGCCAGCTCGGCGTGTCCCACCTGCGCCTGGCGACGAACAACCCGGCCAAGATCGAGGCGCTCGTCAACGCCGGGCTCTCGGTGGAACGGGTGCCGCACGGCGGGTTCGTCAGCGCGCACAACTCCGAGTACCTGAGGATCAAGGACGTCCTCATGGGTCACCTGGACTCGGCGGGCGGCGGGCGGGCCGGATGAGCGGCACCGCGGTGGCGGTGCTGGGCAGGCAGTTCGCGCGCCCCGGCGAGGGCGCGGAGCTGTTGCGGCTCAACGTCGCGCTGGGCCGGGCGTTGAGCGTGCCCGGCCTGCTCAGGTACCAGGTGCTGGTGCGTCCGGACGACGAGACCGAGCTGTGCGTGTACTGGCTGTGGCGGGACTTCGCCGACCGGGAGGCGGTCTGGGCTGCACCGCCGTCCGCGCTGACCGCGTTCTGGGCGTCCGCGAAACCCTTGTGGCGCAGAGATCCCGACGTCCGGCGCTATCGCTGGGAGCCGGCCGCCGAGCGCGACCTGGCACCGGAGCACGCCGTGGTGCTCGACGCGGGCGATCCCGCCGCCGGCGGCCACGAACTGATCGACATAGACGGTGGCGCGACACTGCGCTGCCGACCCGCTGGGCCGTCGCCCGCTCCCGGACAGTGGACCGGGGTGTGGCGGTCGCCCGCGACCGAGGAGAGGCGAGGGGTATGAGTCTTCCCGACCAGGTCATCATCAATCTGTGTCCCACCGGGATGGTGCCGCGCCGGGCGAAGGTGCCGGACGTCCCGATCACGCCCGACGAGATCGCCAAGGACGTCCGCCGTTGTTACGAGGCGGGCGCCGGCATGGTCCACCTGCACGCCAGGGAAGACGACGAGGAACCCACCTGGAGCGCGCAGCGGTTCACCGACATCGTGGACGCGGTGGTGACGCTGACGCCGGACATCGTCCTGGTCGTCACCACCAGCGGCCGCAACTGGTCGGAGCTCGACAAGCGCGCCGCGTCGCTGACGGTGGACAACCTCGCTCGCCCGGAGATGGCCTCGCTCACGCTGGGGTCGATGAACTTCGTGTCCGGGCCGTCGGTGAACTCGCCCGAGACGATCGAGGGTCTGGCGCGGGCGATGCAGGAGCGCGACATCGTGCCGGAGCTGGAGATCTTCGACATCGGCATGGTCAACTACGCCAACTACCTGATCTCCCGCGGCATCCTCAAGCCGCCGTACTACCTCAACATCCTGTTCGGCTCCATCGGCACCGCCGAGGTCAGCGCGGCCAACGCCGCCGCCGTCCTCAGCTCGTTGCCGCAGCCGTCCACGTGGGCGTTCGCGGGCATCGGCCGGTTCCAGCTCGCCGCGAACTCGCTGGCGCTGAGCCTCGGCGGTCACGTCCGGGTCGGCCTGGAGGACAACCCGTACCTGGACTGGAAGACCAAGGAACCGACCACGAACCCCCGTCTGGTGGAGCGCATCGTGCGCATCGCGCGGGAGATGGGCCGCGAACCGGCGACGCCGCAGCAGGTCCGCGAGATCATCGGCCTGCCGCAGGTGGTGCGCACGTGACGGTCACCGCCCACCGCTGGAACAGCGCGGCCGACTACGACGTGCTGGCCCGGCGCATCCAGTTCCGCAACGCGGAGCTGGTCGCCGGGCTGCACCCCCGACCGGCCGAACCGCGCAGCGCGTACGAGATCGGCTGCGGCACCGGCGCTCTCACCGAGGCGCTGGTGCACCGGTTGCCCTCCGCGCGCATCGACGCGGTCGACGTGTCGGCCGACATGCTGGCGGTGGCCGCGGAGAAGGACTGGCCGGACCGGGTCCGCTTCACCCAGGGAGCTTTTCCCGACGTGGCAGCGGATCAGCGCTACGACGCGGTGTTCTCCAACGCCGCGCTGCACTGGATGCACCCGCGCTACCCCGACGTGTTCGCCACGATGAACGCGTTGCTGACCGACGGCGGCCTGGTCTGTGCGGCGACGGCGGGCCGCACGGCGGCGACGGACCGGTTCGCCGAGCAGTCCCAGGCCGCGCTGACCCGCCTGACCGGACTGTCCGAGCCGGATCCGTTCGAGGCGCGCAGGTTGACGGTGGCGCAGGCCGAGGAACTCGCGCGCGGCGCGGGGTTCGAAGTCGAGGACTCCTTCGTGCTGGAACGCACCACGTCCGTCCCGGCGGAGGTCCGCGCCCGCTGGTGGGTCGCCAGCGGCGGGCCGTGGACGGCGGCGCAGGCGTCCGTGCAGGACGCCGTCGGCGCGCTGTGCTCGGTGCTCGGAGACGGGGAGGTGGAGCTGGTGCACGCCAGCGTGTTCCTGCGGCTGCGCAAGGAAACGCATGCGTGACGTGTTGCGCGACCGCCAGCAGTGGGGAACGCGGGCGATGGTGTCCACCGGCAGTTCCGCCGCGACGCTGGCCGCACTGGACGTGCTCAGGGACGGTGGCACGGCGTTCGACGCCGCCATCACGGCGTCGGCGGTGCTCACGGTGGCGATGCCGATGGCGTCCGGCCCCGCCGGTGACGCAGCGGCGGTGTTCCACCTCGCGGGCTCGGCCCAGGCCTGGTCGTTGACCGGGCTGGGCCGGGCGCCCACCCACGCCACCGCGGCGAACTTCACCGCCCGCGGCCATCGGACCGTGCCCGGCCGGGGCATCGAGTCGGCCACCACACCGGGTCTGCTGGGCGCCTGGTGCGCCCTGCACGAACGCCACGGCACGCTGCCGTGGTCCCGGCTGCTCGCCCCGGCCGTCGACCTGGCCGAGCGGGGTACCCCGGTCACCACGCAGACGGCGCGCTGGATCCAGGACAACGTGAAGGTGCTGAGCCAGCCGGAGTTCGCGGGGTTGTACGGCCCGCACACCTCCGCCGTGGGCGGCCGGCTGCGCAATCCGGGGCTGGCCGCGCTGTACCGGCTGCTGGCGAGGTCGGTGGACGAGCTGGAAGCCGAGCTCGACGCGAGCGTGACCAGGCTCAGCGAGCGGCTGGGCGGGTTCTTCGCGCCGGGCGACTGCGGGGTCCGGATCGGGGAGGTCGTGCCCGCCGCGACCACGACGGTGGCAGGCGCGCAGGTGGCGACGAACCCCGCGCCGACGCAAGGGGTGCTGCTGTTGCAGAACCTCGCGCTGTACGAACGGCTGCGGGAGCACGGCGGTGCCGACTCCGCGGCGAACGTGCACATCCTCTCGGAGATCGTCCACCAGACGTACGCGTGGCGGATCGCGCACCTGGGCGACCCCGCGTGCACGCCGCCGGCAGACCCGCTGGCGGAGCCGGTGCTCGCGGACCTGGCGGGCGAGGTCGACCCGGACAAGCGCAGTGCCACCCGGTACGCCGGGCACTACACCGACGGCGACACCACGCACTTCGCCGTCATCGACGAGGCGGGCAACAGCGTGAGCTGGACGCAGAGCCTCGGGCTCGGGTTCGGGGCCGGAGTCGGTGTCGGCGAGCTGGGTCTGCTGCTGTGCAACCGGCTGGGGCGCAGCGCCACCCTCTCCCCCGGCGAACCGAACGGCGTCTCCCCCGGCAGGCGCCCGGTCAACACCATCTTCGCCTGGAGCGCCGGCGACGCCGACGGGGTGCGCTGGCTCGGCGGCACCCCCGGCGGCGACGGCCAGTGCCAGTGGAACACCCAGGTGCTCGCGGCACTGCTCGTCGACGGGGTGAGCCCGCTGGCGGCGCTGAACCGTCCACGATGGACTTACCTGCCCGGCGCGGACAAGACCGAGGCCGGCGTCCCGCCGCACCTGCAGGTCGACTCGTCGATGCCGGTGGACGTCCAGGAGTGGCTCAGCGGCGCGGGACACGCGCTGCGGGTGCGCACCAGCGTCGGCGGGGTGCTGCGGGTGCTGGGGCGGCACCCGGAGTCGCTCTACGGGCTCGACGACGGCAGGCAGGAGGGACTCACCGCGGGGTGGTGAGCCAGGCATCGTCCACTTCGGACTTTCTCACGGCTGGAGGAGCCAGGAGACCTCGTGGCTGAGGGTGTTCTGCAGCCGCAGCGGGTTCGAGCCGTCGAGGGACAGCGCGGGCAACTGCGAGCGGTACGCGGCCACCGCCTTCTCCTTGAGGGCACGGGCCTGCGGCGGCAGCGCGTGCACCTCCCGGACCATCCGGTCCGGGTCGAGGCCACGGGAGCTCAGCTCCCCGTCGAGCCAGCCGTCGACGTCCAGGTACGGGCCGGGTTCCCCACCGGTCACCCAGCACGGCCAGCCGTGCCAGAGCGCGTAGGGGATGTCGGCGTAGAGGTGGACCTCAGGGCGTTCCGGCGCGGCCTGCACCGCCGCGAGCGCGGCGTCCCGGGCGGCGAGGTGGTCGTTGTGCCCGCCGATCCCCGCGGGGATCCAGACCTCGGCCGCGTGCGCGACGGCCTCGCCGATGCGCGCGGCCAGCCGTTCGGCGTCCACCGGGGCGGACCGGTACTGCTCCTCCAGTTCGCCGAGGCGCACCGTGTCGCAGCCGAGGACGCCGCGTGCCTCGTCGTCCTCGGCCAGCCGTTCGACCTGCCGGTGCCGGGAGGACTCGGCACGGGTGAGGCGGTCCCAGTACGTGAGCGGGATCCCGTCCGGTGGCATGCCGGTGAAGACGGTGACCAAGGTGGTTCCCGGGCGCATCAGCCTGGCCGACGCGGACAGGACAGCGTCGTCGAGGTGCGCCGACACCACGAACGCTCTGGATGGGGACGTCACTCGGACACCTCTCGCACTCGGCCTGTGCCCCACGGCTCAGGCCGTGAGGTCGAGGAACAACGGCAGAATCGCACCTCCGGTCATCCTGCTCCACTCGCGCTTCTGCTGTCGTGCCCCGAGCAGCAGGGTGAGCGGAGCAGACCTTCCCACCGGCTCACCGATGCTCTTCCAGGGAATCGACGCGAACAGAAAATCACGTTTTTCGCGCGTTTCCGCCTGCGAGACCACGCCGTTTTCCGCGACCGGAAGATTCGAGTAGTCCGCGGACCGGAAGTGGCCGATTGCGGGCTTGTAGAAGAACTCGAATCGGTGATCACCGAAATTCAACGAGAGACCGGTCATCACGTCCTCGGCGGCGGCGGGCATCGACACCCGGACCTCCAGGGAGTGCTCGGTGGCCGTGAACTCGCAGTCGACGTCGAAGCGCGCGCCGGGCACGACGCGGTGGACGAACCGCGAGAGGTCGGACGGCCGGCCGGTGAGCGCACTGGCCCGCGCCGGGGCGCCTCCGAACGGGACCCGCACGGTGCCGGCGCCCAGCCGGTCGAGGAGGTCGGCCATCCCGACCTCGCGGACCACCGTCTCGGCGGCGTCCCAGCCCAGGTCGACCGGGAACCCGTCGACGCCGTCCCACCACAGGTCACGAGGCAGGAAGGAAGGCGTGTCGGCGCTCCACAGGTCCACGAAGGGGTCGACGCCGAGGAGGTCACGGGCCATCGTCCTGGCCAGCGCCACCACCTGGTGGCCGTCGTAGCGCTCGACCAGATCGCGGAACACGTCCGGCCGGAACTCGGGCAGCGCGGTCAGGTCGACGATCGTGGCCACCTCGTCGAGCCGGATCGTGGCCATCGGCAGGGGCAGGAAGTTCAGGACGTAGTCGCAGAAGAAGTGCGACGCGTAGACCAGGACCAGCATCTCGGGGTCCAGGACCGCCAGGGTGCCGACGGGAACCACGGTCGGGCGCGTGCAGTGCGCCAGCAGGTCCGCGTGGAGCAGTTGGTGCACGCGGAACGGCGAACGCTGTTCCCAGGCGCCCTGGTGGGCCAGCGGGTCGTACTCGGCCGGCGACGGCCCGGTGGGCAGGTACGTGACCGGGTAGTAGCTGTGCACCTCGATCTCGGTGCCGTCAGGGCGCACGAGCACCGCGTATTCGTCCAGCACCTCGGGCTCGCCGTGCCGGTCGAACCCCGACCGCAGGGCGCGCTCGACGAACCCGCCGAGATCGGACGCGTTCACGTCGACGTCGCCGCTGCGCCGCATGGCGAGCGGGTCACCGGTCCTCGCGTACAGGCTGAACCCCTTGAGCAGCACGAGCCGCTCGTCCTCGCCGGTGAACCCGGTCGCCTCGACCGCGGTCCGCACCTGACCCGCGACCCGGCGCCTGACCTGCTCGTGGCGGTCCGTCACGGCGGCGACGACCTCGGGCGGGAACGGGTGGTCGTCCTCGCGCGCGACGCGGCGCAGGAACCGCCCGTCCAGGCGGTGCGCGTCCAACGCCGCCAGGAACGACGGGGCGTCCACCTCGGCCACCCCGGGAGAGCCCGGCCTGCCCGCCGCCCAGCAGAGCAGCCGGCGCAGTTCCGCCGTGCCGGGGCGGCCTCGTTCCAGAATCGCGTCCACGAGCATGTCCCCCAGATTTACGCATCAGCAGGGACGCCCAGCGAATGGACTGCCATTTCACTGGCGGAAGCCCTGTCGGTTTTCCGAACCTAGCACGAGCATCGAATAGGAGACAATCACAGCGGTGTTCCGGTACAACAGTGCGGGGCGGTGCTGCACGAACTGGTAACGCAAGCGCCGAAATCTTCCTGATTCGCGTGCGCGATTGGAGAAGCATGCCGGAACAGACGCATGGCGCCCGGGCGCGCGCTTCCGGACGCTTGCGCCGGATTTCGGACCGCGCGGGGGAACGCCGCAGGGCGGCTCGCCAGCTGGCCGGTCTGCTGAGTCGTGCCGGCCGCGGCGCCGTCGCTTCGACGATCCTCGCCCACCTGGTGGCCGGATCGATGCCGATCGTGTTCCTCGTGTGTCTCGGCCGTGCGTTGCAGCTGCTCGTGAGCGAGAGCGGAAGCATCGCGGTGTGGTGGCTGGCCGCCGGCCTCTCCGCCTTCCTCCTCCAGCAGTTGCTCGCGCCCGTGCAACTGCTGTTGTCCGAGATGATCGCGCGCCAGGTCGATCGGTACTGCCTGCGCCGGTTCACCGGCTTCGCGCTCACCCGTGCGCCGTTGCGCACTCTGGAACGCCCCGCCGTCGCGGACCGCCTGAGCCAGGCGAACGAGGCGTTCGAGCAGATGGCGCTGACACCGGGCGCCGCGGCCGAAGGCGCGCTGGCGTTGATCGCCCGCTACACCCAGCTGGCCGGCGCGGTCGTGGTCGTGGCGGTGACGGCGGGCCCGTGGGCGGCGCTCGGGGCGGCCTTCGTCGCCGTGGTGACGCGCCGTGGTCAGTCCGCGGCCTTCAACAGGTGGGGCAAGCACGTGCGGCTGGCCGCACCCGCCCGCAGGCGCACCGCCTACGTGCGAGATCTGGCCACGAGCACCCGTGCTGCCAAGGAGATCCGCACGCTGGGGCTGATCGACTGGATCGACGACCGCTACGCCGCGGAGAGCCGGGGCCACCTGGAGCCGTTGTGGCGGTCGAGGCGCGCGGTCTACGGAAGGCCGTTCGTCGTCTACACCCTGCTCGGCCTCGCGGGCACCGCCGCCGCCCTGCTGGCCGTCGCGGGCCTGGGGGCGGGGGGAACGGCGTCCGTCGGGCCGCTGGCGATGGCCGTGCAGGGCGTGGTGCTGTGCGCGCGGTTCGGCGTCATGTTCAGCGAGTCCGACACGAAGATGGTGTACGGCCGCAACGCCTGGGAGGCGCTGCTGGAGTTCGAGCGGGTCTGCCTGGCGGCGACGGCAGGGGAACGGCGTCGCCGCACCACCGCGGAGAACGTCCCGGATCTCGCGGCCCTGCGATCGCGGACGATCACGTTCGACGGTGTCTCCTTCTCCTACGACGGCAGGCGACCAGTGCTGCGCGACCTCGGCTTCCAGCTGTCCGCGGGCACCTCGACCGCGCTGGTCGGGGTGAACGGCGCCGGGAAGACGACCCTCGTCAAGGTGCTGACCGGCCTGTACCGCCCGGACGAGGGTCGTGTGCTGGTCGGCGGCACCGATCTCGTGGACCTGCCACCGGAGGCCTGGCGACGCCAGTTCGCCGTGACGTTCCAGGACTTCGTCCGCTACGAGCTGACGATCCGCGAGAACGTCGCGATGAGCGCGATCACCCATCTCGACGACGACGCCGGCATCCTGGCCGAGCTCTCCCGGGCGGGCCTCGGCGAGCTGGTGGCCTCCTCGCCGTCCGGGCTCGACACGCCGCTCACCCGTGCCACCGCCGACGGACGCGAGTTGTCCGGCGGTCAGTGGCAGCGCCTCGCCCTCGCGCGGTCGCTGTTCGCGGTCCGCCACGGCGCGTCCGTGCTCGTGCTCGACGAGCCGACCGCCCAGCTCGACGCCCGCGGCGAGGCCGAGTTCTACGACATGTTCCTCGAGCTGACCCGCGGGGTGACCAGCATGATCATCTCGCACCGCTTCTCCTCGGTGCGCCGCGCGGACCGGATCGTCGTGCTCGACGGCGGCTCGGTCGCGGAGTGCGGCGGGCACGACGACCTCGTGGCGGCGGGCGGGGAGTACGCGCGGTTGTTCAGCGCGCAGGCGAGCAGGTTCGCGCGGGCGGGAGGGAAGGCGTGAAGGAGTTCCTGTTCTGCGTCACGTACCTGCTCCGCCTCGCGTGGAGCCTCGACAGGCGCCGGTTGCTCATCGGCGGCGCGCTGATCCTGCTGGGCGCACTGGCCACCCCGGTCGTCGCCGTGTCGCTCAAGCACCTCGTCGACGCCGCGGTCGAGGCGAGGATCGGCGACGCCGGCACGTGGGCGGTCGTCGCGACCGCGGCACTCATCGGCGAGCTGATGCTCGGGCACTTCGCGCACCTGCACTACTTCGAGCTCGCGGAGATCGTCGAGGAACGGCTCAACCGCGACCTTCTGCGGGTCGTCAACGGGACGAGCGCGCTGGACCGGTGCGACGACCCGGAGTTCGCCGACTCGATCGACCTGCTGCGCCAGGAGATCGTGCAGATGCGGCTGACGATGCACGCCACCGTGCAACTGGCTGCGGTGATCGCACAGGCACTGGCGACCGCCGTCGTGCTGGCCTCGCTGACACCGTGGTACCTCCTGCTGCCCGCCATCGCAGTCGTGCCGGTCGTCCTGGGCAAGCGCGCGGAACGGCAGCTGCAGGCCGCGCGGGAACGCACCGCACCCCTGCTCCGCGCGGCACGGCACGTCCGGGTGCTGGCCTCCTCCCCCGCCTCGCAGAAGGAGGTCCAGCTCTGCGGCAACGCCGAGTTCCTGGTGGCGCGCCAGGACGACCTGCTGGCCGAGTACCAGCGGACCACCGATCGAGCCCAGGTGCGGCACGCGGTCCTGCGCGGCACGGGCCAGCTCGTGTTCGGCCTGGGGTACGCGGCCTCGGTGCTGCTGGCCTACCTGCTCGCCAGGCGCGGTGAAGCCACGGCCGGTGACATCGTGCTCGTCATCGCGCTGGCCACGCAGACGAGCACGCAGATGGCCAAGGGACTGGAACTGCTCAGCGGGGTGCACCGTTCTGCGGCCGGGCTGCGGAGGTACCTGGACCTGCGGGACCAGGCGGGCCATCAGGGCGAGCAGCCACGCCGGGAGATGACGCTCGACCGGTTGGCGTCGGGAATCGACTTCGACCACGTCGGGTTCGCCTACCCCGGATCGGCGCGCGAGGTGCTGAACGACATCACCCTGCGGATCCCGGCCGGCACCTCGGTCGCCCTGGTCGGGGAGAACGGGGCGGGCAAGAGCACGCTCATCAAGCTGCTCAACGGCCTGTACCGGCCCACGACCGGCCGGATCCTCGTCGACGGCGAAGACCTGGCGCGGGTGCGGCCGGAGTCGTGGCGCGCCCGGACCGCCGTGCTGTTCCAGGACTTCGCGCGCATCGAGCTGTCGTTGCAGCACAGCGTCGGCGTGGGCGATCTGTCCGAAGTGGACTCCGCGACCGCCGTGCTCGCGGCGGTGCGGCGGGCGAAGGCCGAACCGCTGCTGGACCGCGTCGGCCACGACCTGGGCACGGTCCTCGGGGGCGGCTACGCCGACGGCGCCGACCTGTCCGGCGGCCAGTGGCAGAGCGTCGGTTTCGCCCGCGGCCTGCTGCGCACCCGGCCGCTGGCGCTGTCGCTCGACGAACCGGGGCACTCGCTCGACTCGGACGCCGAGCAGCGAATGCTCAGCGCGTACCAGGAGACGGCGGCACGGGTCGCGTCCGCCACGGGCGGGGTGACGGTGTACGTGACCCACCGGATGTCGACGGTCCGCATGGCCGACCTCATCGTCGTCCTGCACGAGGGAACGATCGCCGAGTCCGGTAACCACGACGAACTGATCGCGGCGGGCGGGCGCTACGCGGACCTCTTCTCGCTTCAGGCACGCGCGTACGCCGACTGAGCGCGGCGACTGCCCGATCGGCGTTGCGGAGGAAGGCGGCGACGCCGGCGCCGATGCGGCTGCTACTCGATCAGCGTCGCGGGCGGAGCACGGTGTCGGCGCGGGACGTCAGCGACGCCGGTGCTGCTCGTTCGGCATCACTGGGGAAGGCAGGGCCAGTGCGTCAGCAGAACGACGCCGGTCCTGCTACTCGATCAGCGTCGTGAGCGGAGGGCGGCGTCCACGCGGCACGACGAACGACGCCTGTGCCGGTGCGACGGTGCTCGATCGTCGCGAGGCAAAGCGGTGTCAGCGCGGCACGACGGCGACGCCGGTGCCGCGCAGCACCTCACCGGCCGCGCTGGTGATGACGACGCTGACGCCGAGGGAGACCTGGCCGCCGGGCTCCTCGTCCCGCGAGGTGATCTCTGTCCTCGCGGTCACCTCCTCGCCCGCGTAGACGGGTGCGAGGAAGCGCAGGTCCAGTGCCGCGACGTGCACGCCGTCCGCGCCCAGCACCGGCGCGGCGGACAGGGTCAGCAGGCCCTGCGCCATCTTCCTGCCGCCGAGGCCCGCGATGTGGTGCGCGCCGAAGTCGCCGGTCAGCCTGGCGCACGCGTCGATGTCGTCGTCCTCGATCTTGCGGCTGGTGGTCAGCACGGCGCCCACGGCGAGTGCGTTGAGGTCGGTCATCGGCTCTTCCTGACGTGGTGGACGGACGAGGGACGCGGTCAGGCGGACAGCACGATGCCCCGGCTCTGCCCGGACACGACGACCTCGTCGCCGCACCGGATGCGGGCTTCGAACGCGATCTTCGTGCCGTTGCCGGCCGGGGTGAGCCTGGTGATCTCGAGCTCGGCGGTCACCGTCTCGGTGACGGCGACGGGACGGGACACGGTCCACACCATGTGGCCGGACAGGTAGTTCAGGTCGCCGCCGAGCTTGGTGAGCGGAGCGACGACCAGCAGGTACGGCAGGTGCGACACGTCCGCGGCCGCCGCGGCCGGATCGCTGAGCCGGCGGAACTCCCGCACTTCGTCGACGGTGTACGTCCTGCTCGTCGTCAGCACGTCCCCGACCGTGACGTCGCCCTGCGCACTCGGGATGGTCGTCATCGAATTCATCTCGATCCACTCGACGAAAGGACGAGGGTGAATTCCGCACACCCGTCGAATTCGACCCCCTGAACAGAGATATAGCAGTGCCCGCGAGAACGGTCAAGCGCGTCCTGACCGTTCCACCTTTCCGGCGATTCGCCCCGAGAATCCATTGCGAAAGGCGCCCGTCAGGGGCCTGGGGCAACCGGTAGCGCGTGCAGTCCGCGGAACAGCAGCGACGGACGCCAGCTCAGCCGATCGGGGGCGGCCGCGAGCCGCATCCCGGGAAACCTCCCGGTCAGCTCGCGGAAGGCGATCTCCGCCTCCATCCGGGCCAGCTGCGCACCGGCGCAGAAGTGGATGCCGTGGCCGAAAGCGAGGTGCGCCTTCGGTTCCCGCCGCGGGTCGAGCCGGTCGGGATCGCGGAAGCGCGCCGGATCCCTGTTCGCCGAGCTCAGTCCTATGAGGACGATCTCCCCCGCAGGGATGGCGACGCCCCCGATCTCCACCTCCGCCGTGGTGAACCGGAGACTGGCCATGGTGCCCGGCCCGTCGAACCGGAGCAGTTCCTCGATCACGCCGGGCAACGACTCCGGTTCCGCGCACACCGACTCCCACCGCCCGCGTTCCCGCAGCAACGCGAGGGTTCCGTTGGCGATCAGGTTCGCGCTGGTCTCGTGCCCGGCGACCATCAACAGCAGCACCGTGCCGAGCAGTTCCTCGTCGTTCAGCCGGTCGTCATCGTCGTCGTGCGCCCGCACCAGTTCCGACAGCAGGTCGTCCTTCGGCTCGGCGCGCACCACCGGCAGCCGTCCGGCGAGGTAGGAGGTGATCCTGCCCGCCGCACGCGCCTGCTCGCCGGGGTCCCCGCCGCGCGCGAAGTCGTCCGACCAGCCGCGAAACCGCTCCTGGTCCTCCAGCGGTACGCCGATCAGCTCACTGATCACCATGGTGGGCAACGGAAAGGCGTACTCGGCCACCAGGTCGGCCTCGGACCGCCCGCCCAGCCGGTCCAGCAGCGCCCTGGCGAACTCGGTGATCCTCGGTCGCAGCGACTCGATCTGGCGGCGGGTGAAGGCCTTCACCACGAGCCGGCGCATCCGCGTGTGGTCCGGCGGGTCGCTGTGCAGCATGTGCGGCATCACCAGCCGGGTGAGCGCGACGCCGCGCGCGGACTCCCCCAGCTTCGCCGCGAGCGCGGCCCGCAGCCCGGCCGCGTCCTTGCTCAGCCTGGGATCGGTGAACGCGGCCTGCGCGTCGTCGTAGCGGAGCACCACCCAGACCTGCGCACCGTTGGGCGCGACGGCACGGTGAACCGGCGCCAGCGCGCACAACCTCGCCTGAACGGCGTGCGTGTCGCGCAGGAAGCTGTTGCCGAACAAGGCTTCTTCGCCGTGGTCCTGGTCGTCGTCCACGCTCGCAGGCTACGAGTCCCGCGGCTGACGGGGAACGCCCGCCGGGCACCGGGCGCGAACTTGCGCAACTGAGGATTTTCTTCTGTTGCACACGCGGACGGCGGGCAGACCCGCGCACCAGAAATACGGGATTGCGCACATTCTGTCCAACCTCGCGTGCACAGCCGTTCTTTCTTGCCGACATGACACGAGATCGTGTTCACTCGAAGACCGATGCGCATGATGCGCAAACGCATTTCCCTCGAAACAATCGGGGTGAGACGATGGCGGAATCCGCGACCGAGAAAAGTCCCACGACCGGGCTGACGCTGCTGACCCGTGACGTGATGATCGACCCGTACCCGGCCTACGCGCTGCTGCGCGAACACGATCCCGTGCACTGGGACGAGCAGCTCAACGGCTGGGTGATCACCCGCTACGACGACATCGACCACGCGTTGCGCGACCACGGGACGTTCTCCTCGCGCCGTCTCGGCCTGCTGGTCTCCAGCCGGGTCGACACCGGCCGCTCCCCCGCGATGGCGAGGTTCGCCTCACTGGCGTCGCACTGGATGTGGATGCTGGACCCGCCGGAGCACACGCGGGTGCGCAAGCTGATGAACCAGGGGTTCAGCCCCAGGGACGTGCGCCGGCTCGAACCGCTCGTGCGCGGCATCGTCACCGAACTGGTCGACGCGTTGCTGGCGAAGGGCGAGTTCGACCTGATCGCCGAGTTCTGCTACCCCGTCCCGGCGCTCGTGCTGGTCGAGTTGTACGGCCTGCCCCGGTCGGACGCCCCGCTGATCACCAGGTGGTGCGACGCGATCAAGGTGTTCCTCGGCGGCTCCCCCGACCTCGGCGGGTCCGGCGCGGGCGCCGCCGCGGCCATCGCGGAGATGATCGACTACCTGACGCTCGTGATCGCCGACCGCCGTGCCGCGCCCCGCGACGACCTGGTGAGCAGCCTGGTGCACGCCCACGACGAGGGTGACCGGCTGAACGACGACGAGTTGTGCTCGAACCTGCTGCTGTTGCTGATGGCGTCGTTCGAGACCACTGTGGACATGCTCGGCAATGGGCTCGCGGGCCTGCTCACCCAGCGCGACCAGTGGGAGATGCTCGTCCGGGACCAGGGTCTCGCGGCGGGCGCGGTCGAGGAGGTGCTGCGCCACGACGGTCCCGTCCAGCTCACCCACCGCCTGCTGACCGCGGACGTCGAACTGCGCGGACGCCTGCTCCGGCAGGGTCAGCTCGCCTATCTCGTGCGCGCGTCGGGCAACCGCGACCCGGCGAGGTTCACCGATCCCGATCGCATCGACATCACCCGCGGGGAGTCTGGGCACTTCGCGCTGGGGTCGGGCATCCACTACTGCCTCGGCGCGGGACTGTCCCGGTTGGAGGGTGTGCACGCGCTGACCGAACTGGCTCGACGCGTGCCCGGCCTCGCGCTGACCTCCGACGGCCCGTTGCGGTGGCGTGCGGACAACCTCCAGTTCCGCGGCCTCGCCGAGCTGCCCGCCCACGTCGGATCACCCTCATGACGCACGTGGTGGTGCACCTGACCTCACTGCCGCGGCACACGCGCGGAGCGTCACGGGCGCTCGCGCACACCGTGCTGGCGCAGCGCGAGGGCAGACCGGTGCGCATCACCGCCGACGAGTTCGGCCCGCCCAGAGCGCAGGACTCCCGGACGTCCTTCAGCATCAGCCACGACCGGACGGTGCTCGTGGTGGCCGTGAGCGACGTGGCGTGCGGGGTCGACGTGGAGGACGCTGCCGAGCACGAGCTGGCCGAGGTGGCGTACCGGTTCTGCTCGGCGGCCGAGCTGACCGGCGGGCTCCCGGCCAGGATGTGGTGGACCGCCAAGGAGAGCGCGGCCAAGGCGATGGGCCGCGGTCTGCGCGCCGGGCTGCGCTCGATCTCCTTCGCGCACAACCCGGTGCTGCGGTGGTCCACTGTGGACCATCGAGAGCGTCGGACGGATCTGCTGACCAGGGTCGTGGAGCTGAACGGCCGCCACTTCGGACTGACCGTGCGCGCGCCCCGGCCTCCGTCGGTGTCGGCGCAGGTGTGGAAACCGCTGCAGGACGGCGAAAGCTGGCGATTCGTTCCCGAAGGGAGACTCGATGGGTGAGGCGACCCTGCACGACGCCCTGCGCGCGGCCCCGCCGGCCGTGGTCACCTTTCCGGCGGACCACGAGGAGATCACGCTCGCGGACCTGTTCTCGCAGGCCGAGGGCGTCGCCGTCGCACTGGCCGGGGCGGGCGTGCGGCACGGCGACCGCGTGGGTGTGCTGTGCGCCAACGACGCCGACTTCTTCCGCACGTTGTTCGCGCTCAGCATGCTCGGTGCCTGCGCGTGCCCCCTTCCCCTGCCCACCACGGGCCGGGACGGTTACGCGGCCCGGATTCGCGGCGTCGTGACGGCGGCGGGGATCGGTCTCGTCGTGGTGTCGTCCCGGCTGGCCAGGATGCGTTCGCTGCTGGCCGCCGCGTTCGCGGACACGGTCCAGGTCACCACCGGCGAACTGCGCGGCGACGGCCGGTTCACGCCGGTACCGGTCTCCCCCGGCGACGACCTGATCGTCCAGTTCACCTCGGGGAGCACGGCCGCGCCGAAGGGCGTCCGCCTGAGCCACGCCAACGTGCTGGCCTGCCTGACGGCCATCGTGCACGGGATGCGGCTGGGCACACCGGGCGACCACGCGGGGAACTGGCTGCCGCTCTACCACGACATGGGGCTGTTCGGTTCGCTCGCCGCACTGAGCAGCGGCGTACCGCTGACCGTGTGGCCGCCGTCCGCGTTCGTCAAGGACCCCGCGGGATGGTTGCGGGAGCTGGAGACGCGGAAGGTCACGGCCTGTGCGCTGCCGAACTTCGCCTACGACTACCTGCTGCGCGCGGTGGACGAGACAGAGGTCGCGACGTACGACCTGAGCCGGTGGCGGGTGTCGTTCAACGGTGCCGAACCGATCGCGGTGGACACCGTCGAGACGTTCCTGCGGCACTTCGCCCCCGCCGGTTTCCGGCCGGCGACGATGATGCCGGTGTACGGGCTCGCCGAGGCGACGCTCGCGGTCACCTTCCCGCCGCTGGGCAGGCCCGTGCGGGCCGACTGGGTGGACCGCGTCCAGCTCAGCGAGCACCGCCGCGCCGTGCCGGTCGAGCGGTCCTCCCCGTCGGCACGCGGGGTGGTCGCCGTCGGCTCACCGGTGCTGGGCATGGAGGTCAGGATCGCCGGACCCGGCACCGGGGAACCGGTCGGGGAGCGCGAGGTCGGCGAGGTGCAGATCCGCGGCGCCTCCGTGACGACCGGGTACCTGCGGGCGGACGAGCAGCCGTTCACCGCCGACGGCTGGCTGCGCACGGGCGACCTCGGCTATCTCGCCGGCGGCGAGCTGCACGTCACCGGGCGGCTCAAGGAACTGATCATCCTGCGCGGTGAGAACTTCTACCCCGAGGACGTCGAGGCGGCGGTCCGCACCGATCCCGGCGTGCACCGCAGGCGTTGCGTGGCCTTCGTCGACGACGTCGGGGACGGCGAGCACATGACGCTGGTGGCCGAGACGACCCTGACCGACCCGGCGGACCGCGACCGGCTCACCACCAGACTCCGCCGGCGCGTGGCCGGGCTGACCGGGCTCGACGACCTGCGGGTGGTGCTGGTCGTGCCGCAGAGCATCCCGCGCACCAGCAGCGGCAAGCTTCAGCGCCTCGCTTCCCGTGGCCGTTTCAGCTGACCTTGACGAAGGAGCGATCCAGCATGCACAGCTACGAGGTCTTCACCCAGTACGAACGCAACCACTGGCAGCTCAAGGACATCGACTTCACCCGGGTGCGCAGGGACCTGGTCCGGCCGGAGCACGTCACGATGGCCAAGAGCGGCGTCATGGGCGAGTCGAACGTGATCGCCGCGGTGCACGGCTTCCTCAACGAGTTCGTCGACGACTACGACTTCTCGACGTTCGCGGTGGTGTGGGGCTACCAGGAGGTGCAACACCACTACGCCTTCAAGACGTGGCTCGACGCCGTGGGCGAGCACGTCGACGACGCGCCGGTGGAAGCGATGCGGGAACCGTACGCACCCGGCACGACGCCGAGCGCCACCCTCGCCACCAACATCATCTCGGAGCTGACGGTGAACCACGTCTACCGCCGCGTCGCCGCCGCCGTGGACGAACCGGTGCTCAAGGACATCCTGCTGCGCGCCAGCCGGGACGAGGCCGGGCACGCCCGCGAGTTCATCCACTACTGCCGGGGCAGGCTCGCGAAGCGTCCCGACGAGATCCCGTCGGTGCTGGAGACCCTGTACGTCTACACCTCCGACGCGAAGATCAAGCACCCGGTCAGCATGTTCAAGAGCAGCCTCACCGAGCTCGACGACCACGAGACCATCGACACCGGCTTCGAGCTGTTCCTCGAGCAGGTGGCCGACGAGGGCGAGCTGCAGGAGCTGCAGACCAAGATCCGCCGCGTGTTCGGCCAGCTCGTCGACCAGGACCTCACGACGAACGGCCGGGTGCGCAGGGCCCTCGCCGAAGCACTGGCGTGACGGCGCCGATCGAGGTGCCGTGGCAGGTGCTGCCCGGCTACCAGTGCTTCGGCTGCTCACCGTCCAACGAGCAGGGGCTGAAGCTCACGTTCACCCGCAACGGGGACGGCATCGAGACGCGGCTGTTGTTCGGCCGAGCCTTCGAGTCGTATCCGGGCATCGTGCACGGCGGCATCGCGACCACGGTGTGCGACGAGATCATGGGCAACCTGCTGGTGCTGCGCTTCGGCGCCACCGTGTTCACCACGACGTTGCGCACCAGGTACCTCGCGCCGCTGGAGGTCGGTGTCGCGTACCGCTGCGTGGCGTCCACCGACGCCGGGCCGGACACACCCGCGCCGCTGCGGGCGCACGCGGAGATCCTCGGGCCGGACGGCAGCCCGCACGTCACCGCCTTCGGCGTCTACCAGCCCGCGACCGAGGAACAGGCACGGGAGCGGATGGCCATCTCCGACTCCGACGCGGCACTCGTCCAGCAGGCGATCGCCGCGCACCGCATCGAGAACTGACCGCACAGGGGGAAACCATGTCGAACGCGCTCAACGACGTCACCGTCGACGACGTCATCGCCACCGTCACCAAGCTCGTCGCCGCCGAGTTCGGGTTGCCGGAGAACGAGATCGGCGCCGACGCCGACCTCAGCTCGCTCGAAGGATCCGACTCCGTCAAGGTGCTGCGCACCGTCGCGAAGCTCGAACGCACCTACGACGTGGAGCTCGAGGACGACCAGGTGTTCGGGCTCAAGACCGTCCGGGACGCCGCGCAGCTGGTGATCGCCGTGCTCGGGGAGCAGCGGTGACGGTCGCCGACACGAACCAGCACTACGACCTCGACCCGGAGGTCTTCTCGCTCTACCTGGATCCGATGCGCAAGTACAGCTCCGGGCTCTACCGCGGGCCGGACGACACGCTTGCCGAGGCGCAGCGCGCGAAGCTGCACTTCGTGGCGGACCGGCTGGGCCTGCGCCGGGGTCAGCGGCTGCTCGACGTCGGATGCGGCTGGGGTGCGCTGGTCCTGTTCATGGCTGAGCACTACGGCGCCCGCGTGACCGGGATCAGCCCGGCGCCGCAGCAGCACGAGTACATCAGACGGCTGGCGCGGGAACGCGGTCTCGACGACCTGGTGTCGACCGAGGTCGGGCACTTCGAGAACAGCGAGCAGGCGCCGAGAACGTTCGACGCGATCACGATGCTGGGCTCGATCGTGCACATGCCCGACCTCGGCGCCGTGTTCGCACGGTGCCACCGGGCGTTGCGGACCGGCGGAATGCTCTACGTGTCGGAAAGCTGCTACCGCAACGCCGGGAAGCGCGCCGCGTTCAGCGAACGGGAGTCCGCGGCGTTCGTCCGCGACGACATCTTCGGCTGGGGCGACATGCGCCCGCTGTCCGATCTCGTGCGCGGCGCGGAGGACGCCGGTTTCAGCGTCGTCGCGGTGGACGACCTGACCGAGCACTACCACCGCACGATCGAGGACTGGCTCGGCGGTGTCGCACGCAACGCGGCCCGGCTGGAGGAGATCCGGCCGGGTCTGGCGGGCGAGCTGACGCGGTACCTGCGCACGGCCAACGCGGGGTGGGGTTTCACCACCAAGCACTACGCGCTCACCTGCACGAAGAGGCGATGATCCACTGTGGACGACAAGGACCTCCGCCAGATCGGCGGCCCGCTGCTGCCCGCCTCGGAGATGGACGAGGCGGTGACGACCTTCATCCGGTCGAGCCCCGCCGACCGGCGCTGGGACGAGTTCTCCTTCGACTGGAGCCAGGCCGACGCGAACCGGCTCACCGAGGGCGAACGGTCGGCGGTGGAGTTCGTCACGATCATCGAGGACCACCTGCCCGGCTACTTCGCGTTGTACGACCAGAACTTCCCGCTCGACGACAGCGTCGAGCGGGAAGTGTTCGTGCACAACCGCGAGCTGTACCACTTCTCGATCCGGTGGGCCCAGGAGGAGGACACCCACGCACGGGTGCTGAGCCGCTACCAGGTCGCGTCCGGCATGACGGACCCCGCGACGCTGCGCGAGTCACTCGCCGTCGAGGGGCAGAAGCGGTTCGAGACGTCCTATGCCGACGCCGTGCAGTTCTTCACCTATCCGCTCGTGCAGGAGAAGGCGACCCAGCTGTACTACCAGAACCTGCGGCAGGTGGTGGACGAGCCGGTGCTGGCGCAGATCCTCACACGGCTCAGCCGGGACGAGGCACGGCACTTCACGTTCTTCGCGGACGTGGTGCAGCGCTATCTGCGGCGGCACGGCGACGCGGTGGTCGAGCCGATCCGGGACGTGATCGCCGACTTCCGGATGCCGCTCGCGGACACGATCCGCGGGTACTGGCGCTGGGCCCTGCGCATCGCGGACAGCGCGCGCTACGACCACACCGACGCCTACGAGTACCTGATCAAGGTGGTGAACCGGGCGGTGGACGCCAAGTCGGACAAGGTCACCGAGCTGATCGAGTTCGTCAGCGCGTGCAGGACGATCAGCGGGACGCCCCGCTAGTGCCACAGCCGTGCGGCACACCTGTTACCGGTGTGCCACCGAGGAAGTCCTGCAGGATCTCGGTGAACTGCGCCGGCTGCTCCTCGGCCACGTAATGGCCGCAGTCGTCGATGACCACCCCGGTGACGTCGTCGGCCGCCAGCCGCATCGTCTCGGCGACCAGCGCGCCGCTGTTCCGCGCGCCGCCGACGGCGAGCACCGGCAGCGTCAGCCGGGTCTTCCTGCGCTGCTCGTTCTGCGCGACCGTCTCGTCCAGCGCCCGGTAGTACGCGAAGCTCGCCCGCAGGCCACGAGGATCCGCGACGATCGCTTCCACGTAGACGTCGACGGCGTACGCGGGGATCGCGCCCGGCGTGGCGGCCTTGGTGGCGAACTGGTAGCCGAAGAAGAGATGTTCCCGCCCCCGCACCAGCTCCTCGTTGAGGCCGGGGAGCCGGTTGAAACCGAAGTGCCACAGCCGGTGGTTGACCGCGGCCGGGCCGAAGACCGGCGGGCTCGGCGTGAGACCGGGAATGATCGCGTCGACGACGGCCAGCCGGCCCACCCGCTCGGGGTGATCGGCGGCGAGGGCGTATCCGATCCACATGCCGATGTCGTGGCCGACCACGTCGAACCGGTCGTGCCCGAGCGCGGCCATCAGCGCGACCAGATCGGCGGCCAGCGTGCCGGCGTCGTAACCGTCGTCGGGCTTGTCGGAGAGCCCGGCCCCGCGCGAGTCGACGGCGACGACGGTGTGCTCGCGGGCGAGCGCCGGCATCACTTCCCGCCAGGCGTACCAGGTCTGCGGCCACCCGCCGACCAGCAGCAGCGGCGGGCCGTCCCCGCCGATGACCGCGTGCAGCCGCAGTCCGTCCAGCTGCACGAGCCGGCTGACGAAGACGTCGGTGAACCCCTCAGGCAGCCGCAGCGCACTCAAGCTCGCCGTGCCGTCCGCCGCGCTCATCATGGAACGATCAGTCCAACTTGTCATGCCGGCGACCCTACGCATCTTGAAACGATCGGTGCAAGATCTGTAGGCTGACGAACCATGGTGGGCCGCAAGCAATTCGACGTGGACGAGGCGCTGCGACACGCGATGCACGTCTTCTGGCGCTGGGGCTATTCGGAGGCCTCGATCGACCGCCTCACCGAGGGCACGGGCCTGGGCCGGAGCTCGCTCTACAGCACCTTCGGCGACAAGAGCGCCCTGTTCCGGAAGAGCCTCCAGCGGTACGAGCAGACCTACCACCCGCTGTACTCCCAGGCACTGTCCGGCTCGCACCCGAACCCGAGCGCCGTCGTGGCCGCCTACCTGCAGGTCACGCTGAACCGCATCGCCGACCCGACGGTCCCGGACGGCTGCCTGGTCACGGTGTCGGCAACGCAGTTCCCCGCCCTCGACGCGGAGGGCCGGGCGATGGTCCGCGCCATGATCGACGGTGTGCGGGCGATGCTGGAGCAGGCGTTGCTGGCCGCGGGGGCCGATGAGCAGGAGGCGGCAGAGCTGGCTTTGTGCGCGCTGGCGACGAACAAATCGCTGGCGGTGCTGAGCCGCGCCGGCTTCTCGAGCGAAGAGCTGGCAACCGTCGCCGCAGCCGCCGCCCGCATCCCCCAGGACACCGACCCGGCCACCGGGAGCAGGGTTCCACGGGCTGCTCACCGAGGGCGTGGTGCGGTTCGCCACCGCCAAAAGCCTTGATGGCGGCCGGTGTCGAGCCAGCACTGTTGCAGTTCGAGGCACGCACCCCGTACTGAAGGGCTCGCGTGTCGACCTGGCGGCCGGACGGCCCCGACCGGTGGCGTTGACCGCGACCAGTTGCGCAGGTACATGCCCGGCATCGCGCGACGCCACGGAATCGACCTCGATCCGCACCATGGTCGTCTCGCACCTGTGCCGCAACGCACCCGACCACGCTGCAACCACCTACGACGACCTGGAACGCGTGGGCCGCGGCATCTACCGGTTGGCGACGCACCGAACGCGTGCGCAGTAGCAGCGGACATGACCACCCAAAAGGGTGGGGTTGTCCGCAGTACGATCTGACGCATCATGGGCCAGCGCATGAACGACCCCGCGGGCAATGGCGGCGCCTCCATCAACGACCCCCTCCTCACCACCCCGACAGCCAGGCTGATGGCGCTGGCGATGGGTACGGACATCCGCGTGTTCGAAGTGCCCGTGGCGCACAGCGCGGGACTCGCGGGCCTGGTCGGCATCGGCGCCGACGAGAACAACGAGCCCCAGTGCAAGATCGGGCTCACCGACGACCTGGACGACGACCTGCGTGCCGACGTGCTGGCGTTCGGCATCGCGGTGCTCGTCGGCACGCCGGAGATCCTCGCGAAGAGCCCGGACGGTGTCCTCGGGATCAGCAGGCAGCGACTGCCTCAGGCCGGCAACGGGCCCGGCAACCTGGCCTGGCACATGCTGCAGACGTGCGGGCGCGAGTCGCCGTCGACGACGTTCCGGCTGATGGTCATCCAGCCCGACGAGTAGGCCCCGCCCGAACGTCGCTTTCCGACCGGGACCGATGAGTTCGCGCGCCCGCCGCGGTCCAACCATCGACCCAGGAACGGAAGGAAGCCACATGACCCAGCTGGTGAAGGTCCAGAACTTCGTCGTGTCGAGTGACGGGTTCGGTGCCGGCGAGGACCAGACCCTCGAACGGCCGTTCGGCCACGCCGATCCCGGCACGATGTTCGCGTGGGCGGGTGCCACCGCGAGCTGGCCCAACCGCACGGATCCCGGCGGCAGCCGCGGCCTCGACGACTACCTCACCCGCGACTTCGGGCACAACATCGGCGCGGAGATCATGGGCGCCCACAAGTTCAGCCCGCATCGCGGCCCGTGGGAGAACCACGACTGGCAGGGCTGGTGGGGCGACGAACCGCCGTTCCACACGCCGGTCTTCGTCCTGACCCACCACGAACGGCCGTCGTTCACCCTGTCCGACACGACGTTCCACTTCGTGAACGGAGACCCGGCCGACGTCCTCGCGCTCGCGAAGGAGGCCGCGCAGGGCAAGGACGTCCGGATCGGCGGCGGCGCCACCACGGTCCGGTCGTTCCTCGACGCCGACCTCATCGACACCCTGCACGTGGCGGTGGCCCCGGTCGAGCTCGGGTACGGCGTGCCGCTGTGGAAGTCGCCCGACGAACTGCTGGACCGGTTCCACCTCGACGTCGTGCCCAGCCCGAGCGGCGTGACCCACCACCTGTTCTGGCGGAAATGACCTCAGGCGACTGGCCTTGAGTTTCGAAACTTGTTTCGAAACTTTCACACAATTGTCCGCGAAACACCCCGCGCAACGCGGGAAATCGCTCCGAATTCCGTCCCGTCGAACAGGCGGTCCCACCTGCGCGTTCGACGGGCATTCGAAAAGTCAGCGACCTGCCCACCAGTGATCGTCCAGTTCAGCACCACTGCGGCAGCGGGTCGGGAAGCACGCCTTGATAGGTAGAACGACCTCGGCTAATACTGTCAGCGTTTCAGATCGAGCGACGCGGACATGGCGCAGTCCGCACCGCCCGGCCCATTCCACTCGCGTTCTCGCGAGTGCTTCTCAGAAAGCGCCGAACATGACGCTGACAGTGAAGTCAGTCGCACGGGTGTCCCTCGTGTCCACCCTCGTCCTCGCCGCCGCGGGAGCCGCGGTCCTCGCGGCGTCACCCGCCAGTGGCGCCGCCTCCACGCTCGCCGCGGCGGCCCAGCAGAGCGGTCGCTACTTCGGTACGGCCGTGGCCGCGAACAAGCTCGGGGACTCGACCTACACCGGGATCCTCAACCGCGAGTTCGACATGGTCACGGCCGAGAACGAGATGAAGATGGACGCCACTGAGCCGAACCAGGGGCAGTTCAGCTACGGCAACGCGGACCGGATCGTCAACCAGGCGCGCAACCAAGGCAAGCGGGTGCGCGGGCACGCGCTGGCGTGGCACTCGCAGCAGCCCGGCTGGATGCAGAACATGTCCGGCACGGCGCTGCGCAACGCGATGCTGAACCACGTCACGCAGGTCGCGACCTACTACCGGGGCAAGATCTACGCCTGGGACGTGGTGAACGAGGCCTTCGCCGACGGCAGCAGCGGCGGACGCCGCGACTCCAACCTGCAGCGCACCGGCAACGACTGGATCGAGGCCGCGTTCCGCGCCGCCCGTGCCGCCGACCCCGGCGCGAAGCTCTGCTACAACGACTACAACACCGACAACTGGTCGCACGCCAAGACCCAGGGCGTCTACCGGATGGTGCAGGACTTCAAGTCCCGCGGTGTCCCGATCGACTGCGTCGGCTTCCAGGCGCACTTCAACAGTGGCAACCCGGTGCCGTCCAACTACCACACCACCCTGCAGAACTTCGCCGCCCTCGGCGTCGACGTGCAGATCACCGAGCTCGACATCGAAGGCTCGGGCAGCACCCAGGCCCAGCAGTACCAGGGCGTCACCCAGGCGTGTCTCGCCGTGGCGCGGTGCACCGGCATCACCGTGTGGGGCATTCGCGACACCGACTCCTGGCGCGCGTCCGGCACCCCGCTGCTGTTCGACGGCAGCGGCAACAAGAAGGCCGCCTACACCTCGGTGCTCAACGCACTGAACGCCGGCACGGGCACCACCACGCCACCCACCAGCACCACGACCACGACGTCCAACCCCGGCGGCGGGGGTTGCACCGCGACGTACTCCGAGGGCGAGAAGTGGAGCGACCGCTTCAACGGCCAGGTCACCGTCTCGGGCACGGACAACTGGATCGTCACGGTCACGGTCAGCTCACCGCAGCGGATCATCGCCACCTGGAACACCAGCGCCAGCTGGGACTCCGCGAACGTGATGACCGCACGCCCCAACGGCAGCGGCAACACGTTCGGCTTCACGATCATGCACGGCGGTAACTGGAACTGGCCCACCGTCTCCTGCCGCGTCGCCTGACGACGGCTTCGGAGAACGCGCCGGCACGGGCCCATCGCGAGCGGGCCCGTGCCGGACGGCCATTTCCGATCTCAGGTCGGTTTTGGTCTGCACTGGAGCAACACGGCAGTTCAGGCCTTGCGGGAACGCGCTGCGGCGAACCTGGCCGCTGCTTCGCGCAGGTCCACGACGGGCGGCGGGTAGTCGAGCGCCTTCCGTTCCTCATCGGGCAGCGTCCACGGTTCGTGGACGTGCCTCGGGTCCACCGCAGCAAGTTCGGGCAGGTAACGCTTGACGTAGGTGCCGTCCGGGTCGTAGCGGTGAGCCTGAGCCAGCGGGTTGTGCACGCGGTTCGGGCGGGTGTCGGTGCCCGTGCCGGCCACCCACTGCCAGTTCATCTGGTTGTTCGCCAGGTCGCAGTCCACCAGCAGGTCGACGAAGTGCTGGGCACCCAGACGCCAGTCCAGGTACAGGGTCTTGCACAGGAAGCTCGCCGCGATCAGGCGCGCCCGGTTGTGCATCCAGCCCTCCCGGACGAGCTGGCGCATCGCCGCGTCCACGACCGGATAGCCGGTGCGGCCGTCCCGCCACGCCGCGAAGTCGCGGTCCGAACGCCGCCAGCGGTCGTTGCGGGTGCGGTAGTCCCTCGTGGCGGATTCTGGACGGGCGGCCAGCACCTGGTGGTGGAAGTCGCGCCACGCGAGCTGACGCGTGTAGGCGCGGGCGCCTTCGGACGCGGTGCCGGCGCGGTCCAGCAGTTCGGTCACCGACACCGTGCCGAAGTGCAGGTGCGGCGACAGGTGTGAGGTGGCGTCGTCGGCCAGCGCGTCGTGCAGGTCGGCGTAGTCGTCCACGCCGGTGCGCACCCAGTTCACCATCAACCTGCGTCCGACGGTCTCGCCGCCTGAGGCCAGGTCCGGTGACGGGGTGCCGTCGTGGAGCCTGCACGGCTGCTCACCGCTGATCTCGGGCACGGTCAGCCGCCGCGGCGCGCGCAGGACGCCGCGGCGGTGCACGGTCTCCCACTTGCGGAAGTACGGGGTGAACACCGCGAAGTGGTCACCACCGCCGGACGGGGTGAGGGACAGCGGCGGGACGGCGTTGATCGACGCGTCGTGCACGTGCAGGTCCACCCCCAGCGCCTCCAGGGCTTCCTCCCGGCGGCGGGCGTACCGGCTGACGTCTGCGGCGACGTGGATCTCGGTGACGTCGTGGGCGCGGACGATCCTGGCGACCTCGTCGACGAGCTTTCCCTTGCGCACGACCAGTTTGCCGCCGCACTCCCGCAGCGACCGGTCCAGGTCGGCCAGGCAGTCGGACAGGAACGCGGCGCGGTTGGCGTTGAAGAACGCCGACGAGACGATCGCGTCGTCGAGCACGAACAGCGGAATGCACCGGTCCGCCGCGGCCGCGGCGTGCAGCACCGGGTTGTCGTGGACCCGCAGGTCACGGGTGAACAGGGCGATCGACGTCGTCACCGGTGAGCGATACCCGGCGACCCGGCTCGGCAACCGCGACGTCATGCGTTCGTGGACGGACGGTTGCGCCGGCCCGGAAGTGGGCAAATCATGCGGGTGACGACCAACGAAGACGGGCAGCCGGCGAGGTGCCTCGTGATGGGCGCGACCGGGCACATCGGGTCGCGTCTCGTGCCCGAGCTGCTCGGGCACGGCCACCAGGTGGCCGTACTGGTCCGCGACAGTGCGCAGGCAGCACAGTTCGCCACCAGGGTGATGGTGCACACCGGTGACGCCACGGACCCGCACGCGGTCCGGGAAGCGTTGGCGGGCAACGACATCGTGTACTTCCTCGTGCACTCGCTGGACCGGCCGGACTTCGCGGGCGTCGACGCCGAGGCCGCCGCCGTGCTGGCCGGGGCGACGGCGGACGCGGCGGTGCGGCAGATCGTCTACGTCGGTGGACCGCGCCCCGACTCCCCCGGCCTGTCCGCGCACCTCGCCTCACGGGCCGAGGTCGGCGACGTCCTGGCCGCTGGGCGGGTGCCCGCACTCGTGCTGCAGGCGTCGATGATCATCGGTGCCGGCTCGGCGAGCTTCGAGCTGTTGCGGTCGTCCGCGCGGCTCACGCCGTGGGTGCCGGTGCCGTCGTGGATGCACAACACCAGCAGGCCGGTCGCGGTCGCGAACGTCGTGCACTTCCTGGTGGCCGCCGCGAATCTCCCGGAACCGGTCGGCGGCATGTTCGACGTGCCGGGCCCGGAGCGGCTCAGCTACCTGGAGCTGGTGCAGCGGTGTGCGCGCGTGCTGCGGCTCCCGGTCCGGCTGCCCGTGCCCGCCCCCTTGTGGTCGCACAAGCTCGCCGCACAGGTCGCCGGACTGGTGACACCGGTGCGCGCGGCGGTCGCGGAACCGTTGTTCGCGTCGCTGGAGCACGACCTCGCGGCCGACGGGCCACTCGTCACGGATGTGCTGCCCGCGCCGCCCGGTGGCATGACCAGCGTCGACAACGCCATCCGCGCCGCGACGGAACCGGAGGCCGAGAAGGACGGCGGCGAGGTGTTCACCGAGGAACGGACGGTGCTGACCGACGCGTCACCGGAGGACGTGTGGCGCACCGTGAACACGTTGGGCGGCAAGGACGGCTGGCACACCATCCCTCTCGTGTGGACGGTCCGGGGCGCGATCGACCACCTGCTCGGCGGAATCGGGCTCTACCGCGGCCGGGCACCCGAGGTCGGCGAAGGCGACGTGGTCGACTTCTGGACCGTCGTGCACCGCGACGACGAGGCGAAGCAGCTCGTACTGCGGGCGGACATGAAGATGCCCGGCCGCACGCTGCTCGACATGCGCGTGGATCGCGAAGGTGATCGCACGCGCTACCGGCAGAAGATCACGTTCACCGCCGACGGGCTGCTCGGCCAGCTGTACTGGGTGGCGCAGAAGCCGTTGCACGACGTCGTGTTCGCCACGATGGCGCGCGGGATCGTCCGAAAAGCGTCTGCGGCATGATCTCCCCATGCGCAGCTCACTGTTCAACCACGAAGAGCGGTCCGTCGAGCCCGGAAGCTTCCAACTGCAGAACGAACGCATGCTCAAGGTGGACCTCACCGGCAGCGGCGGGTTCTTCTTCGCCAAGCAGGGATCGATGGTCGCCTACCAGGGCGACGTCGACTTCGCCTACGAAGGCAGCGGTGGTCTCGGCAAGCTGTTCAAGAAGGCCTTCACCGGTGAGGGCATGTCGCTGATGAAGGTGTCGGGCAGCGGCGACGTCTTCCTCGCCCAGGACGCCGACGAGATCTTCGTGCTGTACCTGGAGGACGAGGGCGTCACGGTCAACGGCAAGAACGTGCTCGCCTTCGACAGCACGCTCAAGTGGGACATCAACCGCACCGAAGGCGCGTCGATGCTCAGCGGCGGTCTGTTCAACACCACGTTCACGGGCACCGGCGCACTGGCCATCACCGCGTACGGCACCCCGGTCGTGCTGAACGTGGACCAGCCGACGTTCGTCGACATGCAGTCCGCCGTCCTGTGGTCCACCTCGCTGCAGTCCTCGATCCGCAAGACGGCCAAGCTCGGTGCCGTCATCGGCCGCGGCTCCGGCGAGGCGTACCAGCTCGCGTTGACGGGTCAGGGCATCGTCGTGGTGCAGGCCTCGGAAGGCCACCCCCTCCCGACCGCGCAGTAGCGCTCAGGTGAACGCAGCCGAGGACACTCCTCGGCTGCGTCGCTCATCGGACGCGGTCTCCGGCGATCCAGACTCCGGCGATGTTCCGCGTGGCCGTGAGGTCGCCGTCGATCAGGAGCAGATCCGCACGCATCCCGGCCGCGATCGCACCGCGGTCGCCGAGACCGAACACCTGCGCGGGCAGCGTCGTCGCACTCGCGAGTGCCTCTCCCGGAGTCAGGCCGGCGGCCACCACGAGCTCGAGCTCGCGGTGCATCGACTCACCGTGCTTCGGGGCGAACGGCGCTCCGGCCGCCGAGTTCGCGTCCGTCCCGGCCAGCACCCGGATGCCGGCGTCGTGGAACGCGGTCACCGTGTCGCGAGCGTGCTCGTAGCGGAAACCGGCGCCGGCGAACAGCTTCGCGGTGCCTTCCATCATCGTCAGCGTCGGCACCGACACCATCCCGATCTCCCGCATCCGCGCGATGGTGTCGTCGTCGAGGACGGCGTCGAGGGGCACGTGCGTGCTGACGTCCACACCGGACTCCACGGCGACGCGGAACGCGCCCGTCGTGACGGAGTGCGCGACAACCAGCAGTCCGTGCTCGTGCGCGGCCTGGACGAGGGCGTTCACGGTCGCCTGGTCCATGCCCTCGGGCGGTGCGGCCTCGGTGACGATCTTGACGTAGTCGGCGCCGTCGGCGACGCGCCGTCCGACGAACGCCCGCGCCTCGTCCGGGCCGGTCACGATCCCCTCCGCCGGAAAGCCCGGCATCCGCGCGTGGTGACCGCCCCGCCCGACCGCCGGGATCGTGGCGCTCAGGATCTGCGCCACGCCCTTCTGCCGCCGCATCCCATCCACGAACGCGAGCGGCCAGGCGCCCATGTCCAGCCCCGTCGTGACGCCCCAGCGGGCGAGATCCTCAAGATCTGCCCGGCCGCGCACGGTGTGCATGTGCGCGTCGATCAGACCGGGCAGCAGCACGCCTCCCGCCGCATCGACGACCGTGCCGGCCGCAGCGGCGTCGTCCGCGAGGACCGACTCGCCGAACACCACCCGCCGGGGCTCGCTCACCACCGAGCCGTCGAACACCCGGACGTTCTCGATCGCCGTCGTCATCACGCCTCCCGATTTAGCTTTTATGAAAGCTATCACGAAAGCCATCTGGTAGGATCCGGGCATGTCCTCGCTGTCACTCGCCCAGCACGCCGTGAGGCTGCAAACGTTGCTGGAGCGGCACATCACCGAGGTGCTCAAGAAGCACGGGCTCTCGCGCAGCGAACTCGACGTGCTGGGAGCCTTGGCCTCGTGCGGTGATGCCGGCGCACGCCCGCAGGAGCTCTCCTCGCAGTTGCTGCTCACCACCGGCGGCATCAGCAACATCCTGCGCAGGCTTCAGAACGACGGGCACATAACGCGCGAGGCGAATCGCGCTGACGCACGAAGCAACATCGTTCGCCTTACCGCGCAAGGGCTTGACGTCGCTCGAGAGGCCGGGACGGCCGTCACCGAGGTGATCGGCCGGGTCCTCCACCCCGTCGACCGGTCGGTGGTCGACACCGCAGCCGAACTCCTGCACCAGGTTCTCGTCGCCCTCGACGAGGACTCGCCGGTGCACCGCGAGTTCACCCCCTGACCGCCCGCGCCGCGCGCCCGGCCAGTGCGGCGAAGGCGTCGCGCAACTCCGGCGGTCCGACGACCTCGATCTCGGCGTCGAAGCGCGCCAGCCGGGCGGCGAGCGCGGCCCACGACCAGGAGCCGGCCATCAGCCTCGTCCTGGCGGGGCCCACCTCCTCGACGGTGCCGTCGCCCGCGAACAGCGCCACCTCGGCCAGCGGGAGGCCGAGAACGACCTCGCCCCGGCAAGGCCAGGCGTCGGCACCGGCGGAGCCCTTGAACCGGGCGGACAGGAACGCCGCGACGTCCCCGCCGGGCACCTCCCGCCGGGTGAAGCGGGGACCGGTGGGGACGCGGAGCGTCATCCGGTCCACGCGGTAGGTGCGCCAGTCCTGCCGTTCGTCGCTCCACCCCAGGAGGTACCAGCGACCACTCCGGACGACCAGGTGGTGCGGCTGCACGCGCCGAGGAGGTTGTGGCTCGGCGTCGTCCGGGCGGCCCGGCGAGTGGTAGTCGAACCTCAGTTCCTCACGGTTGCGGATGGTGGTGCTCAGGGTGAGCAGCACCTCGGTGTCCACCTGAGGAGCCGTTGCACCGGCCGCGGTGATCTCCAGGGCGTCGACGCGGCGCCGCAGCCGGGACGGCATCACCTGCCTCACGGTCACCAGGGCCCGTGCGGCGGCTTCCTCGATGCCGGCGCCCGCGCTCACCGCGATCCGCAGCGCCACGGCGAGCGCGATCGCCTGCTCCTCGTCGAACAGCATCGGTGGCATCTGGCTGCCGGCTTCGAGCCGGTAACCACCGTCGGGTCCCTTGACCGCGTGCACGACGTAACCGAGCTCGCGCAGCCTGTCGACGTCACGGCGCACCGTCCGTTCGCTGACGTCCAGGCGCTCGGCGAGCAGGCCTCCCGGCCAGTCGCGGCGTGCCTGCAGCATCGACAGCAGCGCCAGCAGACGCGCGGAGGTGGTCGTCGAGGAAGCCGTCGGCATGGTTCCCAGTCTGGCAGGAGAAGAGGACGTTCCCTGTCCTCTACCGCTGACATCGTGGTTCTTGTCGCCGGAGACCTCCGGCGGCGAGAACCACTCGTGAAGGACCGGACACCATGTCGCTCAACGCAGTCGCCACCTCAACTTCCGCGGCCAGGCCGGGGAGGCCCTGGAGTTCTACCGGTCGGTGTTCGGCGGACAGGCCACCATCGCCACCTACGCCGACTTCGGCATGCCCGCCGACCTGCCCGGCGCCCGGAACGTGGTCTTCGGCCAGGTCGTCGCCGACAACGGCTTCCGGGTCATGGCCTACGACGTGCCCGGCGAGAACGTCCCGTTCGTCCAGGGCGAGCCCACCACGCACCGGGCGAACGGCACCACGATCACCACGGAGCCGTTCTTCCTCTCCGTGCGCGGCGAGTCCGTCGAGGAGGTCGCCACCCTCTGGAAGGGCCTCGCCGAGGGCGCCTCGGTGATCGAGGAGTTCGGCCCCGCGCAGTGGGCGCCGGGCTTCGGCATGCTCACCGACCGGTTCGGCGTGACGTGGATCCTCGACGTCGCGGCCGGTCACGCACAGGCCTGAGGCCTAGAACGCCGTCAGGATCTGGTGGTTCCACCACAGGTCGAGCTTGTCGAGGGTGTCGATGTCGCCCGGCTTCTTCAGCGTGCCGATGGTGAGGTTCCTGGTGTCGACCCACCAGACCTGGGCGGTGCCGCCGTCGAGGAAGCAGGTGGTGAACTCGTTCGGCAGCGGGCCGGAGGTGTCGCGGTAGAAGAGCGCGTAGTGGATGGGGTCGGACTTCGGCCGGCACCCACCGCGCTCGTCCATCCGCGGGATGCCCCGGCTCGTGACCAGTGCCAGGAAGAACGCGTTCTGCTTGGCCTGGTCGGCGAACAGCCGGAACTCGGCCTCGGCCGGCGGCGGGGCGTAGGGGTCGTTGACGGTCACGGTGGTGCAGCGGACGGTGGCGACCGTGTCCTTGTCGGGCGCGGTGGGCGCGCAGGACTTGGCGTTCTGGTAGACGACCGGGAGGGCGGCCAGCAGCGCGTCGTCCTGCGGCGTCCGCGTCCGGGTGGCGCTCGTGGTCGTGGTGGTGGTCGTCGTGGTCGTGCTGGCCGGGGTGCTGCTGGACGTACCGGAGCCGAGGGTCTTGTCGCCGTTCCCGATGATCAGCACCGTCGTGACGAGCCCGGCCACGACCGCGAGGACACCGGCAGCGAGGGCGATCCGCTTGGCGGGGCCGGACTTGGTGCGGGTCGGTGGGTACGGCGTCGGGTTCGCGACCTGCTGCGGGCCGGTCGTGATGTGCTGGGCCGGTGCCCAGGGCTGGGGTGCGGGCGGCTGGGGGAACTGCGGGCGGCCCTGCCGAACCGGCGCGACGGGCCGTGGCCAGCCCGCCGGGGGTGCGGCGTGCCCGCCCGGTGGGGTCGGGGGTGCGACATGCCCGCCCGGTGGGGTCGGGGGTGCAACCTGCCCGCCTGGCGGGGTCGAAGGGGCGGAGAGACCGGGCTGTCCCGCGAGCGGGGTCGGAGGGGCGGACAGACCGGGCTGTCCTACGGGTGGGGTCGCGGCGCCGGGTGCAGGAGCTGCGATCCCCCCGACCGGAGTCGCGCCGCCGACCGGCCCGAGTTGCCCGGCAGGTGCGGCCAGCACCTCGGCCGCCGCCCGTGCGAACGCGCCCGCAGTGGCGTAGCGGTCGGCCGGGTTCTTGGCCATGCCCTTCGCGATGACGTCGTCCAGCGCCGCCGGGACAGCGGGGTTCAGCGGGGACGCCTTGGGCGGTGCCTCGTTGAGGTGCGCCCAGATCTGGGCGGCGGTGCCGTCGGCGGTGAACGGACGGCGGTTCGTCAGGCAGGCGAACAGGACGCACGCCAGGGCGTACACGTCCGCGCGGCCGTCCACCGGGCCGCTCTCGAAGCGTTCCGGGGCCATGTAGTCGAGGGTGCCGACCACGGAGCCGGACGCGGTCAGGCTCGTCGCGGCCGGTGAGACGCTGCGGGCGATGCCGAAGTCCACCAGATACACGAAGTCGCCGGACGTCACGAGGACGTTCGAGGGCTTCACGTCGCGGTGCACGAGACCGTCGGCGTGCGCGGCGTCCAGGGCGCTCGCCACCTGGTCGACGATGCGCACGGCCCGTGCCGGTTCGACGGTCCCCTCGCGGATCACGTCCGACAGGTCGGCGCCCTCCACCAGCCGCATGTCCAGGTAGAGGCGGTCGTCGATCTCACCGTAGGCGTGGATGGGGATGACGTGCGGTTCGCGCAGCCGGGCGACGATCTGCGCCTCGCGGCGGAAGCGGGCTCGATAGTCCTCGTCGTCGTGGTAGCCGGGCGACAACCTCTTGAGCGCCACGAACCGGTCGTGCGCCGTGTCGTAGGCCCGGTGCACCTCGCCCATCCCGCCGCGACCGAGCAGTTGCTCGATCCGGTACGGCCCGAACGTCTCCTGCGTCATCGTCCTCGTGTCCCGCGCGTCTCGTCCGTACGAGTCGACGCGCGCCGGCCGCCGCGCGTTCCACCGGAGTGCAGCCTACAAATCCGCGAGCCCTCCGGTTCGCGCAGGACGCGGTCACGAGTTCGGACGTTGTGCGGCCCGCGCCGGCCACGTGGCTCACCGAGGAGGCCGGCCCGGCGGGTTCACCGGACGGGCAGCGGCAGAACGCGCGCCAGCACGGGCACCGTGGTGGCGGCGACGACGGTGTGCATCGCGATCAGCGCGACTGAGTTCACCACGGAGGCGCCTCCCGCGAGGATGCCGAGGTCCGGAATCCACGAGAGCACGACGACGACCGGCACGAGGACGCGCAGCACTCGCCGCGGGTCGCGGGCGGAGCGGCGCACGAGGTACCAGCCGAGCGTGCCGAGCAGGACGCCGATCACCGTGGCGGGCGCGTACTCCGCGAGGGCGAGGCCCATGCGTTCGGTGCCTGCCGGGATGAACTTGCCCGCGACCAGGGCGATCAGGGCGTTGACCGCGATCGAGACCACAGCGGAACCCAGGAGGCCGACGACGACCTCTCCGGCACTGGGCGCGAGAACTGAGGAGCGAGCCGGGAAGCTGGTGTCGGCCATGGGCCCTGTCCTTCGGTAGGCTGAATTGCAAGCGGTCACTTGCAAACAAGGTAGCCATCCTGTCACGCTGATGCAAGTGCCCACTTGCATACATCGAGGAGGACGCGTGGCCGGCCGGGTGACCGACGAGACGGTGTTCGACGCGGCGCTGGCGGTGATCGCCGAACAGGGGTACGAACGGGCGACCACCCGCGCGATCGCCGACGCCGCCGGGATCAACGAGGCGACGCTGTTCCGCCGGTTCACCTCCAAGCAGAACCTGCTGCGGCAGGCCGTGCGCAGCAACTTCACCGGCTTCGCGCTCGATCTCGACACACCGGGCGACGACGTGGCCGCCGACCTCGTCACGATCGTGAGCTACTACTCCCGGCTCTACGAGACGCGCGGCGGCGTGGTGCTCACCCTCATGAGGGAGGCGAAGTTCAGCCCGGAGGTGGCCGCGGTCCTCACCGAACCGGAGAAGCTGCTGGAACGGGTGGACGCGGTGATCCTGCACCACCAGCGACGAGGCGCCCTCGTCGTCGAACCGCCGCGGCACACGTTCTTCGCGCTGGTCGGGCCGGTGATGATGCGGGCCATCGCGCGGAGGGTGGATCAGCGGGCCACCCAGGCGCCCGCCGATCCCGAGACCGTCGTGCACCGGTTCCTCGCCGGGCACCGGCCAGGCTGAGGCATCACGAGCCGGACAGGACGGATGCCACGGCGGCGAGGAGTTCCTCGGGCGTCTCGACCTGCGGCAGGTGGCCGGTGCGGGGAAGCAGCGTGAACGTCGCCGACGGGATCGCGGCCGCGCAGGCCTTGCCGTAGGCGGGATCGACGATGCGGTCGCTCTCGCCCCACAGCACGTGGACGGGAATCTTCACGTCGGCGAGCCTGCCGAGCAGCGAGGGGTCCGACATGGACGGTCCGGCGTACCCGATGAGCGCCCGCACGTCCGGGCTCGGCACCGCCCGCGGGTGGCACGGGCAGCTTCGCAGGGTCGTGGAACGAGAACGAGCGGATCTCGGCGGCGCTCAGGCCGCTGACGTCGGTCATGGGGCGACCACGACCACGACGCCGATCCCGTTGACGATCACGGCGCCGCTGACGCGCGGGCTCGCGCACAGCGCGATCTCGGCGGCCAGCCAGCCACCGAACGAGTTGCCCACCACCACGACGTCCGTGAGGTCCAGCTCGTCCAGCATCGCGACGTAGTACCGCGCCAGCTCGCGGACGCTGGTCAGTTCGGCCGGCCTGGGGGTGCCGCCGAACCCGGGATGGGTGGGCGCCAGCACCTCGGCTTGCGTGCGGTCGGCCAGCAACGCGGCGAACGCGGTCATCGTGGGGGCGCCGCCCCCGCCGTGCAGGAGCAGGTACGCCTGAGTCATATAAGCAACCTTAGGTAAGGATGCTTATATAAGCATGGTTGATTAAGCTGGACGGCGTGAAGCACCGTCCAGCCGACGTCGCGCTCGCCGTGAAACGCCTGCAGCACCGCCACCACCGCGCGCTGAGCCAGGCCCTGGCGCCACTCGGGCTGTCCCTCGTGCAGTGGGACACCCTGCGCCACCTGGACCGCCGGCCGGACGCCTCGCTGCACGACCTCGCGGTGCTGACGTTCCAGACCGACCAGTCCTTCGGCTCACTGGCGGTGCGCATGGCCGATCGCGGGCTGATAGAACGGGTTCCGGGTCCGGGACGGGCCGTGCGCCACCGCCTCACCGAGGAGGGCGCCCGGCTGCGAGCCGAGGGACAGGCACTGGCCGACGGCATCGTCGAGTCGTCGTTCAGCCGACTGTCGGCCGCACAGCTCGACCACCTGGGCGACCTGCTGCAGATCGCACTCGGGAGCGACGAGGGCTGACATCAGTCCTTTGTGGACGTTGACGGCGTTTGTCGTGACGGCTGTTCGGGTGGTTTCTCGTCGCCACACTCGAAGTTCATTTGGTTGCTCATTGACAGACCCGGCGCGGACTCGACACGCTGCACCTCCCTGTGATCGAAAGGTGCCGCTTGTCATGAAGCTCCGTTTCCTCTTACCGGTCCTCGCCCTGCTCTCCGCCGTGGTCGTCACCCCTGCCGCGGCAGCGGAGGCGGACCCCGTGACGACCGCCGACGCCTGCTACACCTGGGGACGCACCCTGTCGGAGGGAGCGTCAGGCGAGGACGTGCGCCAGCTGCAGATCCGGGTCGCCGGCTACCCCGGCTACGGCGGCGTGCTGGGCCTCGACGGGCAGTTCGGGCCCGCCACCAAGGCGGCCGTGACCCGGTTCCAGCAGGCCTACGGCCTCGGCGCCGACGGCATCGCCGGGTCCGCGACGTTCTCGAAGATCTACGCGTTGCAGGACAACGACTGCACGCCGGTCAACTTCTCCTACGACGAGCTGAACAACTGCAACTCCGACTGGTCGGGCGGCAACGTCTCGGCGGCGACCGCACGCGCCAACGCCCTGGTGTCCATGTGGAAGCTGCAGGCGATGCGGCACGCCATGGGAGACAGGCCGATCGACGTCAACGGCGGCTTCCGCAGCGTCTCGTGCAACAACGCCGTCGGCGGCGCGGCCGGAAGCCGGCACCTCTACGGCGACGCCGTCGACCTGGGCGCCGGAGCCCAGGGCTTCTGCGCGCTGGCGAAGCAGGCCCGCAACCACGGCTTCAACGAGATCCTCGGCCCGGGTTACACCGGCCACAACGACCACGTGCACGTCGCGCACAAGTCCAGCCGCTTCTGGTCCGCACCTAGCTGCGGCATCTAAGCACCTGACCAGAGGTGTTGTCCGGAACATCTGGGCTCGGTGGCGCCGAGTGCGTCTGCAAGTACCACCAACTCATGATCGAATCGCCGTCAACCACACCCAGCCCGCCGCTCGCCCGCCGAACCGTTGTACCTCCCTCAGGCCAGAACAGGCCTGTTGGTGGTAGCGAAGTGCCTGTTGATGTTGAGTTGGTGGTACTTGCAGACGCCATGGAGCCGGACGCATGTCCGCCGGGCGAGTAACGGACACAACTTCCGGCAACCTGCTTTGTCCCACGCCACCGGCACGACGGCTCCCGCGCGGGAGCCGTCGTTCACTCCCCCGCCGCCTGCGCCCGCGGGGGCACCGCGAACCACTCCAGCTCGGCGGCGAGCATGCCGAGCTGGAACCTCGACTGCACGCCGAGCAGTGACTGCAGGCGCGCGATGCGCCGGTTCAGGGTGCGCAGACTGACGTCCAGCTCGCGCGCGATCGCGCGGTCGGTCGCGCCGGTGCGCATGAGCCACAGCAGGCGCTGAGTCGCCATCGTGGGCTCCTGGCCCACGGTCAGGTGGGTGACCACCCCCGGTGTTACGCGGGTCACAGTCATAGGGCGACTGTATGCCGGACTATTGGCGGCCGTCAATCAAAAGTCGGCACTTAGCTGTCAAGATGCACCCATCTTCAGGATGAAGGCCGCCATTACCTGGGCATGCGTGATCACTGCCCCTCGGCGGGACAGACATCCGTGGAAGCGACGCGCCTAGGTGGCGCTGGAGGAAAGCTGCACTTCAGGCGCGGCGCTACCGGCGGCGACCTCGCCCAGCCGAGCGTCCAGCACCTCGGGCGACAGCACGTGCCGCACTACCATCGCCGCCGCGCCCAGGGCTCCGGCGGTCACACCGGCACCCGACGCGACGATGCGGAGGTTCTCCGTGGCCAGCGGGAGCGAACGGCGGTAGATCGACTCGCGCACGCCCGCCAGCAGCATCTCGCCCGCCTCCGCGAGCAGGCCGCCGATGACCACCAGCGACGGGTTGAACATGCTCACGCAGCCGGCGAGCACCTCGCCGATGTCCCTGCCCGCCTGCCGCACGACGCGGCCCGCCTCGAGGTTGCCGGCCCTGACCAGGGCGACCACGTCGGCCGTCGAGTCCGCGGGGTGGCCCAGGTCGCGCAGCTTCGCGGCCAGCGCGGGGCCGGCGGCGACCGCCTCCAGGCAGTCGGTGTTGCCGCAGCGGCAGAGCGCCTCGCCGCCCTGCGGCACCCTGATGTGGCCGAGGTCGCCCGCGGCACCCGCCGCGCCGCGGTGCAGGACGCCGTTGCTGATCAGGCCGGCGCCGATACCGGTCGCCGCCTTCACCACGATCATGTGCCGCACGTCCGGGTGCGAGGCGGTGTGCTCGCCCAGGGCCATGAGGTTGACCTCGTTGTCGACCAGGACCGGCACGCCGAACTCCGCCGCGATGGCCGCGGGGACGTCGAAGCCGTCCCAGCCCGGCATGATCGGCGGGTTGTTCGGGCGGCCGGTGGAGTGCTCGACCGGGCCCGGCAGGCCGATACCGACACCGGCGATCTCCGCGGCGTCGACGGTCAGCAGCAACGAGCGCCAGGTCGTGACGAGGAGCGGGAGTATGGCCTCCGGGCCGTCGGCCACGTCGAGGTCCACCTGCTCGACGGCCAGCAGCCGGCAGGCCAGGTCGGAGATCGCGACGGTGGCGTGGGTGGCGCCCACCTCGGCGGCGAGCACGAGATGGGCGGAGGGGTTGAAGCCGAACCTGCCGGCCGGACGGCCGCCCGTCGACTCCCCCGTGCCGCTGCCGGTCACCAGGCCGGCGGCCACCAGCAGGTCCAGCCTGGCGCGCACGGTGGAACGGGCGAGGCCGGTCGCGGCCACGATCTCCGCTCGGGTGCGCGGGCTGCCGTCCATCAGCATGCGCAGCACTGCGGCCGGCGAACCCGCCTCGACACCCAAGGTGCTCTCCATCGAACAATTGTCACATCGGCAGGGGAAGGCGCTTCGCGGTCGTCACCCGCCGGAGCTGAACGCGGCGTCGAACGAGGCCGACGGCGGGTCGAAGGCGTTGCGGCGGATGAACTCCAGCGCCTCGGGGGCACCGGTGAGCCGGTCCATCCCCGCGTCCTCCCACTCGACGCTGATCGGGCCGGAGTAACCGATGGTGTTGAGCATCCGGAACGACTGCTCCCACGGCACGTCACCGCGTCCGGTCGAGACGAAGTCCCAGCCGCGCCGCGGGTCCGCCCACGCCAGGTGCGAGCCGAGGCGCCCGTTGCGGCCGTTGCCGACCTGGCGCCGGGCGTCCTTGCAGTCGACGTGGTAGATCCGGTCGCGGAAGTCCCACAGGAACCCGACCGGGTCGAGGTCCTGCCAGACGAAGTGCGACGGGTCCCAGTTGAGGCCGAACGCGGGCCGGTGCCCGATCGCCTCCAGCGCCCGGACGGTGGTCCAGTAGTCGTAGGCGATCTCGGACGGGTGGACCTCATGCGCGAACCGCACGCCCACCTCGTCGAACACGTCCAGGATCGGGTTCCAGCGGTCGGCGAAGTCCTGGTAGCCCGCTCGATCATCGAGGCGGGCGCCGGCGGGAACATCGCGACGGCCTTCCAGATCGACGAGCCGGTGAACCCGACGACGGTGTCGACGCCGAGCCTGGCCGCGGCCCGCGCGGTCGCCTTCATCTCCTCCGCCGCCCGCTGCCGCACCCCCTCGGGGTCCCCGTCACCCCAGTTGCGGGCGGACAGGATGCCCTGGTGCCGCTCGTCGATGGGGTCGTCGCAGACGGCCTGGCCGGTGAGGTGGTTGGAGATCGCCCACACCTTCAGGTCGTGCTTGGCGAGGATCGCGAGCCGGTCCGCGACGTAGTCGTCGTCCTCCGCGGCCCGCCACGGGTCGAGGTGGTCGCCCCAGCAGGCGATCTCCAGGCCGTCGTAGCCCCAGCCGGAGGCCAGCCGGGCGACCTCCTCGAACGGCAGGTCGGCCCACTGGCCCGTGAACAGCGTGATCGGACGTGCCATCTCCGGTCTCCTCCTCAAACCCTGCTCAAACCTGCTGCCACGTGCGGGATTCGGCGCTGGCCTCGACTGCGGCGAGGACCTGCTGCACCCGCAGTCCGTCGGCGAACGTCGGCGTGGGGTCGGTGCCCGCGGCCACCGCCCGCACGAAGTCGACGGCCTGGTGGGTGAACGCGTGCTCGTAGCCCAGGCCGTGCCCGGCGGGCCACCAGGCGCCCACGTACGGGTGCTCCGGCTCGGTGACCATGATCCGGCGGAACCCCGCGACGGCGGAGTCCTCGGTGCCGTCGAAGAACTCCAGCACGTTCATGTCCTCGAAGTCGAACGCCAGGCTGCCCTTCGAGCCGTTGATCTCGATGCGCAGCGCGTTCTTGCGGCCGTTGGCGAAGCGCGTGGCCTCGAACGAGCCGAGCGCGCCACCGGCGAAGCGCGCCAGGAACAGCGCCGCGTCGTCCACGGTGACGGGACCGGTCTGCCCTGTTGCGGCGGTACCGGACAGACCGGAGTGCGTGGAGGCCAGCGGACGCTCCGGCACGAACGTCACCAGCGTCCCCATCACCTCGCTGATGGTGTCGCCGAGGACGAACTGGGTGGCGTCCACGATGTGCGCGCCGATGTCACCCAGCGCGCCGGAGCCCGCCTTCTCCTTGTCCAGCCGCCAGGACAGCGGTGCGGCCGGGTCCACGATCCAGTCCTGGAGGTACTGGGCGCGCACGTGGTGGATGCGCCCCAGCCTGCCCTGGGCGACCAGGTCGCGGGCCAGGCCCAGGGCGGGCACCCGCCGGTAGCTGAAACCGACCATGGCCCGGACCCCGCGTTGCGCGGCGCGTTCGGCGGCCTCGGCCATGGCGACGGCCTCGGCGACGCTGTTGGCCATCGGCTTCTCGCACAGCACGTGCTTGCCCGCGTCCAGGGCGGCGACCGCGATCTCGGCGTGCGTGTCACCCGGCGTGCAGATGTCCACCACGTGCACGTCGTCGCGGTCCAGCACGGACTTCCAGTCGGTCACGGCCTCCGCCCAGCCCAGGCGTTCGGCGGCGGCCGCGGTGCGCTCGGCGTCGCGGCCGCAGAGCACGGACATCACCGGTCGCAGCGGCAGGTCGAAGAAGCGCGGCGCGACCCGCCACGCCTGGGAGTGCGCGGCTCCCATGAAGGCGTGGCCGATCATCGCGATGCCCAGCTCCGGCGTCGTCACAATGCGGTCCTCTCGGTTTCTCAGGACTCGAAGGCGGTCGGCAAATAGCGGTCGACGTTGTCCTTCGTGACGACCGGGGCGTAGAGCTGGACCTGCCGGGGGACCTCCACCTCGACCAGGTCGCCGAGGGCCTTGTTCTGCACGGCGAGCCGCGCGAGCCGGATGCCGTCGGCGCCCTGGGTGGACGGGTAGATCACGGTCGCCTTGTGCGGGCCGTTGTCCGCCTTGATCTCCCGCATCACGTTCGCCGATCCCGCGCCGCCGACCATGAAGAACTCGCTGCGGCCGGAGTTCTTGATGGCGGCGGTGACGCCGACACCCTGGTCGTCGTCGTGGTTCCAGAGGGCGTCGATCTTGGGTGCGGCCTGCAGCAGGTTCGCGGCGGCGCGCTCACCGCTCTCCACGGTGAACTCGGCGGCGACGCGGTTGCTGACCTTCAGCCCGCAGCCCGCGAGCGCCTCCGCGAAGCCCTTGCTGCGGTCCTGGGTCAGCGGCAGCGAGTCGATGCCGGCGATCTCCGCGACCACGGAGCCCGGCTTGTCCTTGAGCCGCTCGCAGACGTACGTGCCGGCGGACACGCCCATGCCGTAGTTGTCGCCGAGCACGGTGGACCGCGCCGCGAACGGGCTGTCGAACTGGCGGTCGACGTTGATCACGGTGATGCCGGCCTTCATGGCCTTCAGCGCGACCGGGGTGAGCGCCGCGCCGTCGAACGGCAGCAGGACGATCGCGTCCACCTTGTCGTTGATGAACGTCTCGACCTGGCTGATCTGGAGGTTGGGGTCGTTGGTGCCCTCGACGACGCGCAGCTCGACGTCGGAGTACTTGCCGGCCTCCTTCTTGGCGGCGTCGGTGATCGCGGCCATCCAGCCGTGGTCGGCGGCCGGTGCGGAGAAGCCGATGACGACCTTCTTGCCCGGCTCGTCGTTGGCGACCTTCACACCGCCGCTCTGGTTCCCGCCGCCCTGGGGCTCGGGGGTGTTGCCCGTGCACGCGGTGAGCGCGACGCCGAGTGTCAGCACGGCGGCGAATCGGACGACTCTCTTGTGTTGCATGGGTTTCTATCTCCTCGGAGTGCGGCGGTGGTGGTGGCGGCCTCAAGCGCCGCTGCGTCGGGCGAGCCGCTGCTGGAGGAGGACGGCGACCACGATGATCGCGCCCTTCGCGACGGCCTGGGCGGAGATGGAGAGGTTGTTGAGGGTGAAGACGTTCGACAGCGTGGTGAAGATCAGGACGCCGAAGACGGTGCCGGCGATCGTGCCGCGGCCACCGGAGAGCAGGGTGCCGCCGATGACGACCGCGGCGATCGCGTCGAGCTCGTACAAGCCGCCGTGGGTTGCGCTGCCGGTCGTGGTGCGGGCGATGAGCATGACGGCGGCGAGGCCGCAGCACAGGCCGAGCAGCGAGTAGAGCATCACGGTGTGGCGCCGCACGTCGATGCCGGCCAGCCGGGCCGCCTCCGGGTTGCCGCCGACGGCGAACGTCCGCCGCCCGAACGTGGTGCGGTTGAGCAGTACCCACCCGGCCACGGCGACCAGTGCGAAGATCAGCACGAGCACCGGTGTCCCGAGCACCGACGCGTCGAAGAAGGCGGCGAAGCCCGGCACGTTCACGATCTGCGTCTTGCGGTTGGAGATGATCTCGGCGAGACCGCGGGCGGCGGCCAGGCTCGCCAGCGTCGCGATGAACGCCACGACCCGGCCGTAGGCGATGAGCGCGCCGTTGACCAGTCCGCACGCACCGCCCACCAGCAACGCGGTGAACACCATGACGATCCAGTGCGTGTCGTTCGCGATCCCTTGCGTGGCAAGGGTTGTCGCCCACACCGAGGAGAGCGCGACGATCGCGCCCACCGACAGGTCGATGCCGCCGCCGGTGATCACGAACGTCATGCCGATGCTGACGACGCCGATCACCGCCGCGAGCCGCAGGATGGTGAGCACGTTGTCGATGTCGGCGAACCGGTCGCCCGCGGTGACCACACCGCCGATGCACAACAGGACCAGTGCGACCACGAGACCGGTGTTGCGGCCTGCCGGGGAGCCGAGCAGCGCCGTGATGCCGGACTCCTTGGCGACCGGGGGCGTCTGCTGCTGCGTGGGCACGGCGGCGGTGTCCTCGCTCATGCGGGCTGTCCTTCCATGACCAGGTCGAGGACCCGGGACTCGTCGATCTCGTCGGCCGGGCCGTCGTGCACCACCCGGCCCTCGCGCACCACCAGGACCCGGTCGGCCAGGCCCAGCACCTCCTCGACGTCGCTGGAGACGACGACCACGGCGACACCGGAGTCGGCCAGCTGACGGACGAGCTCGTAGATCTCGCTGCGCGCCCCCACGTCCACGCCGCGGGTGGGTTCGTCCAGCAGCAGCACCCGGCACTCCCGCAGCAACCACCGCGCGAGCACGACCTTCTGCTGGTTGCCTCCGGAAAGTCCGCGCACCACGCGGTCGACGCCGGCCGGCCGGACGTCCAGCGCCTCGGTCAGCTGGCTCGAGCGGACCCGTTCGGCGCGGTCGTCCAGGAACCCGAACTTCGCGAACGACGACATCGACGAGACGGTGATGTTGCGGTACACGGCCTGGTCCAGCAGCAGCCCCTGGCTCTTGCGCTCCTCGGGGCACAACCCCATTCCCGCGCGCACGGCGGCGCCGACGCTTCCTCGTCGCAGGCGCCTGCCGTCGACCTCCACGGTGCCCTCGGCCGCCTTGCGCGCGCCGTAGACGGTCTCCAGGATCTCCGAGCGTCCGGATCCCACGAGACCGGCGAGCCCGACCACCTCACCGGCGCGGACCGTGAGGTCCACGCCGGCGAAGCGGTCGCCGTCGGCCAGTCCGCGCACCACCAGCACCTCGGGTGCGGCCGGGTCGAGAGGTGACCGCTGCGGGTACACGTTGTCCAGCACCCGCCCGGTCATCAACGAGATCAGCTCCGAGGTCTTCACCTCACGGGCGGGCAGACCCGTCGCGACCGTGCGGCCGTCCTTGAGAACGGTCACCCGGTCGCCGATCTCCCTGATCTCGGCCAGCCGGTGCGAGATGTAGATCACCGCCACCCCCTGGGCGGTGAGCTCCCTGATGACACCGAACAGGACCCGCACCTCGTCCGGGTCCAGCACGGCCGACGGCTCGTCCATGATCAGCAGCTGCCCGTCCAGCGACAGCGCACGGGCCATGCTGACGACCTGCTGGTGCGCCACCGACAACCGGCCGACGTCACGGTCGGGCGAGATGTCCCTGTGCCCCAGACGATCGAGCAGCGCACGCGTTCTGCGGCGCGCCTCCGCCCGCCGGCTGAAGCCCGCTGTGGACAGTTCGTGGCCGAGGAACACGTTGTCCGCCACGGACAACCCGGCCACGAGGTCGAGCTCCTGGTAGATGGCGGCCACACCGCTGCGCATCGCGGCCGTCGGGTCGCCGAACTCCACGACCTCGCCCCGCCAGCGGATCTCGCCCTCGTCGGGACGGTGCGCACCGGACAGCACCTTGATCAGCGTCGACTTGCCCGCGCCGTTCTGCCCGAGCAGGCAGTGGACCTCCCCCGCGCGGACGTCGAAGTCCACACCTCCCAGCGCGGTCACGCCGGGAAAGCGCTTCACCAGCCCCTGCACGGACAGCAGCGCGTTCGCACGCGCGGGCGAGCTCACCATCGAGTCCTCCGGGGCTCCGGCAACCGTTGTGCCAGAAGGGAATTCGGCCTTACCGGAAATGACGCTAATGAGACGCCGCACCTGCGGCAAGGTGGTCGGGGTGGCACATATCGGCCAACTTTTCCCTTGACCGGAGCATCCACAACCGGTCGACAACCGGTCAACCACGGCACGTCACCATGCGCCATGACCAAGGACGACGGGCACCGTCCCGAACACGAACTGGTACGACTGACCAGCGGAGACCCCCGCCGCCACGCCAGGCTGGTCGTGCCCCGGCACGCCAGGGGCGCCCAGGACACGCGCTCCGAGGCGCGCCGCGACCGCGACCGGATCCTCTACTCGGTCGCCTGGCGCAGGCTCGGCGGTGTCACCCAGGTGGTGACGCCGTTCGAGGACATGGCCCTGATGCACAACAGGCTCACGCACTCCGAGAAGGTCGCCCAGGTGGCGCGCAGCATCGCCGAGCGCCTCCTGCACGACAAGCCGGCGCGTGAACTCGTCGTCCGGCTCGGCGGCATCGACGCGGACGTGGTCGAGGCAGCCGCACTCGCGCACGACCTCGGCCACCCGCCGTTCGGCCACATCGGCGAGATCACCCTCGACAAGGTGGCGCGCGGCCTGTTGCGGCTGCCGGACGGCTTCGAGGGCAACGCGCAGACGTTCCGCACCGTGCTGCTCGGCGAGACGCGCAGCAACGACTACCACGGCCTGAACCTCACCTGCGCCACGCTGGTCGCGATCGCCAAGTACCCCTGGCAGCGCGACCCGACCCTCAAGGACGACCACCGCGCCAAGCTGCGCAACGACGCGAACTACCGCAGGCGCTGGCGGAAGTTCAGCGTGTACCGGTCGGAGAAGGACGACTTCGACAAAGCGCGCGAGTTCATCGCGGACATCGAGGGGTTCCTCCCCGACACCCAGTCGCTCGAAGCGTCCATCATGGACGTGGCGGACGACATCACCTACGCGATCCACGACCTGGAGGACTTCTACCTCGCCGGCATCCTCGACGTCCGCGCGGTGCTCGACGAGTTGCGCCTCGACGAGGACGACGGCCTGCTCCGCAAGCTCCGGGACCGGCTCGGCATCGACTACCCCGACTACTTCAGCGAGGACCTCTTCGCCAAGGCGGTCAAGGTCGTCAAGGAGGAGCTCAAGGCCTCGTTCTCCGCGAAGAACGACGGCGGCGTCCAGACCGTCGGACGGGCCCGCTCCGCCGGGTCGAAACTGATCGGCAAGTACATCAACAGCGTCGAGATCAGCGACGACGTGTTCTGGACGCACGGCCCGTACATCGCGCTGGACGCGGAGGCGTGGCACGAGGTCCAGCTGCTCAAGGAGGTCACGAAGAACTTCGTCATCAAGCGGCCGGACATCGCTCTGCTGCAACGCGGCCAGCAGCGAATCCTGCGCGAGCTCGTCAAGTACCTCCTGCGGTGGAAGAACTCCAACGCCGACTTCAAACGCCTCCCGCGCAGGCTGCGCGACGAGATCACCACGTACGCGCCGAGCGGCGGCAACACCAACCGCTGCATCCTCGACTACCTCTGCACGCTGACCGACGGCCAGTGCTACGCGCTCTACTACAAGCTGTCCGGATCGCGACCCGCCGCATCCCCCATGGACCTCTTCCTGTGAGCCGATCGCCGTACGGCCGAACGGACTCCTGTCGCCGACGCCCGCCCGCAGGTAGCGTCCCCGGACATGAGACGACTGCTCAGCGTCGCGTTGTCGTTCCTCCTCGTGTCCGTCGTCGCGCAGCCGGCGGCGGCCACCGGCGGTGGCGATCAGCCGCTGCCCGGCTACACGATCGTCAACCCGCCTCTCGCCCCGGCACTGGTCGGTGGCAAGCCGGCGAAGGTCCTGCAGGGCGTGCACAGCCACGCCGGCTACATCATCGAGGTGCCGCCGCGCTGGAACGGGCGGCTCGCGATGTGGGCGCACGGTTATCGCGGTGACGGCAAGGTCCTCACCGTCGACGCTCCGCCGTTCGGACTACGGCAGCGCTGGCTCGACGAGGGCTACGCGTGGGCCGCGTCCTCCTACTACAGCAACGCCTACGACGTCCGGGCCGGTGTCACGACGACCCGTGAACTCGCCGCGTTGTTCGCGCGGAAGGTGCAGCGGCCGTCGAAGGTCTTCCTGGCCGGTGCGTCCATGGGCGGGCACGTCATCGCCCGTTCACTGGAGCAGTATCCGGGGTTCTACGCGGGTGCGCTGCCGATGTGCGGGGTGCTGGGCGACCACGAGCTGTTCGACTACTTCCTGAGCTACCACCTCGTCGCGCAGGCGTTGACCGGCATCAAGGCCTACCCGCTGCCGCCGGACTACGCGACCGTCGTGGTGCCCCGGATCAAGGAAGCGCTGGCCGGCCGCGACGACCAGTTCAAGGCCATCGTCGCCACCCTGTCCGGCGGTGCTCGGCCCGGCACCGAGGCGGCCTACGCCTACTGGAAGGACTTCCTGTTCGGGCTGGTCACCAACTCCTCCACCACCAGCCTCGCGGAGAACCCGCTGCAGATCGCCACGAACCTCACCACCCGCTACCGGCCCAACTCGCCGGTGGACGTCAACGCGGCCGTGCAACGGGTCCGGGCCGCCAACCCCGTCGCGCGCCACACGTGGGCCCTGACCCAGATCCCCGCCGTGCAGGGCCTGCCGAGTGCTCCCGTCGTGTCGCTGCACGGGATCGGCGACCTGTTCGTGCCGTTCTCGATGGAGCAGGACTACCGCGACGACGCCGCCCGCTTCGGCCGCACCCACCTGGTGGTGCAGCGCGCCATCCGCACGGTCGACCACTGCGAGTTCTCCCCCGCCGAGGCCGGGACCGCGTGGAGCGACCTGACCACGTGGGTGGACCGGGGCAAGCGGCCGGCCGGTGACGACGTGCGCCGGACGGACGATCCGCGGTTCGGATGCCGGTTCAGCGACCGGCAGGCCACCGGCGGCACCAGGGCGTTCTTCCCCGCCTGCTGAACGAGGTCCCGCCTGGCCGGGCTCAGGGCCTGGTCAGGCGGACCAGGAAGCCGGGGTGGTCGGTGTAGCGCATCGAGTACTTCTGCGTGCTGACGAACGTCAGGTCGTGGGAGAACACGACGTGCTGCACGCTGTTGTCGCCCTTGCGGACGTGGCCGGGCGGGACGCAGTTCTGGGCGTTCTCCGGGTCGGAGGTGTCGTACTCCAGGTTGAAGTCGCCGCCGACGACGGTCCTGCCGGTGAAGCCTTCCGCCGCCCTGATCTGCGGGATCACGTCGAACAGCAGGGACCGGCACTGGGCGAGCGCGACCGGTTCGCTCGACGCCGACAGGTGGGTCGTGCAGCCCAGGTGGTCACCGATCGCGTACACGCACGCGTACGTCCGCTGCTCGTTGCCGCTGTCCTGGCTGGTGTACCTGCCGGTCCACGTCTTCACGCCCTGGTAGTCCGCCGCCGCCACGCGACCGATCACCGCATTGCCGTAGTCCTGGCCGTTGGTGCACTTCACCGGCGTGCCGGTGTCCTTCCTCAGCGCGGGCGCGAAGAACTGGTAGACGCGGTCACCCGGCCAGGCCGTGACCATCGACGGGACGAGGCGGTCCGGCAGGTCGTTGCGGCAGATCTCGTTCAGCGTCACGAGGTCCGGTCGCAGGCGGACGATCAGGTCTCCGGCCTCGGTGACCGAACGGCCCTGCCGGTAGCAGCCGGCGATCCCGCTGTTGCACAGGTTCAGCTGGAGCTCCCAGAACCGTTCGGCCGCCGCAGCGCTCTGAGCAGGGACCACCACGCTCGCCAGCACCGCGAGTGCCGCCGTCATCAGCTTCCACATCAGGCCGACCGTAGGGACCACGGGGCCGCGGCGACACCCATTGCGGTAGAACGCAATGCCTCAGGCCGGTGGCGCCAGCACCACCACCGAGTTGTGGCCGCCCATGCCGAGCGACGACTTGATCGTGAGGCCGCCGCGCAACGGCGTCGGCCCGTCCAGCAGCCGGGGATGTGCCGGTGCGACGACCGGTGACGCCGGGATCGTCCCCGTGTCGTACGCCATCGCCGTCACCGCGACCTCGATCGCGGACGCCGCGCCCTGGCAGTGCCCGGTCAGCGGCTTCACGGAGTAGATCCCGGTGTCCGGGCCGAAGAGCTGGTCCAGCACCGCCGCTTCAGCGGTGTCGCACTGCGCCGTGCCCGGACCGTGGGCGTTCAAGTAGCGCACGTCGGCCGCGCTCACCCCGGCGTTGTCGAGTGCGTCGGTGAAGCACGCGGTGACCTGGTCGAGCCGCGGATCGATCGACGTCACGTGGTACGCGTCGTGAGACATCGCGCCACCGAGAGTGAGGGCGTAGGGGTTGACCGAGTTTCGCGAGAGGACGAACGCCACCGACGCCTCGCCCATCACGAACCCCCTGCTGCCCTCCTGGAACGGGCGGCACGCGTCGAGCGGCTCCGCGTCCACGATGGCCACTCCCAACCGGACGAAGTGGGAGACGTTCTCCGGGGTCAGAGACAGATCCGTTGCGACGAACACGACGTCGTCGACGATTCCCGCGTCCAGCCACGCTTTCGCCGTGATCAATCCGGCGTTGCCGGACGCGCACATCGCCGAGACGTTCATGGCGGGGCCGTGGAAACCGTATTCCTGCATGAACGTCGACATCGGCGTGGACGGCATCAACGCCAAGTAGTCGTGCACGGGTAACTCGCCACCGCGCGTGACGTAGAAGTCGCGCCACAGGTCCACCTCGCCCAGCACGACGGCGTGCAGCAGCCCGACCCTCCGACCGGGACGCCAGCCGCGAGCGCCCGCGTCGTCGATCGCCTCCCTGGCGGCGGCTCGCATGGCACGCGCGAAGCGGCTCGGCCCGTCGACCGGGTCACCGCCCTGCGCGACGTACGCGGCCCAGACCGTGTCGCCCGGGAACCGGTTCAGCTCCGGGACGATCGACGCGGCGGGTTTGCCGCTCATCAGTCCCTCCCAGAGCGACCGGCGGTTCCACCCGTACGCGCTGACCACGCCGATTCCGCAAATGCCCATGCTTTGCGCGACCATATCCAGCTCCCCCAGACTGAGGGCCGACACCTCTTCGGGGAAGGATAACGGTGTAAACCGGCTTGCGGAAAGGCGCTCAACCGTCCACAGTGGACTGTCAGAAGCGAACCCTGATCATCGGGCGGTCCCGGCGACCGGATATAACGGCTCACCATGTTCACGCCAGACGGATGCGGCTCTGGTCGAGTGTGTAGTAGGACTTCACAGTGCCAACACCCGGATCTGGGGGCCGAGACGTGAGCGGCCTGATCGGCGACGCCGGGTTCGATCAGGAACTGCTGGTCGAGCTCGCGCTCTCGGTCGGCGCCGCCGTCGTGTGGTGGCTGGACCTCGACGCCGGCGAGCTCGGCTGGATGCCCGGCCTCGACGCGGTCATCGGCGTGCCCGGCGCCGACGAGGAGACCGTGCGCGCCCGGCTGGCCGAGCTGACCGCACCGCTGAACGTGGCCACGAAGGCGGCGGCGTGGCAGGACTTCGAGCTGGAACAACCTCTCGAAACACCGATCGGAACGCGCTGGCTCCAGTTCCGCGCCCGCGTCTCGACCCACGGCCCGGCCCGCGCCCTGGTCGGCGTCGTCGCCGACGTGACCCGGCGGCACGTCCAGCAGCAGGAGCTCGCGGACCTCGCCGACCGCTACCGGCTGCTCGTGGACCTCGCCCCCGAGGCGATCGTGGTGCACGAGGCGGGCCTGCTGGTGTACGCGAACCCGGCGGCGGTCCAGTTCGTGCGGGCGCGGTCCGAGTCCGACGTGGTCGGGCGCCCGATCACCGACTTCGTGCACCCCGACTCGCAGCAGGACATGATGCAGCGGATCTCGAAGCTGACCGAGCCGGGCGCGACGAGCGACCCGGCCGACGCCGTGCTGGTCCGGTTCGACGGCGGCACCACCGACATCGAGTCGGTCTCCGTGCGCACGACGTGGGAGGGCCGGCCGGCGTTCCAGGTGATCATGCGGGACGTCACCGAGCAGAAGGCGGCCGCGGCGGTCCTGCGCTACCAGGCCGCCCTCGCCGCGCACGTCAGCGACGCGCTCATCGCGACCACCTCCGACGGCGTCGTGACCAGCTGGAACCGCAGCGCGGAGAACGTCTACGGCCGGCGCGCGGCCGAGGCGATCGGGCAGTCCATCGGTCAGGTGGTGGGGGCGCCGCTGGACCCGCTGGAGGTGCTGGAGGCCGGAGGCGTGGTGCACGCGGTGCACCGGCGCTCCGACGGCGGTGCGCTGGCGGTGCGGGTGTCGGTCGCCCGGATGGACGGCGGGTACGTGCTGATCTGCGCCGACGAGACCGCGCGCCGGCGGGCCGAGCACCACTTCACCTCGGTGGTCGCGGCCATCGAGGAGGGCGTGCTGGTCGTCGGGGCCACCGGCCTCGTCGAGTCCGTCAACCCCGCGGCCGAGCGGATCCTCGGCGTGCGCGCCCAGGAGGTGATCGGCCAGCCCGCGTCCCTGGCCGAGCTGTACGACGAGTCCGGGCAGCCGGTCCCGCACGCGCAGTACGCGTCGGCCATCACCCGCGCCACCGGCAAGGCTCAACACGGCCGGATCCTCCGTGCGCGGCGTCCCGACGGCAGCCACGTCTGGCTGTCGCTGAGCGCCCGCGCGCTGACCCAGGACGGGATGACGCCCTCGGCGACGGTCATCTCGTTCACCGACATCACCGAACGCCGCATGATCGACAGCCAGCTGGAGCACGAGGCGACGCACGACGCGTTGACGGGCCTGTGCAACCGCACGGTGACGATCAACCGCCTCAGCCCCGCCGCCAGGGCCCACCGGTCGGGGCTCACCGCAGTGCTGTTCATCGACCTGGACAAGTTCAAGGTCATCAACGACTCCCTCGGCCACAGCGCCGGTGACGAGGTGCTGCGGGTCGTCGGGTCGAGGCTGAGCCGCAGCTCCCGCCGCGGCGACGTCGTGGGCAGGCTCGGCGGCGACGAGTTCACCGTCATCGCCTACGGCGTGGCCGGCCCGGACGAGGCGACCTCCCTCGCCGACCACGTCCGCGCCGAGCTCAACCGGCCGATCTCCGTGGACGGCCGGCGGCTGCACGTCGACGCGAGCGTCGGCATCGTGCTGGCCGAACCGGGAGACCCGCGCGACGGCGCCGACCTGCTCCGCGACGCCGACCTCGCGATGTACCACGCGAAGACCAGGGGCCGGGGCCGCATCGCGTTCTTCGACGTCGAGCTGCGCGACCGCATCCAGCGCAGGCTGCAGCTGGAACAGGACCTCCGCACGGCGCCGCTGAGCGACGAGCTGTGGGTGGCCTACCAGCCGATCGTCGACCTCCGCACGGACGAGCGCACCGCCGTCGAGGGCCTCCTGCGCTGGACGCACCCGCGCTACGGCCTCATCTCCCCGGCGGAGTTCATCACCCTCGCCGAGGAGAGCGACCTGATCAACATCGTCGGCGCCCACATGCTGCACACCGCCACCCGTGAGATCGCCGACCTGGCACCGGGCCTGGAGCTGACGGTGAACCTGTCGGCCCGCCAGCTCGACGACCCGTGGCTGGTGTCCGCGATCCGGCACGCCACCCACAAGGCGGGGCTGGACCCCAGCTCGTTGTGCCTGGAGATCACCGAGAGCGCCCTGACCCGCGACCCGGCGCTCGCAGCCCGCACCCTCACGGCGTTGCGCGACCTGGGCGTGCGGCTGGCGATCGACGACTTCGGCACCGGCTACTCGTCACTCGCGCAGCTGCTCACCCTGCCGCTGGACACGCTCAAGATCGACCGTTCCTTCACGACGGGGCTGGGCCGGTCCGACGAGGCGGAGGCGATCGTCACGAGCATCATCGCCATGGCGCACGCGGTCGACATGACCGTGATCGCCGAGGGGGTGGAGCAGGTGGAGCAGCTGGAGATCCTGCGGACGCTCGGGTGCGACCAGGCGCAGGGGTTCCTGCTGGGCAGGCCGGTACCGCTGGCCGACCTGTGAGCCACGGCCCGCCGGTGTGGTTCACCGGCGGGCCGCAGGCGTCAGACCAGCGGGGCGAAGAAGAACGTGTCCCGGCGGGCGAAGTGGCCGTCGTCGGTGAACTCGAAGAAGTCGGAGAACCTCAGGTTCACGTCGCTGCCGTCGTGCAGCACGCCGGCGAACGTGCCGTAGACCGCGACCTCGTCCTCGCCCTCCACCACCTTGTCGACGGTGTGATGGCCTTCGCGGATCACGCGGGCGCCGCCGTAGAACGCGGTCATCTCCTGGTGCCCGACCATCGGGGCGTAGCCGGGGCGGCGGTAGGTGGCGTCGGGGCTGAACATGTTCACCAGGCCCGTGACGTCGCCTGCGTCGACGAGCTCGTAGTAGCGGTGGACGGAGGTGACGTGGGTGGTGTTCAGGGTGGCGGTCATGAGCGGGGCTCCTCGCTGGAGAGGTGGGTGGACAGGACGGCGCCGATGGACGCCAGTGGTTCCGGGGCGGTCAGGCCGCCGTGGGTGCTGTGGACGCGGTGGACCTCGACGCGGCCGGTGAAGTGCGGCAGCCACGTGTCCGGGGTGGGGTCGGCCGGGGATTTGCCCTGCGTGGCCTCGAACACGTGCGCGCCCGCGGCCAGGAGTGACGGCCTGTGGCGGTTGTGGAGGTTGACGTTCGCCGCGAACACCTCGGGCAGCGCGGCCCCGCCGAAGCCCGCGAGCGGGCCGGCCTGGTCGCGGATGGCCTCGTCGAACTCGGCGCGGTCGCGGACGGGCCGGTCGAGCTCGTAGCCGAGGGACAGCAGCAACGGGGTGAGCAGGTCCGGGTCGTCCGGTGACACCGGCGGGTGTTCCTCGGTCTCGGGATAGCCGTCCAGCAGGGCCAGCAGGCCGACGTCGGACGGGGACAGGAGGGTCGCCATCTCGTGCGCGACGACCGCGCCGAACGACCAGCCGAGCAGGTGGTACGGGCCGTCCGGCTGGACGGTGCGGACCAGGTCCAGGTAGTCGGCGGCCATCTCGGCGAGGCTCGCGGGCATCGAGGACGGGTCGGTCAGGCCGCGCGCCTGCAGGGCGTACACCGGGCGGCGCGGGTCGAGGTGCGGCAGCAGGCCGAAGTACTCCCAGCCGATGCCGGCGCCGGGGTGGATGCAGAACACCGGTGCGAGATCCCCGTTGGCGCGCAACGGGATCAGCACGCCCAGCGGATCACCGGCGGCCGACGTGCCGAGCCGTTCGGCCAGGGCGGCCGGGGTCGGGGCGTCGAACAGCAGGCGCAGTTCCGGGCGCACGCCCAGTTCCGCCCGGATCCGGGAGACGAGCTTGGCCGCCAGCAGCGAGTGGCCGCCGAGGTCGAAGAAACCGTCGTCCGGCCCGACCGACGCCCGGCCGAGCACCTCGGCGAACAACGCGCAGAGCGTCGCTTCCAGGGCCGTCGCTGGTGGGCGGGCCTCCGCGGTCACGACCTCCGGTGCGGGCAGGGCTCGCCGGTCGAGTTTCTCGTTGGGGGTCAACGGCAACGCGGGCAGCACGACGAACGCCTCGGGCACCATGTAGCGGGGCAGGAACTCGCCGAGCCGGCGCCGCACCGCCGCCGGGTCGATCCCGTCCGGCGCGACGAGGTACGCGACCAGCCGGTCGTCGCGCACGATCACGGCCGCCTGGGCGACCTCCGGCAGGGCGCACAGCGCCGCCTCGATCTCGCCGGTCTCGATGCGCAGGCCGCGGATCTGCACCTGCTGGTCGGCGCGGCCGTGGAACGCGAGCCGCCCGTCCGGGAGCCAGCGCACGAGGTCGCCCGTCCGGTACATCCGCCCGCCGGTGGGCGAGGCCACGAACCGGGTCGCGGTCAGGCCGGGGGCGCCCAGGTAACCGCGCGCGAGGCCCGCGCCCGCGACGTACAGCTCGCCGACCACACCGGGCGGCACGGGCCGCAGGTGCTCGTCCAGCACTAGAGCGACGTAGTTGTCGATCGGCGTGCCGATCGGCGGCAGGTCCACGTCCGCGCCAGGCGGCACCGGGCCGCACGTCGAGTTCACCGTGCATTCCGTTGGGCCGTAGGTGTTGTACAGCTCGAACGGCATGCCGGCGGGCGGACGACGGCGCAGCACGTCGCCTCCGGTGTGCAGGACGCGCACCGAGGACGCGGCGAGCGCCGGCTCGTCGAGCATGGCCTCCAGTCGCGGGGTGGCCAGTGAGGACACCGTGATCGCGCTCTCCGCGATCCACTCGGCGAGCGCCTCGGTGTCCTCCAGCACCTGCTGCGACGGCAGGTGCAGGGCGGCGCCGGACACGAGCGTCGGCCAGATCTCCGCGACCGCCGCGTCGAAGCCCTGCGCGGACAGGTGGCTGGACCGGTCGGACGGCACGAGCCCGAGCGCGGGCACCAGCCAGGCCGTCTGGTTGGCGAGCGCGCGGTGTTCGACCACCACGCCCTTGGGACGGCCGGTGGAGCCGGAGGTGTAGATGACGTACGCGGCGTCGCGCGGGTGCACGTGCACGACGGGCGGCGTCACCGGGTAGGCGAGGATCTCTCCGTACGGCGGCACCTTCGCCGCATCGCCCAGGCGCGCTGACGCCACCGGACTTCCAGGGATCTCCCCACCCTGCAGCACCTTCGCCGCATCGCCCAGGCGCGCCGACGCCACCGGACTTCCAGGGATCTCCCCACCCTGCAGCACCTTCGCCGCATCGCCCAGGCGCGCCGACGCCACCGGACTTCCAGGGATCTCCCCGTCCAGCAGCACCTTCGCCGCGTCGCTGGACGCGACCAGGTGCGCCAGCGCGTGCTGGGTCACCACGACCGGCGCGTCCGCGTCGGCCAGCATGTAGACCAGCCGCTCCGCCGGGTAGGTGGGATCGACCGGCAGATAGGCCGCGCCGGTCCTGAGCACGGCCAGCAACGCCACGATGCTGCTGGTGTCCCGGTCCGTGCAGACCCCGACGACGGTGCCGCGGCCCGCGCCGAGTGTGATCAGGTGGTGCGCCAGCCGGTTGGCCCGTTCGTCCAGCTCGCGGTAGGTGAGCGTGCCGTCGTGGGCGACGACCGCCGGTGCGCCGGGCGTGCGCGCGGCGACCTCCGCGATCAGCGCGTGCACGGGCCGGTCGAGATCGTGGTCGGCGGACGTGTCGTTCCATTGCCGCAGAACGGCTTCCCGCTCGTTCGCGGTCAGCACGTCGATCCGGCTCAGCGGTGCCGAGGGGTCGGCGACGAGCGTCTCGACGAGACGGACCAGCCGGGTCAGCAGGTTCTCGGCGGTGGCGCGGTCCCACAGGTCGACGGCGTACTCCAGGCACACCTCCAGTCCGTCGGGGGTCTGCCCGAATCCCAGCGACAGGTCGAGCTTCGCCCCGCCGGTCGTCGTGCGGAGGGTGTGCACGTCCAGGCCGGGCAGGCCCAGCGCGTCGTCCTCGACGCCGTCCACCCCGTCCTGCAGTGCCAGCGACACCTGGAACAGCGGGTGCCTGGTGCTGGAACGCTCCGGGTTGACCCGCTCCACAACGCGGTCGAACGGCGCGTCCTGGTGGGAGTAGGCGGCCAGGTCGGCCTCGCGCACGCGCTGCAGGACCGTGGTGAAGTCCGGGTCACCGGACAGGTCCACCCGCAGCGCGAGCGTGTTGACGAACAGGCCGACCAGGTCGTCGAGGTCCTCCGGGCCGCGGCCGGCGACCACGGTGCCGACCACGACGTCGGTGCCCGCGCCGAGCTTGGTCAGCAGTGTCGCCACGGCGGCGTGCAACGCCATGAACACCGTCGCGTGGTTGGCCCGTGCCAACGCGACCAGCGCACCGTGCGTGCCAGCGTCGATGTGCGCACGGACCTCGTCGCCGACGTTGCTGGACACCACCGGACGTGGCCGGTCCACCGGCAGGCGCAGCTCGTCCGGGACACCGTTCAGCGTCTCGGCCCAGAACTCGAGCGACTCGTCGGACAGCTCCTGCCGCAGGCTGTGGTCCGGGTACTGGATCGGCAGCGGCCGCCAGTCCGGTGCCACGCCGGTGATACGAGCCCGGTACGCCTCGGCGAGGTCGCGCAGCAGCACGCCGGTCGACCAGCCGTCCGTGGCGATGTGGTGCAGCGCCAGCAACAACACGTGGTCACGCTCGCCGATGCGCAGCACGTGCACCCGCAGCGGGATGTCGGCGGCGAGGTCGAACGGGCGCGCCACCAGCGCGGCCAAGGTGCCTTCCAGCTCGGCCTCGGCGCAGTCCCCGACCTCGAACACCAGCTCGTCCGCCGGCAGCACGACCTGGTGCCATCCGGCGGCGTCCTCGGGGAACACCGTCCGCAGGGCCTCGTGCCGTTCGACGACGTCGAGCAACGCCGTCCGCAGGGCCGCCAGGTCCAGATCGCCGTGCAGCCGCAACGCATGGGGCGCGGTGTAGGCGTGGTCGGCCACCTCCATCGCGAGCCGCACACCCAGTTGGGCGGACGACAGCGGCACCCGTTCCGGCCGGTGTTCCGGGCGGGGCGCGGTGCGCATCGGCGCCGTGGTGTCCAGGTGACCGTCGAGACCGCGTGGCGTGGGGTCGCGGAACAGCACGCGGATGCCCAGCTCGACGCCGAACACCGTGCGGATGGAGGCGAGCAGTCGCGCCGCGAGCAGCGAGTGCCCGCCGAGGTCGAAGAACCCGTCGTCGAGCCCGACCGCCTCGAGCCCGAGCACCTTGGCGAACAGCCCGCACAGGATCTCCTGCCGGGGCGTGCGCGGCTGGCTGCCGCCGACGGCGTACGAGGGCGCGGGCAACGCGCGGCGGTCCAGCTTTCCGTTGGGCGTCAGGGGGAACGCGTCGAGCGCGACGAAGGCGGCGGGCACCATGTGCTCCGGCAGCCGCTCCACCAGGTGTTCCCGCAGGCGCTTCGGGTCGGCGTCACCGACGACGTAGGCGACGAGCCGTTTGCCGCCGGGGCCGTCCTCGCGTGCCACCACGGCCGCGGCCGTCACGTCCGGATGCGCGGTCAGCACCGCCTCGATCTCCGCGGGCTCGACCCGGAACCCGCGGATCTTCACCTGGTCGTCGGCGCGGCCCAGGTAGGTCAGCGTGCCGTCGGCGCGGCGGCGGACCAGGTCGCCGGTCCGGTACAGCCGTGCCCCGGCGGTGAACGGCGAGGCGACGAACCGTTCGGCGGTCAGTCCCGGCCGGCCGAGGTAGCCGTGCGCGAGGCCCTCTCCGCCGACGTACAACTCCCCCACCGCACCGGTCGGCACGGGCGCCAGCCGGTGGTCGAGCACGACCGCGACCTTGCCCGCCAACGGGGAACCGATCGGCACCGCCGTGCCGTCCCAGCCCGGCGGCACGGTGAACGAGGTGGTGAAGCCCATGCTCTCGACGGGCCCGTAGCCGTTGACCACGCCGATGCCCGGTACGGCGGCCAGCACCGCGCGCACGTGCCCGGCCGAGGCGGCTTCACCACCGGTCAACGCCCAGTGCAGTCCGGTGAAGATCTCCGGGCTGGTGTCCCAGAGGTGGTTGAACAGGCTGGCGGACGCGTCCAGCACCGTCACGCCGTGGCGCACCACGAGCCGTGCGATGACCGCGGGCTCCGGCCGTTGACCGGGGTACAGCACCGACGTGCCGCCGGCCAGCAACGGACCGAACAGCTGGGTGGCGAAGGCGTCCCACGACACGGAGGCGCACTGCAGCCACACCTCGCCGGGGCCGAACCCCGCGTACCGCTGGCCGACGAGCGTGCCGGTCAGCGCGCGGTGCGGGGTGCCGGCGGCCTTCGCGGCACCGGTGGAGCCCGAGGTGAACATGACGCACGCCAGGTCGTCAGGACCGGTTTCCGTTGCTGTGAAGGGCATCGGCCGGACGTAGTCGAGCGCGACCACGGGCAGGTCCACGTCGAACGGGCGGTCGGTCAGGACGAGCCGCACCGGCAGGGACGCGACCATCGACGCCAGCCGTGCGGGCGGGAAGTCGACGTCGAGCACGCAGTAGGCCGCGCCCGCCTTGAGGACGGCCAGCAACGCGGTCGCCATCTCCACGCCGCGTCCGATGTGGACACCCACGACGTCCCCACGCCGGATCCCCTGTGAGATAAGGAAACCGGCGAGATTGTCGGCCTCGGCGCTCAGCCGCGCGTAGGTGATCTCGGTGTCGCCCGACACGAGCGCGACGGCGTGCGGGGTGCGAGCGGCCTGGCGTGCGAACAGCTCGTGCACCGTGGCGGCGGTCGCCGGCGGCTCCGTGGTGGCGAGCACCGCGGCGCGTTCCTCCGCGGACAGCACGTCCAGGTCCCACAACGGCCGGTCCGGGTCGGCCGCGGCCTGGTCCAGCAGCCGGACCAGCCGCTCCAGCAGCATCTCGGCGGTCGCGTCGTCGAACAGGCCGGTCAGGTACTCCAGCGAGCACGCCACCCCGTCCCGCCCCTCGCGCAGCGACAGGGTGAGGTCGAACTTCGCCGCGCCGGGCCCGATCGGCTCGGCGGTGGCGGTGAGGCCGGGCAGGGCGAGCCCGTTCGAGTCGTCGCCGGTGTCGGCGAGCACCATGACCTGGAACAGCGGGTGCCTGCCCGGTGCCCGCACCGGGTTCAGCTCCTCCACCAGGCGGTCGAACGGCAGGTCCTGGTGCCCGTAGGCGTCCAGCGACTCCTCGCGGACCCTGGCCAGCAGCCCGCGGAACGAAGGGTCACCGGACACGTCCACCCGCAGCACCAGCGTGTTGACGAAGAACCCGACCAGGTCCTCCAGCGCCTCCTCGCCGCGGCCGGTCACGACCGTGCCGATCGGGACGTCCTCGCCGGAGCCGCTGCGGGCCAGCAACGCGGCGAACGCGGCCTGGGCGACCATGAACAGCGTCGCGCCGGACTCCTCGGCGAGCACGGCAAGTCCGCGCGCGGTGCGGGCGTCGAGCAGCGTGGTCACGGCGGCGCCCGCGGTGCCGGTGTCGCCGTCGCGCTGCCGGTCGACCGGCAGCGGGATCTCCTCCGCCAGACCGGCCAGCTTCGCCTTCCAGTGCGCCAGCTGGGCGCTGAGCACACTGCCCGGATCGTCGGCCGAGCCGAGGACGTCCTGCTGCCACAACGTGTAGTCGGCGTACTGCACGGGCAACGGCTCCCAGTCCGGCGCCTTGCCCGCCAGCCGTGCGGTGCAGGCGGTGGTGAGGTCGCGCAGCAACGGTCCGAGCGACCAGCCGTCGCTGACGATGTGGTGCATCACCAGCAACAGCACGTGGTCTTCCGGCCCCTGCTCGAGCAGGTGCGCCCGGAACGGCGGGTCGGCGGCGAGGTCGAACGCCTCCCGCGCCGCGCGGCCCAGCACGACGGCCGGATCGCCCGGTTCGAGCACGGCGAGCACGACCTTCGCGTCGTCCAGGATCTCCTGGTACGGCTCGCCGTCACGGCTGGGGAACGTGGTGCGCAACGCCTCGTGCCGTCCGACGACGTCGGTGAGTGCGAGCTCAAGTGCTTCTGTGTCCAGCGTTCCGTGCAGCCGGAGTGCGAGCGGGATGTTGTAGGCGGCGCCGGTTCCCTCGTGCCGATCGAGGAACCACAGCCGTTGCTGGGCGAACGACAGGGGGATCACAACGTCTCCTTGGACCTCGGACGGGCCCGCAGCACGGGCCGTGGGGCGGGACGGGCGGCCGCCGGCAGGTGGGCGGCCAGGCCCGCGACCGTCGGGTTCTCGAACACGGTCCGCACGCCCAGTTCCGCGCCGAAGACCGACCTGACCCGGCTGACCAGGCGCATCACCAGGATCGAATGGCCGCCCAACGCGAAGAAGTCGTCGTCGACGGTCACCTCGGGCGCGTTCAGCAGCTCGGCGAACAGGCCGCAGAGCAGTTCCTCGTGCGGGGTCTGCGGCGCCCGGCCCGCGACCCGTCGCACGTCCGGGACGGGCAGTGCGGCGCGGTCGAGCTTCCCGTTGGGCGTGCGCGGCAACGACTCCAGCGCCACGACCGCGGCCGGCACGAGGTAGTCGGGCAGGTGCTTCGCGGCGAACTCCCGCACGCCTTCGGCACGGCCGACGACGTACGCGACGAGCCGCTTGTCGCCGGGACTGTCCTCGCGGACGACGACCTCGGCCTGCCGCACGCCCGGATGACGGGCGAGCACCGCGCGCACCTCGCCGGGTTCCACCCGGAAGCCGCGGATCTTGACCTGGTCGTCGGCGCGGCCGAGGAAGTGCACCACGCCCTCGCGGTCCTGGCGCACCAGGTCGCCGGTGCGGTACATGCGTTCGCCGGGCGCGCCGTACGGATTGGCGACGAACCGTTGCGCGGTGGCGGGAGTCTGGCCCAGGTACCCGTGCGCGAGGCCGTCACCGGCCATGTACAGCTCACCGGGGGTGCCCGGCGGCACCGGACGCAGCCATCGGTCGAGCACGAACACCCGCTTGCCCGTCACGGGGCGGCCGACCGGCACGCTGATCCGTTCCAGGTCCCGCGGCTCGACCGCGTGGCAGAGCGTGAAGATGGTGTTCTCCAGCGGCGAGTAGCCGTTCACGATCCGCAGGAACGGGTGCCGGTCGAGCAGCGTGCGCAGGTGCGGGATGGAGGCGGGTTCGCCGCCGGTCATCACCTCGCGGACGCCGTCGAACACCTCGGGCATCTCGTCGACCAGGAAGTTGAGCAGGCTGGCCGAGACGTGCAGCGCGGTGACGCCGTGCGTGTCGACCAGGCGCTTGATCTGCGCCGGCTCCGGGGTCTGGCCGGGTTGCAGCACGCAGGCGGCGCCGGAGAGCAGCGGTCCGAACAGCTCCAGCGCGAACGCGTCCCAGGACACCGGCGAGCACTGCAGCCAGACCGCGTCCTCGGCGAAACCGACGTAGTCCTGGCCGGTCAGCGTGGTGACGAGCGCCCGGTGCGACACGACGACGCCCTTGGGACGTCCCGTGGAGCCCGAGGTGAACATGACGCACGCCGGGCTGTCCGCGGTGATCACGCGGGTGAAGTCGTCCGAGGAGTAGTGGCCGCCGTCGACGTCCTCCAGCACGAACACCGGTCCGGCCTGGTCGAGCAGCGCCTGCCGGCGGTCGGCCGGGTGGTCGGGGTCGAGCAGGACGTACGCCGCACCCGCCTTCAGCACGGCGAGGATGGCGACGGCGAGGTCCACGCCGCGCGGCAGGCACACCGCGATCGTGTCCCCGGCTTCGGCGCCCTGTGCCGCCAGCCTCCTGGCGAGCCGGTTCGCGCGAGCGTGCAGTTCGGCGTAGGTGACGGCCTCGCGGTCGTCGATCAACGCCACGGCGTCGGGCCGTCCGGTCATCAGCTCCGGCAGGGTGGCGTCCCGGTGCGGGCTGTCGCCGGAGCAGTTCCACTCCCCCGTGACGACGTGCAGTTCGTCCGCTCCCAGGAGGTCCACTGTGGACAGCGGAGTGCCGGGGTTCCCGGCGACCGCCTTGAGCAACCGGGCCAGCCGGGTCACCACGGCCTCGGCCGTCTCCCGGTCGTAGAGCTCGGTCGCGTACTCCAGCTCACCGGTCAGGCCGGCCGCCGTCCCGTCCGGCGCGAACGCCTCCCGCAGGCCGAGGGTGAGGTCGAACTTCGCCGCCCCGGTCGCCGCGGGCAGCGTCCGCACCTCCAGGCCCGGCAGCGTCAGCTCGCCCTCGGCGTTGTTCTGCAGCACGACCATCACCTGGAACAGCGGGTGCCTGGCCGTGGTGCGGGCCGGGTTCAGCTCCTCCACCAGCCGTTCGAACGGCAGGTCCTGGTGGTCGTAGGCGGCGAGGTCGTGCTCGCGGACCCGGCCGAGCAGTTCCAGGAACGTCGGGTCACCGGAGAGGTCGGTCCGCAGCACGAGCGTGTTGACGAAGAACCCGACCAGGTCGTCCAGCGCCTCGTCGGCCCGTCCCGCGACCGGGGTGCCGAGCGGGACGTCCGTGCCCGCGCCCAGCCGGGACAGCAGGGCGGCGAACGCGGCGCGCAGCACCATGAACGACGTGGCACCGGCGGCCCGTGCCACCGCCGTGAGGCTCTGGTGCACGTCCGCGCCGATGGTGAACGGCACGACGTCGCCCTGGTGGGCGGGCCGGGCGGGACGGGGCCGGTCGGCCGGCAGCGTCGCCTCCTCCGGCAGGCCGGCGAGGGCCTGCCGCCAGTGCGCGAGCTGGTCGTCGATCGGGAACCGCTGCTGCCACAGGGTGTAGTCCGCGTACTGGACCGGCAACGGCGTCCACTGTGGAGCGTTGCCGCCGATGCGGGCCGTGTAGGCATCGGCGAGGCCGGTCAGCAGCGGTCGCATCGACCAGCCGTCGGCCGCGATGTGGTGCACGACGATCAGCAGCACGTGTTCGCGTTCGCCGGCACGGATCAGCCGTACCCGCAGCGGGCTCGCGGTGAGGTCGAACGGCCTGCGGGACTCCTCCTCGACGGTGCCGTGCGACTCGGCGAAGTCGACCGCCGCCGGCAGGACCTCCTGGTACACCACACCGTCGCGCTGACGGAACACCGTCCGCAACGCCTCGTGCCGGTGCACGACGTCCTCCAGTGCCGCGCGCAGTGCCGTCACGTCGAGGTCGCCGGTCAGTCGCAGAGCGATCGGGACGTGGTAGGCGGCACCGGGCTGCTGGACCTGTTCGACCGTCCACAACCGTTGCTGCGCCGACGAAAGCGGCACCATCTCCGGTCGTTCGACCGGCACGACCCGTTCCCTGGCACGGCGGCCGGTGTCCAGACGTGCCTCCAGCGCGGCCACGGTCGGCGCGTCGAACACCTCGCGCAGTCCGATCTCGGTGTCGAACGCGGCTCGGATCCTGGCCACCAGCCGCGCGGCGAGCAGCGAGTGCCCGCCGAGTGCGAAGAAGTCGTCGCGCAGACCGACCTTCGGCGTGCCCAGCAGGTCCGCGAAGATGCCGCACAGCACTTCCTGGCGGGCGTTGCGCGGTGCGTCGTCACCGGCCTGCACGACCGGCGCGGGCAGTGCCCGGCGGTCGACCTTGCCGTTCTGCGTCAGCGGGAGCGCGTCCAGCACCACCACCGCCGCGGGCACCATGAACGCCGGGAGCAGCGCGCCGACGTGCTCGCGGGCCTCCTCGGCGGTGACCTGGCACCCGGCCGCCGGTACGACGTAGCCGACGAGGCGCTTGCCGGTCGCCGGTTCCTCCCGCACGACCACGACCGAGTGGGCGATGCGGTCGTGGCGGGTCAGCGCCGCCTCGACCTCCCCCGGCTCGACCCGGTAGCCGCGGATCTTGACCTGGCTGTCCGCGCGGCCGAGGAACTCGATCGCGCCGTCCGCGCGCCACCGGCCCAGGTCGCCGGTCCGGTACAGGCGGCCGCCCGCGCAGGCGACGAACCGTTCGGCGGTCGCGCCCGGCCGGCCGAGGTACCCGAGTGCGAGGCCGTCGCCGCCGACGTAGATCTCCCCCGCGACACCGGGCGGCACCGGGTTGAGGTCACCGTCCAGCACGTGCACCGTGGTGTGGGCGATCGGCGCCCCGATCGGGACCGGCCCGGTCACCTCGGTGATCTGGTGCGTGGTCGCGAAGATCATGCTCTCGACCGGCCCGTACGCGTGCACCAGCCGGACGTTCGGGTAGTCGCGCGTCACAAGACCGAGATGGGCGAGCGACGCGGAGTCACCGCCGGTGTAGACCTCGGCGAGCTGGGAGAAGACCTCGGGACGGGTGTCCACCAGTGCGGCGAACAGACCGGCCGACAGGAACATCCTGTCGACGCCGTACCGCGACACCTGCTCGGCGATCAACGCCGGATCGGGCACCTGGCCCGGTGCGAGCACGCACGTGGTGCCGTGCACCAGGGGCTGCCACAGCTCGTACGCCGCCGCGTCCCACGCCACGGGCGCCACCTGCAACCAGACCCCGCCCGTCTCGGCGAAACGCTGGCCGAAGAACATCCGCACGGCCGCCCGGTGCGTCGTGACGACACCCTTCGGCACGCCCGACGAGCCGGACGTGAACATCACGCACGCCACGTCGTCCCCGCCGACCGGGAATCCCGGCCTGGTCGGGGATTCGCCGTGCACGTCGTCCACCCGCACCACGTCCAGGTGGTCCGGCAGCAGACCGGCGACGGACGGGTGGCTGACCACCAGGTCGAGCCGTGCCTCGTCCACGATGCGCGCCACCGGGTGCGTCGGGTCGAGCGGCACGTAGGCCGCCCCGGTCTTCAGCACTCCCAGCAGTGCCACGACGAACGCCGGTGACCGCTCGACCAGAACACCGACCAGGTCGCCCCGGCCCACGCCGTGTTCGAGCACCTTGTGCGCCACCTGGTTCGCCCATGCGTCCACCTCGGCGAACGTCAGCCGTTCGTCGCCGAAGACCAGCGCGACCCTCTCCGGGCGGCGTTGTGCCTGTTCCTCGAACAGGTCCACGAGCGACCGGTCACGCGGGTAGTCGGCGGAGGTGTCGTTCCACTCGGCGAGCAGGTCGTGCTCCTCGGCGGACAGCACGTCCACCCTCGACACCCGCGCGTCCGGGTCGAGATCGGTCGCGACGCGTTCGAACCGCGCGATCAGCGCCCGGGCCGTCGCGGGTTCGAAGAGGTCCGCCGCGTACTCCAGCGTGCCGGTGATCCCGGCAGGGCCGTCCTCGTCCACGGTCTCGGCCAGCATCAGCGCGAGGTCGAACTTGGCCGCCGTCACCGCGATCTCGACCGGCTCACCGTCCACTCCGGACAGCTCGGCGGCGGGCGTGGCGGGCTGGACGGTCACGAACACCTGGAACAGCGGGTGCCGTGCGGGCGAGCGGACCGGGTTCAGTTCCTCGACGACCTGGTCGAACGGCAGGTCCTGGTTCGCGTACGCCGCCAGGTCCGTCTCCCGGACCCGGCCGACGAGCTCGCGGAAGGTGGGGTCACCGGCGAGATCGGTGCGCAGCACCAGGGTGTTCACGAAGAACCCGACCAGGTCGTCCAGCGCCTCGTCGGTGCGGCCGGCCACCGCCGTGCCCAGCGGGACGTCCGTGCCCGCGCCCAGCCTGGACAGCATCAGCGCCAGCGCGGCCTGCACGACCATGAACAGCGTCGCGTCGCACTCGCGGGCGATCGCCAGCAACCTGCGGTGTGCCTCGGCGTCGAGCGACACGGCCAGCTGCTCGCCGCGGTGGCTCGGGGTCTCCGGACGCGGCCGGTCGGTGGGCAGCGCGATCTCCTCCGGCAGCCCGGCGAGTGCCGTCCGCCAGTGCCCGGCCTGGGCGTCGGTGTCGAGTTCCTGCTGCCACAGCGCGTAGTCCGCGTACTGGACCTCCAACGGCGGCAGGTCGGGCTCAGCACCGGCGCGGCGGGCGTCGTAGGCGGTGCCGAGGTCACGCAGCAGCGGTCCCCACGACCAGCCGTCGGTCACGATGTGGTGCATCACGACCAGCAGAACGTTGTCCTCTTCGGACAGACGGAACAGCGTGGCCCGGAGGGGAAGGTCGGTCGCGAGATCGAACGGCCTCGCCGACTCGGCGGCCAGCAGCGCGTCCAGCTCGCTCTCATCGCATCTGGTGATGTCCAGCGCGCACTCGGCGTGGGGCAGGACTACCTGCTCGGGCACGCCGTCGCGGTCGGGGAACACCGTGCGCAGCACCTCGTGCCGTGCGAGAACGTCACCGAGCGCGGCGTGCAGTGCGGTGGTGTCGAGCGGTCCGCGCAGCCGGCGCGCGAGCGGCACGTGGTAGGTCGTTCCCGGCCCCTGCATGCGGTTCAGGAACCACAGCCGGCGCTGGGCGGCCGACAGCGGAAGCCGGTCGGGACGTTCGGCGGCGCGCACGGACGGCCTGGCCGCGGCGAGGGAGTCGACGCGGGCGTCCAGACCGCGCACGGTCGGCGTGCGGAAGACCTCGCGCAGCGCGAGTTCCACGCCCAGGACCGTGCGCACCCTGCTGATCAGCCGGGCGGCCAGCAGCGAATGCCCGCCCAGTGCGAAGAAGTCGTCGTCCAGCGACACCTCGGGCAGGCCCAGCAAGCCGGCGAAGATGCCGCAGAGGATCTGCTGGCGTGGCGTGCGAGCGGCGTCCCCGGTGGACGTGGTGATGTCGGGAACGGGCAGGGCGGCCCGGTCGAGCTTGCCGTTGGCGGTGCGGGGCAGTTCGCCGAGCAGCACGAAGGCCGACGGCACCAGGTGGTCGGGCAGTCTGGCCGCGGCGAACCCGCGCAGCGCGACGGGATCGGCGCCACCCACGACGTAGGCCACCAGCCGCGGCCCGTCGAGCACCACGACCTCCGCCTGCCGGACGTCCTCGTGGGCGTTCAGCACGGCCGCGACCTCAGCGGGTTCCACCCGGAACCCGCGGATCTTCACCTGGTCGTCCGCACGTCCCAGGAACTCGACCGTGCCGTCCACGTCCTGCCGCACCAGGTCACCGGTGCGGTACATGCGGCCGCCGAACGGACAGGCGACGAACCTCTCGGCGGTCGCGGCACCCTGACCGAGGTAGCCGTGCGCCAGACCGGTGCCGGCCATGTAGAGCTCACCGGGCGTGCCCGGCGGGACCAGCCGCAGGTGCTCGTCCAGCACGTAGACCTGCTTGCCCGCGAGCGGGCGGCCGACCGGGATGCTCCGGCGTCCGGCGTCGCGCGGCAGGATCCGGTGGCACAGGGTGAAGATGGTGTTCTCGAGCGGCGAGTAGCCGTTGACCAGCCGGACGTCCGGGTGGCGTTCCAGCAACGTCCGCACGTGCGCCTTCGACGCGGCCTCACCGCCGGTCATCACCTGGCGGACGCCGTGGAGCGCGGCCGGGTACTCGTCCAGCACGAAGTTGAGCAGGCTCGCCGACAGGTGCACGGTCGTGATGCCGTGGGCCGCGATCAGCTCGACGATCCGCGCGGGTTCGGGTGACTGGCCGAGCTGAAGAACGCAGGCCGCGCCCGAGAGCAGGGCGCCGAACAGTTCGAGCGCGAACGCGTCCCAGGAGACAGGTGCGCACTGCAGCCACACCTCGTCCGCGCCGAACGCCACGTAGTCCTGGCCGGTGAGGGTCGCGACGATCGCGCGGTGCGAGGTCAGCACGCCCTTCGGCCTGCCGGTCGATCCCGACGTGAACATCACGCACATCGCGGCGTCCGGCCGCACGCGGCGGTTCAGCGGTTCGGCGCTCAGTCCGGCGGCGCCGTGGAGGTCGACCAACCGGCCGGGCAGGGGTTCCGGGCCGCCCACCACCGTCAGCGCGGGGTCTGCCTGCCGCACCAGCGCGGCCAGCCGCTCCGCCGGGTGGTCGGGGTCGAGCAGCAGGTAGGCCGCACCCAGCTTGAGCACCGCGAGCACGGCCGCGACGAGTTCCGGTCCCCTGGGCAGGCAGATCGCGACGAGCGCACCCGCGTCGGCGTCGATGTGCCGGGCGAGACGGTTCGCGTGCGCGTCCAGTTCGGCGTAGGTGGTGCGTCCGTTCTCGTGGATCAACGCGGTGGCGTCCGGTGTCCGCAGCGCGTGGCGGGTGAAGATCTCGTGCAGGCACTCGTCGGACTCGACGGCGCCGGTGTCGTTCCACTCGACCGCGATCCTGTGCCGCTCCCCCGGGGTCAGCAGGTCCACTTCGGACAGTCGCAGGCCGGGGTTCTCCGCCACGGCGGTGAGGAGCCGCACGTAGCGGTCGAGGATCGCGGTGGCGGTGCGGTCCTCGAACAGGTCGGTCGCGTACTCCAGGTGACAGGTCAGCCCGTCGCCGGTCTCGTGCAGGGTCAGCGTGAGGTCGAACTTGGCCGTGTGCCGGTCCACTTCGACGAGCTCGGTCTCGCAACCGGGGAACTCGGCGTCGGCCTCGGCGTTGTTCTGCAGCACGACCATCACCTGGAACAGCGGGTGCCTGGCCAGGGTGCGCACGGGGTTCAGCTCCTCGACGACCCGGTCGAACGGCACGTCGGCGTTCGCGTAGCCGGCCAGGCCGGTCTCCCGCACCCGGTCGAGGAGTTCGCGGAACGTCGGGTCGCCCGAGACGTCGTTGCGCAGCACCACCGTGTTGACGAAGAGCCCGACCAGGTCGTCCAGCGCCTCGTCGCCCCGTCCGGCGACCGGCACGCCCACCGGGACGTCCGTGCCCGCGCCGAGGCGGGACAGCAGCGCGGCGAACGCGGCCTGCACGACCATCGCCTGGGTCGCCTGACCGGACCGCGCGAGCCCGGCCACGTCGGCCTGGACGTGCGCCGTCACCAGGCCGCCGCGGTGGCTGGGAGCGGCGGGCCGCAGGTGGTCCGCGGGCGGACTCGCCTCGTCGGGGAGGCCGGCCAGCGCCGTGCGCCAGTGGCCCAGTTGTTCGCTGAAGTCCTGGTCGTGCTGCCACAGCACGTGGTCGGCGTACTCGACGGGCAGGGCTTTCCACTGCGGCGCGGTGTTGTTGCGACGTGCGGCGTACGCGGTGGACAGGTCGCGCAGCAGCGGCGCGACCGACCAGCCGTCGGCGGCGATGTGGTGCAGGACCAGCAACAGCACGTGCCGATCGGGCGCCTCCGCAGCGAGGTACGCCCGCAGCGGCGGTTCGGTCCGCACGTCGAACGGCCGGGTCGCGCTCTCCTCCAGTGCCGCCGGGTCCAGCGGGACCAGGTCGACCTCCACGGGCAGCACGACCTGGTACGGCTCGCCGTCCACAGCGGGGAAGACCGTGCGCAACGGCTCGTGGCGGGTGACGAGGTCCACCAGGGCGACGCGCAGTGCGTCCCGGTCGAGCGATCCGTTGAGGCGCAGGGCGATCGGGACGTTGTAGGCGGCGCTCGGGCCGTGCACGTCTTCGAGCAGCCACAGCCTGCGCTGCGCGTGGGACAGCGGCATCCGTTCCGGGCGCGGCCTCGGCGTCACCGCCTGGCGCGCGTTGCCGAGCGAGTCGAGCAACGCGTCCAGCGCCGCCGGGGTCGGCCGGTCGAACACGTCCCGCAACGCCATCTCGACGCCGAACGCGGTGCGCGCCTTCGCGACCAGCCGTGCCGCGAGCAGCGAATGCCCGCCCAGCGCGAAGAAGTCGTCGTCCAGCGAGACCCGGTCCGCGCCGAGGAGGTCCGCGAAGATCCCGCAGAGCACCTCCTGCCGCGCGGTCCGGGGTGCCCGGCCGCCGGTCTGGGCGCGCTCGGGCTCGGGCAACGCACGCCGGTCGAGCTTTCCGTTGGGCGTCAACGGGAACGCGTCGAGCACCACCACGGCCGCCGGCACCATGTAGTCGGGCAGCCGTTCCGCCAGGTGCTCCCGGAGGCCGTCGGCACTGCCGACGACGTAGGCGACCAGTCGTTTGCCGGTGCTCCCGTCCGCGCGCACCTCGACCGCCGCCCGGTCGACACCGGGATGGCTCAGCAGCGCGGCCTCGACCTCACCGGGCTCGACCCGGTAACCGCGGATCTTGACCTGGTCGTCGGCGCGGCCCAGGAACTCGACGGTCCCGTCCGGCTGCCACCGACCGACGTCACCCGTGCGGTACATCCGTCTGCCATTGACACACGCCACGAACCTCTCGGCCGTGGTGGCGGCCCGGTTCAGGTAGCCGTGCGCGAGCCCGTCGCCCGCGAGGTAGATCTCCGCCGCGACACCCGGTGGCACCGGGTTGAGGTCGCCGTCCAGCAGGTGCACGGAGGTGTTCGCGATCGGCCCGCCGACCGGCACCGGCCCGTCGACCTCGGTGATCTGGTGGGTGGTGGCGAACACCATGCTCTCCACCGGCCCGTAACCGTGCACCAGTCGCACGTCCGGGAACTCCCGCACGACGCGGTCGAGGTGCGCGACCGAAGGACTCTCGCCGCCGGTCATCACCTGCCGGACGACGCCGAAGACCTCGGGGTGGGTGTCCAGCACGGCCGCGAACAGCCCGGCCGACATCCAGAGCGTGGTGATCCGGTGCTCGGCCACCAGCCGTGCGATCACCGCGGGATCGGGGACCTGGCCCGGGGCGAGCACGCAGGTCCCGCCGTGCAGCAGGGGCGGCCACATCTCCAGGGTCAGCCCGTCCCAGGAGACCGGGGCGGACTGCAGCCAGGAGCCCCCGAAGTCCACATAGGACTGCCCGAAGAAGGTCCTGACCGTGGCCCGGTGGGAGGACATCGCGCCCTTGGGCACGCCGGAGGAGCCGGACGTGAACAGCACGCACGCCACGTCTTCAGCCGTGATCGCCACAGCGGGGCGCGTGGTGGGCTCGTCGCCCGGTCCGGCCGGCACTGCGACGCCCGGCCACGAAGCGGACTCCTCGCCCGTTCCCAGCGGCATCGCCACACGGGCCAGGCGGCCCGGGTCGTCGGTCACCACCAGGTCCAGGCGTGCCTGTCCCGCCACGGACGCGATCCGGTCGTCCGGATGCCCGGGGTCGAGCGGCACGTACGCCGCACCCGCTTTCAGCACCCCGAGGATCGCGGCCACGAAGTCCGGTGAACGCCGCACCAGCACACCCACGAGGTCACCGCGCGCGACGCCACGGGAGATCAGCCGGTGAGCGACCTGGTTCGCCGAAGCGTCCAGTTCCGCGGCCGACACCTCGACGCCGTCGAACACCAGAGCAACGGAGTCCGGGGCCGTGTCCACCCGCTCCTCGAACAACTCGACCAGCGTGCGGTCGTGCGGGTAGGCGACGTCGGTGGCGTTCCACCGCGCCAGCGCGACCCGTTCCTCATCAAGGAGCGTGCAGACGCGCGACAGCGGCACGTCCGGCTGCGCCGACCACGTGTCCAGCAACGCCGTGAAGCGGCGTGCCAGCAGGGTTGCCGACGGTTCGTCCCACAGGTCCAGCGCGTAGGTGAGCCAGCCGCGCACGCCGTCCGCGGTCTCGGCGAGGTCGACGGTGAGGTCGAACTTGGCCGGGTGCAGCTCGACCGAACCGGTCTCGACGGTCAGACCGGCGAACTCCGGCGCGTCCTCCGGGGCGTTCTGCAGCACGAGCATCGTCTGGAACAGGGGGTGCCGCGATCGCGAGCGTTCCGGGTTGAGCTCCTCCACCAGCCGCTCGAACGGCAGGTCCTGGTGCGCGTAGGCGGCGAGGTCGGTCTTGCGGACCCGGCCGAGCAACTCGCGCAGCGTCGGGTCACCGGTCAGGTCGGTGCGCAGCACGAGGGTGTTCACGAAGAACCCGACCAGGTCGTCCAGCGCCTCGTCGGTGCGGCCGGCCACCGCCGTGCCCACCGGGACGTCCGTGCCGGCGCCCAGACGGGACAGCAACGCCGTCAAACCGGCCTGCAGCACCATGAACAGCGTCGAGCCGGTCTCTGCGGCCAGGTCCGAGAGCCGGCGGTGCACCGCGGAGCCGACCGAGATCTCCACCGCCGCGCCGCGATGGGTCGCCGCGGCCGGACGGGGGTGGTCGGTGGGCAGGACGACCTGCTCGGGCAGTCCGGCGAGGGCGTCGCGCCAGAAGGCCAGCTGACCGGCCATCTCGCTGTCCGGGTCGTCGGCCGAGCCCAGCACCTCCTGCTGCCACACCGTGTAGTCGGCGTACTGGACGGGCAACGGCTCCCACTCCGGCGCCTCCCCCGTCAGCCGTGCGGCGTAGGCGGTGGCGAGATCACGGGTGAGCGGGCCCCAGGACCAGCCGTCCGTGGCGATGTGGTGCATCACGAACAGCAGCACGTGGTCCTGTTCGGACACCCGGAACAGCGTGGGCCGCCACGGGTGTTCGGCCGCCAGGTCGAAGTCGTACCCGGACGCCTCGGTCATCGCGTCCCACAGGCCCGTCTCGCCGGACTCCTTCCGAAGCGCCGGAACGGTGTCCAGCACCAGCTGGTGCGGCTCGCCGTCGACGTCCGGGAACACCGTGCGCAACGTCTCGTGCCGAAGGGCCACGTCGGCCAGCGCTGACTCCAGCGCGTGCACGTCGAGCGGGCCGCGCAGCCGCAGCGTGTAGGTGGCGTTGTAGAGCGCGCCTGCCGGGTCGAGCCGGTGCAGCAGCCACAGCCGGCGCTGGGCGAAGGACAGGGGGCTCACAACGTCTCCTTTTGCCGGGCCCGCGCCCGCAGAGCGGGTCTGGCCTTCTTCGCGAGTACGAGTCGGTCGGCCAGATCGGCCACGGTGGGTCCGTCGAACACGGTGGCGACGGACAGTTCGGCGTGCAGTTCCCGGCGGATCCGGCCGAGCAGCCGCATCACCAGCAGCGAGTGGCCGCCCAGCCGGAAGAAGTCGTCGTCGATCGACACCGACGGCACGCCGAGGACTTCGGCGAACAACGAGCACAACGCGCGTTCGTTCGCGGTGCGCGGGGCACGGCCCTCCACGACCACCGCGTCGGGTGCCGGGAGCGCCCGCCGGTCGAGCTTGCCGGTGTCGGTGCGCGGCAGGGCGTCCAGCACCACGAACGCCGACGGCACCAGGTGCTCGGGCAACCGGGCGCGGGCGTGGTCACGAAGCCCTTGGGCGCCACCGACCACGTACGCGACGAGCCGCTTGTCGCCCGGCCGGTCCTCCCGCACCACGACCTCGACCTGCCGCACGTCCGGATGCCCGGCCAGCACCGCGCGCACCTCACCCGGCTCCACCCGGAAGCCGCGGATCTTCACCTGGTCGTCCGCACGTCCCAGGAACTCGACGGTGCCGTCCGCGTCCTGACGCGCCAGGTCGCCCGTGCGGTACATCCGTCCACCGCCGAAGGGGTTCGCGACGAACCGCTGAGCCGTCGCCGCGCCCTGCCCGAGATAGCCGTGCGCCAGCCTGTCGCCGGCCATGTACAGCTCACCGGGCGTTCCCGGCGGCACCGGCCGCAACCACCGGTCCAGCACGTACACCTGTTTGCCCGCCAGAACGCGGCCGACCGGGACGCTGCGCCGCTCGGTGTCCTCGACGGTGATGCGGTGGCAGAGCGTGAAGATCGTGTTCTCGACCGGCGAGTAGCCGTTGACCAGGCGGAGGTCCGGGTGGCGTCGCAACGCCGTCCGCACGTGCGCCGGTGACGCCGCCTCGCCGCCGGTCATCAGCTGCCGCACGCCGATGAACGCGTCCGGGTGCTCGTCCAGCATGTAGTTCAACAGGCTCGCGGAGACGTGCACCGTCGTGATGCCGTGCGCGGCGATCAGCTCCGCGATCCGCTCCGGCTCCGGCGACTGGCCGGGTTGCAGCACGCACGTCGCACCGGACAGCAAGGCGCCGAACAGTTCCAGCGCGAACGCGTCCCACGACACCGGCGAGCACTGCAACCACACCTCGTCCGCGCCGAACTCGACGTAGTCCTGGCCGGTCAGCGTGCCGGTGAGCGCGCCGTGCGAGGTCAGCACGCCCTTGGGGCGGCCGGTCGAGCCGGAGGTGAACATGACGCACGCTGAGTCCGCCGGTGTCACCGCGACCTCGGGCGGAGCGTCCGAGGTGCCGTCCGGCACGGTCGTGATGACGGTGCGAACGCCCGCGAGCGCGGTCACGGCCTCCAGCCGGGCAGCGGGGAAGGCGACGTCGAGCACCGTGTAGGCGGCTCCGGCCTTGAGCACCGCCAGGATCGCCACGACCAACGGGATGCCGCGTTCCAGACGGACACCGACCACATCGCCTCGGCGGACGCCTTCGGCCACGAGCTGGTGCGCCAGGTGGTTCGCCCGGTCGTCCAGCTCGGCGTAGTCCACTGTGGACCCGCCGCAGACCAGCGCGGTGGCGTGCGGAGTGCGGGCGGCGATCTGCGAGATCAGCCCGTGCAGGGTGGCGGAAGCACGCTTGGGTGCGGCGGTGGCCACCGCCCGTTCGCCCGGCAACAGCAGGTCCACGTCCGCGACGAGGGTGTCCGGTGCCTGCGCGACGGTCTCGAGGAAGCGGACCATCCGGCCGGCCAGCGCCTGGGCCGTGGCCGCGTCGAACAGGTCCGTGGCGTACTTGAGCGTGCCGCGCAGCCCGTCGCCCTCGGCGAAGTCGAACACCAGGTCCGCCTTGGCGGCACCCACTTCGAGCGGCACGTCCGTGCAAAACAGTCCGGGGAAGTCCGGCGCGGTCGCGGGCGGCTGGAGCACCAGCAACGTCTGGCACAACGGGTGCAGGCCCTGGGCGCGGGCCGGTTTCAGTTCCTCCACCAGCCGGTCGAACGGCAGCTCGCCGTGCAGGTGCACGGCACCGTCCTGTTCCCGCACCCTGGCCAGCAGTTCCCGGAACGTGGGCTGCCCGGACAGGTCCGTGCGCAGCACGACGGTGTTGACGAAGCACCCGACCAGGTCGGCCAGCGACTCGTCCTCGCGGCCGGCGACGATCCCACCGATCGGCACGTCCTCCCCCGCGCCGAGCCGCGACAGCAGCCCGGCCAGCGCGGCGCGGAGCACCATGAACACCGTCGCCCTCGACTCACGGGCAAGCTTCACCAACGCGCCGTGCACCGAAGCGTCGAGGCTGATCCCGACCTCGCCCGCCGCACGGACACCGGCCGACCGGACCGACCGGTCGGCGGGCAGCGCGATCTCCTCGGGCATGCCCGCGAGTTCCGCCGTCCAGAACGCCAGCAGGTCGCCGTCCGCGGCCAGCAGGTCGCGGTGCCAGCTCGTGAAGTCCAGGTACCGCACCGGCAGCGGAGCCCAGTCCGGCGCGCGGCCTTCGAGCCTCGCGGCGTAGGCCCGGGCCAGGTCGCGCCACAGCGGAGTGATCGACCACCCGTCCACCGCGATGTGGTGCACGACCAGGACCAGCAGGTGCTCGTCGTCTCCTTCGACGACCAGACCAGCCCGGATCGGGATCTCCGTCTCCAGGTCGAACGGCCGCGAGACCAGACCGTCCACTGCGGACAGTTGAAGCGATGGCGCGTCAAGCACCTGCTGGTACGGCTCGTCTTCGAACGTCGGGAAGATCGTGCGCAACGGCTCATGCCGTGCCACGACATCGGCCAACGCGGCGGTCAGCGCGGAAACGTCCAGCGGGCCACGCAGGCGCATCGCCATCGGCACGTTGTAGGCGGGCCCGCGTTCCGACTGCTGCACGAACCACATCCGCCGTTGCGCGGCCGAGAGAGCCGGGCGTGCGGGCTGGGGCACCGGAAGCGGACCGGACCGGGCGGCGCCGGCCGTCGCCATCACCCCGGCCAGCAACGCGGGCGTGGACGCCTCGAACACCGCCGGTGCGGGTACCTCGATCCCCGCGACCGCCCGCAGCCGACCGACCAGCCGTGCCGCCGCGAGCGAATGCCCGCCCAGCGCGAAGAAGTCGTCGTCCACACCGATCGGCGAGACCCCCAGGACCTCGGCGAACAACGCGCATACGGCTTCCTCCGCCGGAGTGCGCGGCGGGCCGCCCAGCGGGACACGTTCCCTGACCGGCACGGGCAACGCACGCCGGTCGAGCTTTCCGTTGGGGGTCAACGGCAACGCGTCGAGGAACACCACGTCCGCGGGCACCATGTAACCGGGGAGGACCGACGCGCAGTGCTCACGCACCTCGGCCTCGGTGGGTGCAGGTCCGTCCGCCACCGCGTACGCCACCAGCGACTTCTCGCCCGCCGGTGTCGTCAGCACGGTCACCGCCGCCTGCCCGACCCGCGGGTGCGCCGCGACCACGCCCGCCACCTCGGCGGGTTCGATCCGGAAGCCGCGGATCTTCACCTGGTCGTCGGTCCGCCCGGCGAAGTCGAGGTCCCCGTCGGGCCGCAGCCGCCCCAGGTCGCCGGTGCGGTACATGCGCTCGCCCGGCGCCCCGAAGGGATCGGCGACGAACCGCACCGACGTCTCCCCCGGCCGCCCGAGGTAACCGCGGGCGAGCTGGACACCGGTCAGGTACAGCTCACCGACCTCACCCGCCGGCACCGGCCGCAACTCCGCGTCCAGCACCCGGATCCCCGCCCCGGGAGTGGGACGGCCGATCGGCATGAGACCGCTGCCCCCGACCTCGCGGCACGGCAGGCACGTGACGCCGACGGACACCTCGGTCGGCCCGTACTCGTTGTACAGCACCACGTCCAGGCTCTCGCGGAACCGGTCCGCGACCGCGATCGGCAGTCCCTCGCCCTCCGACGCCACCAGCCGCAACGGCCCGTCGGCGCCGTGCCGCAGGTACTCGTCCAGGAACAGCGGGATCATCGACGCGACGAACCGGATCATCGTGATCCGCTCGGCGCGCACGGTCCTGGCCAGGTAGGCGGGATCCCGATGGCCACCGGGGCGGGCCATCACCAGCGTCGCCCCGGCGGCCAGGGTCAGGAACACCTCGACGACGGACGGGTCGAACCCCGACGGCGTCTTCTGCAGCACCCGGTCGCCCGGCCCCAGGCCGTAGTGCGCCTGGACGTCGGCCATCCGCTGGAGGATGCCGCGGTGGGTGATCACCACGCCCTTGGGTTTGTTGGTGGTCCCCGAGGTGAACATGACGTAGGCGGGGTGGTCGGGCAACGGCGCCACAGCGCTCTGCCCACCGGCCTCGACCTGCGACCACTCCGCCACCTCGGCGAGGCCGAGCGTCAGCGTCGGCCGCGCGACCTCCACCATGTGCGCGGTCCGCTCGGCCGGGTAGTCGGGGTCGAGCGGCAGGTACGCCGCTCCCGCCCGGACGATCGCCAGCAACGCGACGACCAGCTCGGCCGAGCGCGGCACCGCGACGGCCACCACGTCCTCCGGTCCGGCGCCCCTGTCCGCGAGGACGCGGGCCAGGCGGCCGGCACGAGCGTCGAGCTCGGCATAGGTGAGCACCAAGCCGTCGCACTCGACGGCGGGAGCGTCCGGTGCCGAGCGCACGGCCCGGTCGACCGCGGACGGCAGGGTCTGGAGATCGTCGAGCACGGTGGCACCCCCTTGACGGGTAGGAAGGTCAGGTCAGGACATCGAGGCGATGAGGCTGGCGGGCCGCAGGTCCGTCCAGTGCTCCTCCACGTACGCCAGGCAGGCGTCGCGGCCGTCCGGGCCGAAGGTCTCGGTCCAGCCCTCGGGTACGGGGATGCGCTGCGGCCACAGCGAGTGCTGGTTCTCCTCGTTGACCAGAACCAGGTACACGCCGTCGGCGTCCTCGAACGGGTTGGTGGTCATGACTCGTCTCCTCAGCGGGTTCGGGCGTCGTGCAGGTGCGCGACGCGGTGCAGCGCGGCGAGCAGGCTCGCCGAGTCCGGCGCCGGGCCGGAGCGGTCCACCGAGGACCGCGGGATCGGCATGGCGCCGACGGACGACCACCGCAGCCGGCCGGTGTCGTCGATGTGACTGCGGGCGTGGCCCGCGTTGTCGGGGTGCAGGCAGTACGGCACGTCGAGCAGGCCGCGCCGGAACGCCGCGAGCAGCGCCGTGCCGGGATCACCCGGCAGTTCGAGCACCGCTTCGACGAGCGCCGTCGCCTCGGCCAGCACCCCGGTGTCCACTAAGGACTCGTCGGGTGCGGCCTGCGCCGCGGCCTCGGCGGCGCTCTCCAGCGCGTCGACGTTCTCGTCGACGGTGGGGATGCGGTGCGCCTCGGCCACGGTCTTGACGATCAGCCGCTCGGCGCCCGCCCGGACGGCCAGCCGGGCGGCGTTGTCGTTCAGCAGCCGCGCTCCGGCCGGCGTTCGCGGGAACACGCCCATGTACGCGTAGACCACGACGTGCCAGTCCACATCGGACAGGAAACGGGCGGCGAGCACGCGCAGGGCGCGGATCGCCTCGGCGTCCTGGTCCGCGTTGGTCTGCTGGGCGTAGCTCAGCGAGACGCTCTCGACCCCGTGGAAGCGGAAGAACACCGCTTCCAGGACGCTGAGGGCGACCAGCAGGCCCGGCGGGCACAGCTGGCCCATCATGCATCCGCCGAAGGTCTCCAGGTGGCCGGAGAAGTTCTCGCACGCCTCGGTCCAGTGCTCGACCGAGTCGCGCAGCGGCTTCCGGCTGTAGGGCAGGCAGTACGACACCGGACCGCCCTCGGTCGCGTCCAGCCCCGCCGCGGCCAGCGCACCGAAGATGGCGCGCGGATCGGCGGATCCGTGCCGCACCTGCACGGGGAACCCGGTGAGCCCGTCCAGCACGGCCCGCGTGGTCTCCGGGTGGTGCGAGACGATCGGGTAGCCGTTGAGCCGGGCGCCGTCGTGCACCGCGGCCAGCGCCGCCCGGTGGTCGCCGACCCTGGTGTAGCTGTCGACGGTGAGGGTGCCGACCGTGCTGGCGTCGGCATCGCGCACCGCCAGCAGCCCGGCCCGCATCTCCAGCGGAGACGCCATGCCCATGCGGGGCTGCACCACCAGTCTGCCCCCGGCCGCGGCCCTCGCGACCGCGTCCGCGAAGCCCGTCATAGCGCCGTGCCCGCCGTGCGGCACAACGCGTGCGTGGTGATGAACTCCCGGAACCGCGTGATGGCCGTGTCGTCGTCGAAGACCTCGGCGAAACCCGCTGCCCGCAAGGCATCCGCCTGCGCGGGCTCCGGGCCACCGGTACCGAGCTTGCCGCCGATGACGACCGGGACGGCCGCGAGGCCGGGCCGGCTCCGCACCTCGGCGAGTGCGCGCGGCCCGTCCTGGTAGCCGTGGCCGTTGACCGTGCTGAGGACGACGAGGTCGGGCTGTTCGGCCTCGCACTCGTCGGCGAGCAGCACGGGCGGAACGCACGCGCCGAGGTTGATCACGCGGTGACCTGCCTCCTCCAGCAGCAGCTGGAGGTAGACGAGGTTCCAGGTGTGCGAGTCCGAGGCGGTTCCGGACAGCAGGACCAGGTTGTTCATCTGAAGTCCTCCGAGGAGACCTCGTCGTTCAGGACGAGGAGGATTCGGACCTCTGCGGAGCTGGGCGGGAACAGCCGTGTCGCCGCCGAGGCGATACGGCATCCACAACCCAGCCGCACAGGGACACACGGCGGCCTGGTAATCTGTGAACGGTGAACGTGCTGGTGAAGCGGGCTTTTCGGTACCGCTTCTATCCGAGCGAGGCGCAGGCGTTGGAGTTGTCGCGTACGTTCGGGTGTGTCCGCAAGGTCTACAACTTGGCGTTGCAGGCTCGTGCGGAGGCGTGGACGCTGCGTGGGGAGCGGGTCGGTTACGAGGCCACGTCGGCGTTGTTGACCGTGTGGAAGCGCACTGGGGAGCTGGCGTTTCTGGCCGAGGTGTCGGCGGTGCCGTTGCAGCAGGCGTTGCGGCATCTGCAGGCCGGGTTCACAAACTTCTTCGCCAAGCGTGCGCAGTTTCCGCGGTTCAAGTCGCGGAAGAAGTCGCGTGCCAGCGCTGAGTACACGCGTTCGGCATTCCGCTGGCGTGACGGTGCGTTGACGCTGGCGAAGATGGCCGAGCCGCTGGACATCCGCTGGTCGCGGCCCCTGCCCGAGGGCGCGGTGCCGTCGACGGTGACGGTGTCGCGGGACTCGGCCGGGCGCTGGTTCGTGTCTCTGCTGTGCGAGGACCCCGGTGTGCGGCCGTTGCCCGCCACCGATGCGGTGGTGGGTATCGATGTCGGTCTCGATCACCTGCTGGTGCTCTCGACCGGGGAGAAGGTCGGCAATCCCCGGCACGAGCGGCGTGACCGCACGGCGCTGGCCAGGGCACAGCGGGCGTTGTGCCGTAAGCAGAAGGGCAGCAGCAATCGGGTCAAGGCCCGCGTCAAGGTCGCCCGTGTCCACGCTCGGATCGCTGATCGGCGTACGGACTTCCTGCACAAGATCACTACTCGGCTCGTGCGTGAAACCCAAACGCTCGTGATCGAGGATTTGTCCGTGTCGAACATGGTCGGCAACCGGCGCCTGGCCCGTGCGATCAGTGACGCGGGCTGGCGGCAGTTCCGGCAACTGCTGCAGTACAAGGCGGACTGGTACGGGCGGGATGTGATCGTCGTGGATCGCTGGTTCCCGTCGTCCAAGCTGTGCTCGGTCTGCGGCGCGCTCGCAGCGGCGATGCCGCTGGGTGTGCGCACGTGGACCTGTGGCTGTGGTGCGACCCATGACCGGGACGTGAACGCGGCACGCAATATTCTGGCCGCCGGGCTGGCGGTGTCGGTCTGTGGAGCCGGTGTAAGACCTCAACGGAATCCTCCGGGCGGGCAGTCGGCGACGAAGCAGAAAGTCCTGCAGCGCGAGCCGTAGGAATCTCCGTCGTTCACGAGGGAGAGGAAGTCAAGTCAGGTCAGGCTTTCTCGATGACGGGGTGCGGGGTCGGCGGCACCGGACCGGCCGGGGAACCAGACGTCCTCGCCGCTCAGGGCGGCGGGCGTGTACTTGCCCAGTGCGCTGGTGAGCAGCTGGACCTCGAAGGCGAGGCACTCGACGAGCCTGCGCAGGCCGTGCTCGGGATCGGTGTCCACGGCGGTGAGCGCGGCACGGCCGAGTCCGACGGCGGTGGCACCGAGCGCGAGGGCCTTGACCGCGCGCCCGCCCTCCCACATGCGGCCGGTGGCCAGCAGGCAGCCGGACGGCGTGCCGATCCGCCGCAGGCACTCGGCCAGCGGCAGGCCGACGTGGTCGAGGAACGCGCGCGGCGCCCACCCGGTGCCGCCTTCGGCACCGTCCACGGTCACCGCGTCCGCGCCGGCCTCCCACGCGCACGCCGCGGCCTGGGCCACGTCCCGGCCGGGGTGCAGCTTCACCCAGATCCGGGCACGCGGGAAGTTGTTGCGCATGAACCGGATCTGCTGGCGCAGGATCTCGTCGGTGAAGGTGCCCGGACTGCCCGAGCGCAGCACGCCGGGACCGGACCACAGGTCGTCGATGGCGAACTGCTCGGACACCCGCGCGGCCGTGGCGCGGTCGAGCACCGTCAGGCCGCCGAGTCCGGGCTTCGCGCCCTGGCCCACCTTGAGCTCGAAGCCCAGCCTTCCGCTGGCGAGCAACGGTTCCGCGGCGGGGTCGCTGTAGACGAGGTTCCACACCTCGGCGTCCGCGTCCTCGGTGCTCTGCTGCACCACGACTCCGCCGAGCGACGGACCCGCCTCGTCGAGGTAGGCGCGGACCCTGGCGAGCATCCCCGTGGTGGCGGCCGGTTCGCGCCGGTACCCGGTGACGGGCACGACGTTCTCGCCGATCACCATCGGGATGCCCAGTGCGCCCGCCTGCCTGCTGGCCGCGACCGACACCTCGGAGCTGCCGATCCGCGTGGAACCGAACGCGGACAGGAACACCGGCAGTGCCGAGGTGAAGCCGCCGACCGCGGTCGTCAGGTCCACATCGGACTGCAGCGGCTCGCGGCCGAGGTCGATCAGCTTCTCCAGCCGCAGCGGCATGAACACCGGCGGCACCAGCCTGGCCGCGTCGAGCTCGTCCGCCACGACCTCCGCACCGGAAGAGCCCTGGCCGAACACCTCGTGGCCGTAGGACTCGACAGGCGGGAACGCCTCCGCCGCACCGGTGCGGGCACGCGCCCGCACCTGCTCCTCGGGGAACCCACCCGCCCTCACGGCGCCATCTCCCCTGGCACCTTCGGGTACGCGTTGACCTGCCACACCGCGTCCAGCCCGGTGAGGAACCGGGTGAGCCGCTCCAGACCCATGCCGAACCCGGCACTGCGCGGCACGCCCTGGCGCATGACGTCGAGGTACCAGCGGTACTTCGCCGGGTTCTCCCCGGTCTCCCGCATCCGGGTGACGATCGTGGCGTAGTCCGACTCGCGTTCGCTGCCGCTGACCAGCTCGCCGTAGCCCTCGGGCGCGAGGAGGTCGAAGTTGCGCAGCCGGCCCGGTTCGGTGGTGCTCTCCCGGTCGTAGAAACCGCGCGAGCCCTTCGGGTAGTCGGTGACGAAGAACGGGCGATCCTTCTGCCGGGACAACAGTTCCTCGCCGGTCCACGCGATCTCGGCGTCCGGGCTCTGCGGGTGGCCGAGCAGGTGCAGCTCGTCGACCGCCTCGCGGTGGCTGAGCACGCCGAACGGTCCGGCCAGCAGCCAGGCGAACGCCAGCGGGTCACGACGGAGGAGCTCGAACTGCTCGGGCACAGCGGTCAGCGCGTGCCGCACCACATAGGTCAGCAGCCGTTCCGCCACTCCCATCGCCTCGGCGCGGGTGCCGTTCGCGATCTCCACGTCGATCTGGTGGAACTCCGCGAGGTGGCGCTGGGTGTTGCAGGTCTCGACCGGTTCGGCGCGGACGTTGGGCGCGATGTAGAACAGCTTGTCGAACGTCAGCAGCGAGGCCTGCTTGTAGAGGATGCCGCTGCTCATGACCTTGTACTTGTGGCCGTAGTAGTCGACGTCGACCTGCTTGGAACCGCGTGCCCCGGGGTCGGTCACCGGGCCGATCACCGGCGGCAGCAACTCGACGAAACCCTCACCGCGCAGGAACGCCCTGGCGGCGGCGAGCACCTCCTGCTGGATCAGCATCGCGGCCCTGGTGACGTCCGAGTTCAGGTGCTCGGCCAGTGGCGGCGGACGCCGGTCGGCGGCGGGCTCGACCACGACACTCGTTGCGTGCTCCATGTTTTTCTTCCCCACCCTTGGTTTTCCGTGATCGGGACTGTCAGAGGCCGGACGCGGGGACGATCACGCGCCGCCAGCCGCCGGGGTCGGGCAGGACGCCGCGCTGGGTGTCGATCAGCGCCTGGCGCAGCTCGCGGGTCACCGGTCCGGCGGTGCCGTCGCCGATCACCCAGTCGCCGTCGCGGTCGCGCACGGTGCCGACCGGGGTCACCACGGCCGCCGTGCCGCAGGCGAAGACCTCCGTGATCAGGCCCGCCGCGCACTCCTCGCGCCACTGGTCCACCGAGATCCGCTCCTCGCGGACGGTGTGGCCGATCCGGTCCGCCAGCACGAGCAGCGACTCGCGGGTGACGCCGGGCAGCAGCGTGCCGGTCAGTCCGGGCGTGACGACCTCGGTGCCGGAAGCGGTGCGGCGCACGAAGAACAGGTTCATCCCGCCCATCTCCTCGACCCACCGGTGCTCGGCGGCGTCGAGCCACACGACCTGCTGGCACCCCGCCTGGCGGGCGAGGTTCTGCGCGACGAACGACGGGCCGTAGTTCGCCGCGCACTTGACGTCGCCGGTGCCGCCCAGGACGGCGCGGCTGTGCTCGCGGCTGATCAGCACCGAGACCGGTTCGAGGGCCTTGTCGCCGAAGAAACCGCCGGCGACGAACGCCATCAGCAGGAACCGGTACTCGTCGGACGGGCGCAGCATCAGGTTCGGGTCCGTGGCGAACATCAGCGGCCGCAGGTAGAGGCTGATCGACGGGTCGTCGGGCAGGCCGGTGCCGTCGAGCAGCACCAGGTCGTCGATCGCGGACAGGAAGTCCTCGACCGGCAGCTCCGGCATCGCCAGCCGGCGGGCGGAGCTCTGGAACCGCAGCGCGTTGCGGTCGGGCCGGAACACCGACACCGAGCCGTCGGGGCCGCGGTGCGCCTTGAGTCCCTCGAAGATCACCTGGGCGTAGTGCAGGCCGATGGTCGCCGGGTGCAGCGGCAACGGCTCCAGCGGGCCGACGCGGCGGTCGTGCCAGCCGTCGACGGCGTTCCAGGAGAGGCTGACCATGTGGTCGGTGAAAGCGTCGCCGTGGCCAGGATTGCTGGTGGCGGGCGAGCTGAGCTGCGTGGTCATCAGGAGTTCCTTTCGTCCGGGATCCGCAGGTCCCGCACGTGTGGGCGGGAGAAGGCGTAGAGGAGCAGCGCGATGAAGCCGCCGGCGAACAGCAGTGCGGCGGTACCGAGGCCCAGAAGCTGGGCGAGGAGGCCGAAACCGACCATGGTCAGAGGTGTCAGCGCGTCGTCGGTGAGCGTGAGCACCGAGCCGACGCGGCCGATGTACTCCTCGTCGACGGTCGCCTGGAAGGCACCGGACAACATCGGTGAGGCCAGTCCCGCGACGACGCCGACCACGGCCATCCCGCCGAGCGTCGCCGCGTAACCGGCGTTGCCGACGAGACCGAGTGACGCGGCCTGGCCGAACAGCAGCAGCACGGCGGCGCGCAGCGGTCGTTCCGGGCGCCACTTCAGGGCGATGAGGGTGCCGATCGCCGCACCGCCGCCCATCGCGGCGGTCAGCCAGCCCAGGCCGACCCCGCCCCAGCCGCTGCCCACGGCGTGCAGTGCGAGCCCGACCGCGACCACCGGGCTGACGAAGACGTTGAGGCCGGACAACGTGATCACGAGGTCGCGGACCTTCGGCGTCAGCCTCAGGTAGTTGAGCCCGTCACGGATGTCGGCGCGGACCGTGCTGCCGGTGGACCGCGCCAGCGGCCACCGCGGCCGGACCGCGACGAGCACCACGAGGACCACCGCGAACGAGATGAGGTCCAGCAGCATCGCGCCGCCCAGTCCCCACGCCACGAGCACGAGGCCGCCCAACGGCGCGCCGAGCACGCCGGCCAGCCGGTCGAGCAGCTGGCGCAACGCCGACAACCGGACCAGTTCGGTCCTGCGCACCAGCTGCCGGGGGAACGCGCCGGACGCGGGTCCGTAGAACGCGTCGGCCACACCGAACAACAGGCCCACGACCATGAGCAGGCCCGCGGACACCCCGGTCGCGGCGAGCACGATCAGTGCCGCCGCGAGCACGACGATCCGGGCGACGTCGGCGCCGATCATCATGCGGCGGGCGTCGAAGCGGTCGGTGAGCGCGCCACCGACGATCGTCAGCAGAGCACGCGGGATGGTGGCGCAGGCCAGCACCAGGCCGGCGAGTCCGGCGTTGCCGAGCTGTGCGGCGGTGAACGCGAGGGCGACGTACCAGATCTCGTCGCCGACCGCCGAGACGCCGGTGGCGAACGCCCAGCCCAACGCCCGGCGGTCACGCCACAGGGTGCGCGGGGCCTCGGCCGTCACGCCGGGGTCGTCCACCTGGGGCACCGCGGTCACCGGAGGATCCCGGCGGGGACGGTCGGTCGATGATCGCTGGCGGACATCATTCCTCCGAGACGGTTTTCCTGGGCTGCCGTGGCTGGACGGACACCAATCTCGGATATCGCGCTATCTCGGCGGCATCTCGGAGCAATCCACTCGGATAATTCGCCCGGAACCTCGCCGCTCGACGCGGCCAGAATGGCTCTGAACTGCGGTTACATCGCCCACTATCGCACGCCGGACAAAACTGCCGGTCGTGATAGCGCCGGGATTGCCGACGGGATAGGGACGGGATTACCGCACCCAATAGCGTTTTGGACATCAGCCGGAAATAGCCGCTGAAATCCCGCACCGAACACCTTGGAGAATCTCATGGAGCACGCCGCGTTCACCCGGATCGCCACCGCCGTCGCCGGTGCCGCCCTCGTGTTCGGTCTGGGCGCCGCGATCGTGGGCACGGACGTGCAGGCCGGCCCGGCGCACGTCGCGGCGGAGAGCAACCCGTGGAACTCGGTGCAGGACGACAGCAACCCGTGGAACGGCGCGCCCGCCGACAGCAACCCCTGGAACGGTGCGCCCGCCGACAGCAACCCGTGGAACTAAAGCTTCACTCCGGAACTAACGCCCTGCCGTCAGAACGGTGAGCGCCTCCTCGGCCGCCACCCGCTCCCGCTCCATCCCGCGGTCGCCGAAGATCTGCACCGCGTGCAGCACGAGCTCCGACGCCCGGTTCGAGTCACCGAGGCGAGCGAGCACCGGCGCCAGGTCCACCCGGATCGCCGCGGCGCCGACGAGGTCCATGATCCGTTCCCGCGCCGCCAGTGCCAGCTCGAAGTACGCCTTCGCCTCGCGGTCCTGACCGAGCCTCGCGTTCACCTCACCGAGGTTGCGCAGCAGATGCCCTTCCCCGATAACGTCACGGCTCTCGCGCACCATGCCGAGCACCCGCGTGAACGTGACGAGGGCGTCCTGGTGCTTGCCCGCCCGCACCTGCACCTGGCCGATCCGCCGCAGCGCGTGCGGGATCCCGTTGCGGTAGCCCGCTCCCTCGAAGATCATGATCGCTTCCAGCAGCTGTGCCGTGGCCTCGTCGGTGCGGCCGCGCCGGCACAGGATGTCGGTCTGGTGGGTCAGCACGATGCCCCTGCCGACGAGGTCCTTCGCCCGGTCCAGGTCACGCATCGCGTCCGCGTAGAGGACGAGCGCCTCGTCGTCGTCACCCGCCCAGCGCGCGAGCAGCCCGAGGTCGCGGCGGCAGAGCGCGAGACCGCGCGGGTCGTCCAGCTCCTGGAACGTCGCCAGTGCCGTCGTCAACGCCTCGTGCGCGCGGGTGATCTGGCCGCGGTTGATGTGCAACGTGCCCAGTGAGCTCAGCACCGCCGCCGTGCCGCGGGCGTTCCCGGCGGCACGGGTGGCCTGCAGCGCTTTCTCGTGCGTCTTCTCCCAGTCGTCCAGGTAGCCGTGCGACTCGAACAGCGTCGCGGCGGTGACGGCCAGGTCCCAGCAGGCCTCGTCGAACCCGGCGTCGGCGGCCTGGCTGATCGCCGCGCACAGGTTGGCCTGCTCGCCGTCCAGCCACTCCAGCGGATCGGCGGCCACCTGCTGCACGTACGTGGACGGCGGCAGCCACCGCAGCGCGGTGCCGTGCAGCACCGCGTAGTCGCCGCCGTAGATGGCGCGGTGGGCCTGCTCCGCCAGCGCCAGCCAGCCGCCGAGGAGACGTTCCACCGCACGCCGCCGCATGTCCGGCGACACCTCCGCGTTCAGCTTCTCGAGGGCGAACAGCCGCACGATGTCCTGGTAGCGGTAGCGGAACTCGCCGGTGCGCTCGACCGTGGTCACGTCCAGCATCTGCACGTCCACCAACGGTTCCAGCAGATCCGACGGGTACCGGGAGTCGTCGTCGAGCACCGCGCCCGCGACCCAGCCGGGCAGTTCCGGGCCCTCGGCGAGACCGAGCAGGCCGAACAGGGTCCGCGACCGCCGATCCATTCCGTTGTGCGTCAGGGAAAGGCTCGCCCGGATGGTCATCTCGCCGTGCGCCAGCTCGTCGAGCCGGTGCCGTTCGCTGGCCAGCCGGTGCACCATCGACGCGAGCGACCAGTGCGGCCGCGCCGCCAGCCGTGCCGCGATGATCCGCAGCGCCAGCGGCAACCCGCCGACGGTCCGCACGAGCGCCGCGGCGGCCTCGGGTTCCCGCGCCACCCGTTCAGCGCCGATGACCCGGCCCAGCAGGTCGAGCGACTGCGCCGCGTCGAACACCTCGACCTCGACCTGACGCGCACCCGGCACACCGGTGAGCCGCGACCGGCTGGTCACCAGCACGGCGCACGTGTTGCTGCCGGGCAGCAGCGGGATCACCTGGCTCTCGGCGGACGCGTCGTCCAGCACCACGAGCGTGCGCCGTTCGGCCATCAACGTCCGGTACATCTCGACGCGCTCGTCCAGGCCCATCGGGATGACCGTGCCCGGAATGCCGAGTGCCAGCAGGAACCGGCCCAGCACGTCGGCCGCGGCGGTCGGCTCCTCACGGGTGCCGCGCAGGTCGCAGTACAGCTGCCCGTCGGGGAACCGGTCGGCGACGCGGTGGCCGATGTGGGCGGCGACGGTCGTCTTGCCGCTGCCCGGTCTGCCGATGACCACCACCACGCCCACGGCTCTTCGGTCACCGCCGACGAGCACGGCCTCGGCGGTGCGGATCAGGGCCTCGTTGCCGATGAAGTCGGCGGTGTCGGCGGGCAGCTGGCGCGGGCGTTCGAAGCTCGGTGCGGGCGGCGGAGCGGGCGGGCCCGGCTCGGCCCGGCCGCCGATGGTGTCCCCGGCGAGGATCGCGGACTCCAGCAGCCGCAACCGTTCCCCCGGCTCCAGGCCCAGTTCCTCGACCAGCAGGTGCCGGCCCGTCCGGAACGCCTCCAGCGCCTCGCCGGGCCTGCCCGCGCGGTGCAGCGCGAGCATCAGCACGGCACGCAACCGTTCGCGCATCGGGTGTTCGTGGACGAGACGGGTGACCTCACCGACGATCTGGTGGTGGCGGCCGAGTTCGAGCTCCAGTTCGAGGTAGTCCTCCGTCGCGGTCAGCAGGTCCTCGTCCAACCGCAACGCGCGAGCGCGCAACGCCGGGTTCGGCAGTCCGCTCAGACAAGGGCCCCGCCACAGCGCCACGGCCGACCGCAGCAGGCTCGCCGCCTCCGCCGCACGGCCTTCCTTCACCAGGACCCCGGCCTCGGCGAGCTTGCCGGCGAAGACGTGCGAGTCGAGCGTGTTGCCGCCCAGCAGCAACTGGTATCCGGGCATCCGCGTGACGATCGGCAGGTCGACGCCCGCGTCGGCCAGCTTCTTGCGCAGCCGTGACACGCAGATCTGCACCTGGGTGCGCGCGGTGTCCGGGGGAAGCTGGTTCCACAGCGTGTCCACGATCTGATCTGTGCTGACGACCTGGTTGGCCTCCATCAGCAGGAGCGCGAGCACGACCTGCTGGCGGCCGGGTGTCACCCACACCGGCCCTGCGGGCCCCTCGATCTCGATCGGCCCGAGGATCCGGAACACCGAATCCCCAGACCTGCGCAGCACCGCACTCACGTCCGCCGCCCCTCCCTGTGTTCCCCCAGCGACCGACTTTCTTCAATGTATGCAACACGGGATGTACTTGTATATCCGGCGGATGCTCGATCATCCCGTCATCCGGGAGCATTCGCACCGCGATGAGCGCCGGGAAAGCGCCGTGATAGGCCTGGGTTATCGGCAGATGAAACTCTGGGCATTGCATTCTGAGCGGCCAGGAGGAGTTCGCCATGACGGGAGACGGCCGACGCACGCCCCCCAGCGCGGCGACCCTGGCCGCGGGCGTCGACCACGTCCGCTTGTCCTATCTGTACCAGGACGAGGGAGACCTGGACGCCTACGCGTCGCTGCTGCACGAGGACATGCAGGTGCGGGCACCCGACGCGCCGGCGTGCCACGGCCGCGCGGCGGCGCTGCGCCTCGCCCGCACCACCCGAGGCACGCACGAACTGTTCAAGGTGATCGGCGACGGGTATTGCGTGGTGGCCGTCGGCCATTACTCCCCACCGGGTACCGCGCCGCGTCACGAACCGCACGAATTCGATTTCGCCGACTTCTTCACGCTGTCCGACGACTCGCTGCTGCTGAGCCGGCGGCGGTTCTACTACCTGCCGCCGCGCTGAGGGCGGCCGATACCGTGCACCCGTGACCGAGCACTCGGCACGCCCGCGGAGAAGCCGCACCAAAGTCCTCAATGGACTGACTGATGTCACTTCTGGCCTGGAAGTGGACACGTTTTCGCTGCCGCGGAACGGCTGTAAGGGTGATGTCCGTCGGCAAGCGGCCTATTCCGCGCGGTAGGCCTGGATCGGCACCGCACCGGCCCTGACCATGTTCTGCCATGGCGGATGACCCCAACTCCCTGCTCGCGGTCAGGCGGCAATCGCTTCGGACACGGCTCGACGCCTTCACCGCGACGGCTCCGGACGACCCGCAGTGGGCCAAGATCTCCGACGAGTTGCACGACGCCGTGGAGGCGCTCCTCAAGGCACGGCGCGACATCAATGCGAACAGGCTCCTACTCCCCAACCGCGTCCTCGGCGCGGCGGCCGCGGTGGCCGCGGTCGTGGTGCTCGTCCTGTGGTTCAGCGCGTGGAACCTGGCGCCTGCTCTGCTGGCTCTTGCCGTCGGCACCGCACTCCTGATCAACCCCGCCGTGCGCGGCGATGAGGAACCGAGTGCCCGCAGCTGGGCGGGAATCGCCGCTGTGCTCGGCGCCCTGTCCGCGCCACTGCTGAGCGGGTGGTCGGCGTTGGCCGTGCTGGCCGGAATCGGTTGGTGGGCATGGAGGTGCCTGAAGTGAGGAACGACCCGATCCACAACCTGACGGAGACGACCGACGACCACCACCGGCGTCTCGACTCGCTCGAGACGGCTCTGAGCGACAGATCGGACACCGCCGACGAGATCCGCAGGCGACTCCGCGACCTGGAGGACAAGGTCGGCCGGCACTCGGTCCAATCGGTGCTGGACAAGGTCAACAAGGTCGAGACGAACCTCGGCAAAGCGGACAAGCGACTCGACAGGCAGGCCGCGGAGATCTCGAACCTGCGCCTGGACGTCACCGCTCTGGATCGCAAGGTGCGCTTGAGCGGCGGGCTGCCCCGAGCGGACTTCCACACCTGGCAACCGGACATCACTCCCGAGATGGTCCAGTTGATCCGCGCGCGACTGGCTGCCGCACCCGAGTCCGAAGCGAAGGTCCAGCAGTTGCAGACGAAGCTGGAACAGGCACAGGACGATGTCACGCGCTGGGACAGGTCACGGGACGCCGCGATCCTGGCCGTCAAGGCGCTGTCCGAACTCCCCCCGGCCGCGGAACGGGCGTGGCGGAAGGAGAAACAGACGTGGTTCGCGTTCCGCGCCAGCGGCCCGCGCCCGGTCGAGAAAGTGGTGCTCGCACGCCGTCGGCACGACGAAGCAGTGCGCGCCCGGCGATCCGAGAAGATGGCCCTGGACCAGTCGGCGAAGGCGGATGAGGCCGCGTGCGCGACGATCCGCGAGCGCATCGAGGACGCGGTCGCCCGAGATCTCGTCCTCCCCTGGTGGTTCGACATCGCGCTCGGCCTGTTCTCGCCGGGCAAGCCCGGTCAGATCAAGCCGTGGCTCGAAGCGGCCACGAGACTCGTTCGCTACCGCCTGCTCGCCGACGTCCGGGACCCGCTGGAACCCTACGGCGACCGGCCATCCGACGAGACGCTCGCCGCCGAGCACGACCGGGTGGTCCAACGCTGCTCGGACGTGCGGCGGTAGGCCCGGCGGAAATCCGGCGCGACCACACTGCGCCGTCTGCGATACTCCCGCTGTGAACAGGGGGAACGGCCATCCGGGAGTGCATTTCCTGCTCTCGCTGATCGACCAGGACGACGCGGCCGCGGTGCGGCGGCGGCTCGGCATCGGCGAGCCGGAGGAGCTCGCCGTCGAGCACGCGGTGCAGTGGCTGGATCGGTTGCGGCCGCCCCGCTCGGTGCTGCTGTGGATGCTCCAGGAGGACGATCCCGCGACGAACCGGGTGCTGTTCAACCACCTCGACACCCCCGACTCGATCAAGCGCGACATCCTGCGCGGTGTGCCGTTCGGGGGCACGGGGGGTCGCCTGCACGTGCTCGTGCACGGCCAGGCTCCTGAGATCCCGGTCGGTTTCCTCGTCCCGGGTCAACAGGGACAGTGACACCAAGACGTTGACGACTACGTTGAACCGCATGGGGTCGACAATCGCCATCCGCAGGCGCAGCGGTGTGCCTCGTATGTCCGCGACGATGTCACGAGGATCGCCCACGGGGTGGAGGAACGCGAGCAACCTCAGCAGTTGAACGGCGGCGACGCTGCGCTGTTCCGCCCGGCGGATGGACAGCCGCAGCGTGACGACCACCGGCAACCGGTAGTTCTCGGGAATACCCTGCTGCAGCAGCCTGGTCCTGTTGGAGTCGAACAGCTCCCGGTAGTGCGCGAGACTGCTCACCGTCTGCCGGCAGTAGGCACCGACCTGTTCCAGCGCGAGCGGAAGCCCTCCCAGGCGGCGGGTCAGGTCCGTCGCCGCCTCTCGGTCGTCATCGCCGGACCTGGTGACGAGGAACGCGATGCCGTGGTCCTCGGTGAGCGGCTCGACCGGCACGCCCTCGGCCACCGTGCCCCAGTCCGGTTCCACCGACGTGATCAGCACTCGCCCGGAGCCGTCCGGCACCAGGTCCGCGATATCTGCGCGAAGGCTCACGTTGTCGAACAGCAGCAACCACTTCTCCCGCCCGCGCAGCTCAATCACCACACGGCGGGCAGCGGTCTCCTGGTCCTGGTCACCCACCCCGAGAAGGCTGGCCAGTTCGGCGAGCGCGGCGGTCGCGACCAGACGCGTCGCCGACGGGACCAGCCAGCCAATCCGGGTGTCCTCGCGAACGCCGTCGGCACATGCGAACGCGAGCTGGGTCTTGCCGACCCCTGGCATGCCGTGCAGTGCCACAGCCGACCTGGTGTCCGTTGTCTGCAGGAGATCTGCGACGACCGCCAGTTCGTCGTCGCGTCCGCTGAGCGTGCGCACGGGTGCGGGAATGTTCCACACGACCCCGTCACCGTCACTCACGCCATCAGATAGGGCGGGAAGTGCACCGCAGATCGTCATGTTCGTCGTCACGGCGCCATGGAATTCGCCCGCAGTGATCACTGGGCCGACGCTTTGGAGGACTGGTGCGGGTTGACCGGACGCGTGGACCAGCACCCCGGCGATGACCGCCCAGACCAGCACGGCCGCCGCGGCGGCCACCCACCACACCCACCCGTTGTGCAGCTCGTTGATCAGCGCCGCGGCCACGCCACCGATCACCACGGTCAAGCCGGTGCCGACTGCGAGGACGCGATTCCGGGACACAGCCATACCGCAGTGTCGCGAGCCGCGCGCGAAACATTACGGCCGATGAGAACTGCTCCGCACGTGGTCGAGGTACTCCCCCGTCGCCTGGACCAGGCCGTAGGTGCTGCCGGTGGCGAGTCGTTGGCCATACAGGCTGAACCCCAACGCCGTCACGGCCCGTTGTGACTGCGGAGCTCGACCTGCTTGCGCGACGCCGCCGCGGAAGGGCCGCGCTCAAGCTTCGTCTCCGACCTGACCGTCCTAGCCGGGTCCGAGTTCTGGTACGGCCGGACCGCTCAAGTCTCAGCTCGTCGGGTACTTTTCGGTGCCGTCACCGACGACTCTCGTGAAGTCCTGCCAGATCATGTTTGACAGTCGCCGAGCTGTCGGGGAAACCTCATTGACTGATCGGCTGCGGAGGCTGGTGTGGTCAGCGGAGGCTGCGTGTCGTGGCGGTGGCGAAGCGGAACTCGATGTCAGTGGGGACCGTGTCCAGTTCGAGTGCCTGACGTAGTCGGGGCAAGCCCTCGTCCTCCAGCTGGTGGCGGACGTCGGCGGGATCCGCGTCCTGCTCGATCACGATGATCAGTGCGAGTTCCGGGGCGTCGCGCGGTCCGGTGAGCGTGGCGCGGGCGTCGTGTACTCCGGGGTAGGTGCGTAGCTCTTCGGCGAGCGGCGCGATGGCCGTGCTTGCGGAGAGTTCCGTGTGGCCGAGGCCGGTGTCTTCACGCCAGGTAGGTGATCGGGGGCCGCGAACGGCTTGTGCGAGCAGCCAGCGCAGCGCCAGCAGGCCGAGCAGGATCGCCGTGGCGGCTGTGGCGTACAGCGCCCACGTCGGAGGCGGATCGACACCGGGCACGACAGGTGCGCCGGGGTCGACGAGGTGCAGAACTCGGAAGTGCGTGGCGAGCGTGAACCCGCCCACTGCGAGCAGTGCAATACCGATCGTGGCCAGCAATGTGCGGTTGAGCCGCGCAGGGCGGCGGGGGCCGGTCACAGCGCTTTCCTTGATGAGTGAACCCGCACCGACACGACAGGCCGGGCGACGGGAGCGATTTGGCCAAGGCGGTGTGCGACCGCGGCACGGACCGCGTCTGACAGTCCTTCGGGGCGGGTGCGGCCCGTGTTCACGCGGACCTTCACCCGTCGTCCGCGCAGGGCGACGGCCGCGCCGCTGACACCGTCCACGGTGGAGGCGGCGGCACGCAACGTGGAGCGCAGGCCGCGGCTGGACGCACCGGAGTTCGGCGTGCCCTTCATCGGCAGCACTGTCGGCGCGCCGGGTACCACGGCCGCGATCGCCAGCAGCAGGCCCAGCACGGCGACGGCACCACCAGCAACGGCCACGGCTGTGTCGGTCCATCGGAGTCCGTGCAGGTAGCCGGCGACCGCGCCGTAGTTCACCCATGCTGGTTCGTGAAGGAGCATCTGGATCGCCACGACCGCGACCACCACCGCTGCCGCGAGCAGGATCAGCGCGGTGACCGTGGCCGGGATGGCTCGGCTGGGACGTCGTTTCACTCGACTCTCCTGCGTCGGGTTGCGGTGGCGTTGTGCAATGCGGTCACGGTGATGTCGACGCGGGTGACCGATAGCCCGGTCAGCTCGCCCACCCGGCGGACCACGTGCTCGCGCACGCGTTGCACGGTGCGGGCGACCGGCGCCGGGTAGGTCAGCGACAGCCGCACAGTCAACGTCGCGGTGTCGCCTGCGACGTGCGCGGAGACTTTCGCGTCCTGGGCCCGAGGTTTTCCGCCGAGGCTGACTCCCAGCACCTGGCCGACTGCACCACCGGCACCCTCGACCTCGAGGACCGCGTGGCCGGCGAGGCGCGCCACGACCTCCTCCGAGATCCGCAGCGCACCGCGTTCGGAGGCATCGGCGACTGCTCGGGGTCCACTGTCGCGCTGCGGCATCGCCTTGAGCGGAGCGGGGATCGTCGCGGTCACGATCGTCAGCCCCGATCGCGGCCGACGAACTGGGACAGGTCGAGCTTGCCGTCCAGGTAACGACCCACCAGCAGACCTGTCGCTCCGAAGACGACGGTCGCGGCGAACGCCCCGAACCCGCCCAGGGCGGCCGCCAGCCCCAGCAGCACACCTATCAGCAAGCCCATCTGCGTCCTGCTCATGACGTCACCTCCGCGAAATCACCCGCTACGGGCGACTCCCGCAGCGCACCACCCGTGTACTCGCCGTGCGGCAGCCCCGGCTCGACCAGGTCACCGATCACCACGTGCACCGGCACACCCGCCGCGCCGGCACCGCCGACAGCGCCGCGAACCGCCTGCGCGATGCGACCGGCGGTGAACGGGTAGCCGACCACCACGCCGACCGTCACTTCGTCTTCGCGCACCCGAACCCCGACAGTCCGGTGCGGCGGCGTGAACGTCGCCACCTCACCGAACCGCCCGCCGTGCAGGCCCACCACCTCGGGCAGAGCCCGCACAGCGGCGGCGATCCGTGCTGCGTCGGGATCCGAGCTCACTTGACCCGGCCGTTGTCGGTGGGCTCGTCCTCGTCGTCGGACGGGATGTGCAGGTCCTGCACGTCGATGTTGACCTCCACCACCTCCAGGCCGGTCATCCGTTCCACAGCGCCGATGACGTTGCGGCGAATGGCCTGCGCCACGTCGGTGATCGCCACCCCGTACTCGACGACGATCTGGAGATCCACCGCCGCCTGCTTCTCGCCGACCTCGACCGACACGCCCTGGCCCGCCGACGCGGTCGCACCGGGGATCCGTTCCCGGATCGCCGAGAACGCCCGCGCCGCTCCGCCGCCGAGCCCGTGCACACCTGGCACCTCCCGCGCCGAGAGACCCGCGATCTTCTGCACCACACCATCGGCGATCGACGTCGTGCCGTGACTGGTGACCAGATCCGCCTTGCCGCTCCCCGACCTCTGAGCCGGTGCGCTGTACCCGCTGGACTTCGAGGCGGTCACAGTTGACTCGGACATTGCCGTCCCTCCAAGAAACGATTCGGGCAATCTCGGTGCGCGACGCACACCCCTATCGAGACCACCACCAGAACCGCGATCCCGCTCGACTACGACGCCGACCCCAGCCGATCGAGTGAACCCGACGAAAACAGCACGGCGTTTCCAAAAGAAACTCACGTATTGCGCACGAAGCCACGGATACACGACTGCTACCTGCGTTGACCCGAGTGCGGCTCAATAGTGGCGGTCAGACCTGCCTGATGATTGCGCTGCGTCACCTCACCGGGATCAGCCGGAATTCTGACCGCAGACCAGGGTGAACCTGCGGTGAATCCCGTGCCCACGACCCGAATCCGATGTTCCATGAATCAGCAGTCCAGCCGGCGACCAGATACGGGAGGAACCACGATGTCGCTCAGCGACAAGATCAGCAACAAGGCCGAGGACCTCAGCGGCAAGGTAAAGGAAACCGCAGGCGAAGTGACCGGCGACGACGAACTGCGCGGGGAAGGCATCGCCGACCAGGCCAAGGCCGCGGTCAAGGACGTCGTCGAGGACGTCAAGGACGCACTCGGCGCCGCCACCGACAAGGTCAAAGCTGCCCTCCACAAGGACTGACCGGATGGGCGGGTGGGCCACTGACGGGCCACCCGCCCATCGTTGTCACGCCCACCCCATGGCACACCACCTCGGGCTCAGGCCTTCCTCGGCGGGCCACACCATGATGCGACCGGCAGCCGTATCGTCAGTTGGCGTGCCGCGGCGTGAGGCAATCCGCCCATCGACCGGCTTCGAAGTACAAGTGTGAAACCGGGCCTGACGCGTGCGATCAACCCGCACCTGCTGACCGGTGCCCACGCACTCGGCGCTCTCCCCGACGCCGAGCGAGCCGAGTTCGAAGCACACCTGGGCAGATGCCGGGGCTGTACGGACGAAATGACCGGGCTGAGGAAGACCGCAGCCTGGCTCGGCAACGCCGTCGACCACGTGTATCCGCACGCTCTGCGGTCACGGGTGCTGGACGCGGTCCGGCACGTGCGGCAGGTGCCACCGACCTTGGAGAACGTGACGGTTTTCTCACGGCGTCAAGGTTTCCGGCGCGCCACGGTCCTCATCTCCGCTGCCTGTGTGGTCACTGCGGCAGTGGCCGGTGCGCACAGCGCGCTGACCGCCTCGACGTTCACCCCGATGGCCGTGTCTGCGCGTACTCACGTCGGTGATCTGCTCTCGGCGCCGGATCTGCGGCTCCTCACCGCACGAGATCAGGCGGGTACCGCCGTGATGTCGTACAGCCGCGACGAGATGCTCTTCCTGGCAGACGACCTGAGCGCGTTGCCGCGTGATCGCGTCTACCAGCTGTGACTGATGGACGACCACGGCCCGCGATCAGCGGGAACAGTACGTCCGGCGAGCAAAGTGGCTTCGCTGCTCGTGAGCGGGATCCAAGGGATCGGCGAAGCCATTCTCACCGGCGAGCCCGTCGGCGGATCACCGAGCCCGACTGGCTCCCCCGTCCTCACCATCACTCTTGCCTGACCTGGCAGGCGATCTGGTTCGACAGCACGCCGATTCCCTGGTCGTGACACGATCGCGTGCTCGCCATCGCATACGGCAACACTGGACGCTGCGGCGAACTCGGTGTTGGCGTCGCAGCCGGACGCGCGGTTGCCGTGCCGGACATCGACTTTCTCTCCGTAGCCGAGGAATCGACCAACCGCGCAACGACAGTTGTGGGGACGGGCAAGATAGTGCGCACTTGGCGAGATAGCGGTCGACATCTCCGATCGCGTCATCATCGCGGTGCCGGAACCCGAGAACCACGCGATCTTCGGCACAACGGCACCGTAATCATCCACATGCAACACTGAGACGCAACCGGCAGACATGAGAACTCCGGGAACCGCCTACACAGCGCGGTTCCCGGAGTCGCGGTACTGCTTTCCCTGGAGATGTCAGGCGGGCAGCAGCACCGAGTCGATGAGGTAGACGGTGGCGTTGGCGGTCTTCACGCCACCGCAGATCACGTTGGCGTCGTTGACCTTGATCGCGTTGCCCGAACCGCTCACCTTCACGGTGCCGGTCTGCACGGTCTTCTGGTCACCGGCGATCTTGTCAGGCGTGATCTGGCCGGGGACGACGTGGTACGTGAGAATCTTGGTCAGCAGCGCGTCGTCGGTCTTGAGCTTCTCGATCGTCGCGGCATCGATCTTCGCGAACGCTGAGTCGACCGGCGCGAACACCGTGAACTCGGCACCGTTGAGCGTCGAGACCAGGTTCACCTTCGGGTTCAGCTTCCCGGACACCGCGCTCACGAGCGTGGTCAGCAACGGGTTGTTGCTCGCGGCGACGGCGACCGGGTCAGCGGCCATGCCCGAAACCGAACCGGCGCCGGACGGAACCTGCTTCGCGTAGTCGGCACAGCCGGGGCCGACGAGGTCCTTGGCCGGGTCGGCCATCGCAGCCGAGGGCTGGGTGGTCGAGGTCGCCGAGGTGGGCGCGGTGCTGGAACTGCTGCTCGCCATGTCACCCGAGCCGCACGCAGCTCCGAACAGGGCGAGCGAGGCGGCGCCGATGGCCAGAACGGTGTTGCGGACGGTCTTGTTCATGACTGGAACTTCTCCAAGGCGTGTTCGGGGACTTGCTACTCGTGATTCGCCACCCCAGGAGGACCGGATGGGTGTGGTTATCCACTCGTTACCAAGCGCTCCTTGAATCACGCGTGATCAGCGCAGACTCTCCGACGCGAACGACAATCCACAAACGACGGTCGAAGTCGACCCATGCGCCAAGCGCATGTCCCAGAGGAGCAATCTGGAACGCGATCAGCCGCGAATCACCGGCATCACACGCTTCCGCCAATCCAAGTAGGGCCCCACATGTTGACCCTCGCACTGATCGGTCTGATCGGCGGCCTGGTCACCGGTATCTCGCCGTGCATCCTGCCCGTCCTCCCCGTCATCTTCTTCTCCGGCGGCACGCAGAGCGCCCGGACGACGACGTCGGGCACAGGGGTGGCGCTGGCGGCCAAGCCGGCGTCCCGTACCCGGCCCTTCCTCGTCATCGCCGGACTCGTCGTCAGCTTCAGCCTGGTCACCCTGTTCGGGTCACTGCTGCTGACGGTGCTGAACCTGCCGCAGGACGTCCTGCGCTGGGCCGGCATCGTCGTTCTCGCGCTGATCGGCATCGGCCTGATCGTGCCGCGCTTCGAACAGCTGCTGGAAAAGCCGTTCACCTGGATCCCGCAACGCAATCCGGACGCGAGCCGCGGCGGGTTCACCCTCGGCCTGGCCCTCGGCGCGGTCTACGTGCCCTGCGCGGGCCCCGTGCTGGCCGCGATCACCGTCGCCGGCTCGACCGGCAGGATCGGCACCGAGACGGTCGTTCTCACACTCACGTTCGCCGTCGGCGCCGCCATTCCGCTGCTGATCTTCGCGCTCGCCGGCCGCCGGGTCGCCGAACGCGTGCAGTCCTTCCGCAAACGTCAGCGCGGCATCCGCATCACCGCAGGCGTCGTGATGATCGCACTCGCGTTCGGCCTGGTGTTCAACCTGCCGCAGCTGCTGCAGCGCGTAATCCCCGACTACACCAGCTCGTTGCAGGACAAGGTGAACAACTCCGAGCAGGTGCGCAGAGCGCTCAACCTCGGCGGGCTGGTCAACGACCAGAACAAGGACCTCGACAAGTGCTCCGACGGCGCGCCTGAGCTGGAAAGCTGCGGCACCGCACCGGACATCACCGGGATCAAGCAGTGGCTCAACACCCCCGACGGCCAGGCGCTGGACCTGAAGTCGTTGCGCGGCAAGGTCGTCATGCTCGACTTCTGGGCCTACTCCTGCATCAACTGCCAGCGCTCGATCCCGCACATCACCGCGTGGGACAAGGCCTACCGCGACGCAGGCCTCCAGGTCATCGGCATCCACTCCCCCGAGTACGCCTTCGAGAAGGAAGCGGACAACGTCGCGTCCGCCGCGAAGAACTTCGGCATCACGTACCCGGTCGCCCTGGACAACACCCTGGACACCTGGACCAACTACCGCAACCGCTACTGGCCCGCGCACTACCTCATCGACGCTCAGGGCACGGTGCGGCACATCAAGTTCGGCGAAGGCGACTACAAGGTCACCGAGAAGCTGATTCGACAACTTCTCAACGACGCCAAGCCTGGTGTGCAGTTGCCGGCCGCCACCGAGCTGGCCGATGACACCCCGGTCGTAGGTGACATCACTCGCGAGACCTACCTCGGCTCGACCAAGCGCGTGAACTTCGCCGGTACCGAGACTTACACCAGCGGCGAGAAGTCGTTCCAGTTCCCCGACAACCAAGGCACCGACAGCTTCGCACTCGCGGGTGCCTGGAAGCTGGACACCCAATCCATCACTCCTACTGGCGAGTCCGGGCAGATCAAGCTCAACTACCGCGCCAAGGAAGTCCGGATGGTTCTGTCCGGCAAGGGAACCGTCACGATCCAGGACAACGGACAGACCAAGACCATCCAGGTCGACGGCACTCCGAACTCCTACCAGCTCGTCGCCACACCGACGATCCAGGGCGGCTCGCTCACCGCGACCGTCAGCCCCGGCGTCCAGGCCTTCTCCTTCACCTTCGGATGATCAGGAACTCCCACCATGCAACTCACCGACGTGACCACGGACTCCTTCGACACCACCGTTCTCAGCGCGGACAAGCCCGTGCTGGTCGACTTCTGGGCCCCGTGGTGCGGACCGTGCAAGGCACTGGGTCCGGTCGTCACCAGCATCGCTGAGGAACACCACGACACGATCTCGGTGATGAAGGTCGACATCGACGCCCATCCCGACATCGCCGTCCGCTACCAGGTGCTCAGCATCCCCACCCTCATCCTGTTCTCCGGCGGTGAGCCCGTCGCTACCCTCACCGCACCACGCAAGCGCGCCGACATTCTCAAGGCGCTCTCCTCCTGGCTCTGAACACCAGCAGAGACGACGCGACCCCGACAGCCACCAGGCCCTCGGGGTCGCGTCGTGTGCAGTTCAGGCCATCGAGATCGCAAGGACCGGGGTCGTAGTCGGGGTGCGTGAGCCACCGCTCGGTTCGACGGTCAACGCGAATGCTCGCGCATCCGCCAAACCATCGGCCAGCACGGGCTTGTCCTGCAGCAGTCCGGCCGAACGCGGCCCATCTGGTCCGACCACCCACAGCTGGTATGCACGGTCCGCGGGTAGTGACGGCAACCCGTTGGCGAGGAACGCCGCCTTGCCGCGGCCCGGCGACATCACGACGGTTCCGTGGCCACCACCTGTTCCCGAATCGCTCAGCAGCTTTGCGTCGGGAGCGCTCAGCAGATCCGCGACCTGGCTGTAACCGGCTGCCGACTGACGCAGCGCGTCGAGTTCACGGCGGTCCTGCACTCCCTGGACACCGACCACGACGGCGACGAGCACACTGGCGGCTGAGGCGAGCACGCTCGTCCGGACCAGCCACCTGTTCCGAGCGGGCAGCACGAATACAGCCGGTTCCGGAGCAGCAGCCTTCGGCGGTAGCTGAGGTGCGGTCTTCACGCCGGCCAGCACCTGTGCCCGCAAGCGTTCCGGTGGCGCGACCTCCGCCGTGCCCAGGATGGTGGCGGTGGCCTGCAACTCGGCGACCTCCTGAACGCACGGCAGGCAGTGCGGCAGGTGCGCTTCGAACTCCACGCGTTCGAAGTCGGACAAGGCGTTCATCGCATAGACGCCTGTCAACGTGTGCAGATCTGACGAAGCGCTCACGCCGTCACCCCCAAGCAGTCCCGGAGCCTGATCAGGCCGTCACGCATCCGGGTCTTCACCGTGCCCAGCGGAATGCCGAGCACGCCGGCGACCTCCGGATAGCTGTAGCCCTGGTAGTAGGCCAGCAGCACGGACTCCCGCTGCAGATCGGTCAACGAGGACAGGCAACGGCGCACCTTGCGCTGTTCCAGCCGTTCGCTGACCTGCTCCACGACCTCGTCGAAGGGAATCGTGGTGCCCATCGCCGCCATTCGCTCGTCGCGGTTGACCGCCGCCTGGGCGGACCGCACACGGTCGACCGCGCGCCGGTGCGTCATCGTCATGATCCAGGTAACGGCCTTTCCGCGCTCCGGGTCGAACCGGGTCGCCGTCCGCCACACCTCGAGCATGACCTCCTGGAACACCTCCTCCGACTGCGCCTCATCGCGCAACACGCGCCGCACGAGCCCGAACACCATGCCCGACACGAGGTCGTACAGCTGTCCGAACGCGACCTCGTCGCCGCGGGCCACCCGCAGTAGCAGGCCCTCCACGCTCACGGGCTCCTCAAGATCCTCAGAACCACGCGAGATGAGCACTCGCGCCTGTTCTCGTTCGCGCATAGCGCTCCTCGCTCGTCACCTGTCCGACATGAGTTCGGGGACGATGGCCACCTGTGAGACACGCATGCCGCATCTCGGGCTGTCGCGCAGCCTTGCATCGCACATCGGAAGGAAGTAGGAATCCTGGCTGAGATCAGATATCACTCCTCACCCGCAGATGCAGAATCTGCTCCACTTTCGAGTGAACCGGAGACCAATCCGCGCTGTGCGCGGGACCGAACAGCAACTATGAAACGAGGAGACACCGCCCCGGAGTTCACCTTGCCCGACGACAGCGGCGAGCCCCGTGCACTGTCCGACTTCCTGGTTTCCGGCCCGGTCGTGCTGTTCTTCTACCCCGCCGCGATGAGCGGCGGTTGCACCACGGAGAGCTGCCACTTCCGCGACCTGGCCAGGGAATTCGGCGAGTTCAGCGCGCACAGGATCGGAATCAGCCCGGATACCGTCGGACAGCAGCAGCAGTTCTCCGCCGCCCACGGTTTCGGCTATCCACTGCTGTCCGACGTGGACGGTGTGGTCGCGAAGCAGTTCGGTGCATGGCGGCGTTTCAGTCCTCTGCACACCAAAAGGCACACCTTCGTCATCGACACCGACCGGCGGATCCTCGAAGTGATCAAGAGCGAGCTGAAGTTCGCCGCTCACGCCGACCAAGCTCTCGCGGTCCTGCGAGAGCATGAGGCCAAGCGCGCCTGACAACCAGCGAACCGACCAATCCGATTCTCTCCGCTTCTCGAATCACCTTCGACGAGTCGTCACGCAACCAGGAGGTTTCGGTGAAGCGTCAACTGAGTTTGCTCTTCGTGTCCACAGCTGCAGCACTGATGCTCGCGGGCGCCGCTCCGGCGGCACTCGCCCACGACAACGGTTCGCACCACGGCGGTGAGTCCGGCATCGGGTTGGGCCTGGATCTCGACCTGGACCTCGGGCTGGGCCTGGGCGGCCAACACCGCTACTCCCAGCTCACCGGCAATGCGGAGGTACCGGGGCCCGGCGATCCGGACGGGCGCGGTCAGGCCGCCGTGCGGATCTCCCGTGACAAGGTGTGTGTCAGCCTGACGGTGAGGAAGATCCAGGCTGCGACCGCCGCGCACATCCACCGCGGAGTCAAGGGCACGGCTGGACCTGTCGTGGTCAACCTGGCGGCACCGTCCGGCGGGACGAGCTACAGCTGCGCCCAGGTCGACCGAGCACTCGCCAGGGAGATCGCGAACAAGCCCGGCCAGTTCTACGTCAACGTGCACAACGCCGAGTACCCGGCAGGTGCCGTGCGCGGCCAGCTGCAACGCTAGCCGAACACCTCAGCGCCGGAGCCACGCCGGAAAGGCCGATCAGCTGGGATCCTGCACCAGGTCGGCATCGTGCTGATCGCCTCGCTTCCATCGTGTCGTAGCTGCCCTCGCCGCCACCGTGGCTGTGGGTCGTGCGTGCTCTGGCGCTGAGTTCGGCTCCACCCCTGAGCCTGTTGTCCCTACTGGCTCCCCTCGCCGCCTGGCAGGGCGCGACGTGACGTCCCTGCGGTGCAGAAGGTTCACGCCTGCGGATCGGAACCTCTCACCGCTGCCGAACCGTGCAGAACCTTTTGATGCCATGGGTGTGCAAGAGGGCATTCGAGTGACACCAGCAAGCCCTTTCGGTCCCGGCTTCGAATCAGACGGTCCTGTCCGCGTGGCGGCCAACGCTGCGGACGGACGTCGATCCGAAGGGATGGAGCATGTCAGCACCCCCTCCCACGCGTCGTCGACGACGCGTGGCGGTAAGTCTGATCGCGGTCGGGAGCACGTTGCTCGCGGCAGGGCTGATCGGTGGTTCCGGTTCGGCCGGGGCGTCGAGTCACCGAGAGGCGCCGTTGATCGCGGGTGATCCGGCGGTGGACAACACCGACGTCTACGCCTTCGTCAGCCCTGACAAGCCGGACACGGTCACGTTGGTGGCGAGTTGGTCGCCGTTCCAGGAGCCCAACGGCGGGCCGAACTTCTACCCGTGGGCCACTGATGCCCGCTACGACATCAACATCGACAACGACGGCGATGCCAAGGCGGACCTGACCTACCGGTGGACCTTCCGCACCGAGGACCGCCGTGGCACGTCGACGTTCCTGTACAACAACGGGCCGGTCACATCGCTGGACGACGAGAACCTGTTGTTCCGGCAGACCTACACGCTCGAACTGATCGACCGCGACGGGCGTGATCGCAAGCTGATCCGCTCGGGCAAGGTCGCGCCGTCCAACACCGGCCCGGCGTCGATGCCGGACTACGGCGCGCTGCGCACCCAGGCGATCACCGACGTGCCCGGTGGCGGCAAGAGCTACGTCGGGCAGTCCGACGACGCGTTCTTCCTCGACCTGAGGGTGTTCGACCTGCTCTACGGCGGCAACCTCTCCGAGGTCGGCCAGGACACGCTGCGCGGCTACAACGTCAACACCATCGCGTTGCAGGTGCCCAAGTCGCAGTTGGCGCTCAAGGGTGACGCGACCCGCAACCCGGTCATCGGGGTGTGGAGCGACACCGAGCGGCAGTCGATGATCCTCACCCCTGGGGAGTCGCGGGCGGTCGGTCCGTTCGTGCAGGTCTCACGTCTGGGCAACCCGCTGGTCAACGAGGTCGTCGTCCCGGCAGGGCTCAAGGACAAGTTCAACGCCCTGACGCCCGACCAGGACGGCAAGACGCCGGAGCTGGTCAAGCGGGTCACCGAGCCCGAGGTGCCCAAGCTGATCCAGGCGATCTACGGCCTGCCCGCCCCGGCGACGCCGCGCAACGACCTGGTGGAGATCTTCCTGACCGGCATCACCACCAAGCTCGGTGGGCCGATCAAGGCCGACCTGAACTCGCAGCTCAACAACGCCGACGTGAACCCGAAGCGGTTCACGCCGTCGGAACAGTTGCGGCTCAACACCTCCGTGCCGCCGGCGGCGTCACCGAACCGGTTGGGTGTGCTCGGCGGTGACCTGCAGGGCTTCCCGAACGGGCGCCGGCTCACCGACGACGTGCTCGACATCGGCGTGCAGGCACTGGAAGGCGCCGCGGTGAGCGGCATCGTGCCCGCGCTCGCGGCCGGGGACAAGGTCAACGCCAACGACAAGGCGTTCGGCACCTCGTTCCCATACGTGGCGCTGCCGAACAACACCGCGGTCAACTCCGGCGCTGCGGGTGCGCTGGCACCCGCGGCCGGCGGTGGTGGCGGCGGCGGTCTGCCGGACGGGCTGATCCTCAACGGCGTCCTTGCGGCGTTGCTGATCGGCTCGGGCGTGTGGCTGCTGAACCGCCGTCCACAGCGGACCGCGGTTCCCGCGCTCGCATGACAGCGTGCCGGGGGACGGATCCGGTCCGTTCCCCGGCACGTCCCGCGTGATCTCACTCGGCAGCAACCCACGGAGCGCGCCATGAACCGCCGCAAGATCATCGCTGTGCTGGCGATCACCGCCGGCGTCGCGCTGCTCGCCGCCACCGCGACCGCGCTGAGCCGCGGCGACGACCCGGCCCTTCCCGGCCAGGGCGCCGCCGTGGTGCGCAGCGACGTGCAGCGCACCATCACTGCCGCCCAGGAGCGGCTGCGGCGTGCCCCTGGCGACGCCGACACGTGGGCACTGCTCGGCTCCGCCTACGTCGAGCAGGCTCGAATCACCGGTGACCCGGCCTACTACGGCAAGGCACAGGGCGCACTTGAGACTTCCCTGCGCCACAAGGCGGAAGGGAACGGCCTCGCACACGCGGGCCTCGGTGCCTTGGCCAACGCCCGCCACGACTTCGCAACTGCCCGTGATCAGGCCGAACTCGCCCGTACCGCCTTGCCCGACACCGCTGAGGTCTACGGCGTGCTCGCCGACGCCCTCACCCAACTCGGCATGGCAGACCAGGCGCGAGCCGCCGTGCAACGGATGCTCGACCTCGAACCCGGTGTGCCCGCGTTCACCCGCGCCGCCTACGACTTCGAGCAACGCGGTGACGTCGACTCCGCCCGCCAGGCCCTCACCCGTGCACTCGACGCTTCCTCCTCGCCTGCCGACACGCTGTTCTGCCGCTACCACCTCGGCGAACTGGCCTTCGACAACGGCGACCTCGACGAAGCTTCCACCCAGTACGAGCAGGGCCTGCTGATCGACCCGCTCGACCCCGCCCTGCTGCAGGGCCGCGCCAAGATCGCCGCCGCCCGAGGCGAGCTGAATGACGCGCTCGCTGTCTACGCCCAGCTCGTGGCACGCGTGCCGTCACCGCAGTATCTCCACGAACACGCCGTCCTGCTGCGTGCGGCGGGCCGCACGCAGGACGCCGCACGCCAGTTCGACCTCCTCGCCCAGCAGGAGCGATTGCTCGCCGCCGCGGGCAGCACAGACGACCTGGCCACCTCCGTTGCCGCCGCCGACCGCGGTGATCCCTCCTCCGCACTCGTCGCCGCCGAACGCGAGTGGGCTCGCAGGCAGCACCCGCTCGTGGCGGACGCGCTGGCGTGGGCGCTGCACCTGGCCGGACGTGACGCCGAGGCTCTCCCTCACGCCGACCGCGCCGCCGCGACCGGCTGGCGCAACGCGACATTCGCCTACCACCGCGGCATGATCCTGCGCGCCCTCGGCCGCACCGCGGACGCCGGCGACGCGCTCGGGACAGCGCTGCGGATCAACCCGCACTTCTCCCCCGTGGACGCCCCGGCCGCCCGCGCCGCGCTGGACGGCCTGAGGTGAGGTCGCTGGCGGTCCTCGTCCTGGCCGGGCTGGCGATGCTGATGGCTCCCGCGTATGCCGGAGCGCATCCGCTGGGCAACTTCACGATCAACCACCACCACGCCATCACCGTGCACCCCGACCGCGTCGACGTCGTCTCGGTCATCGACCTCGCCGAGATCCCGACCCTGCAGGAGCAGCCCGCTCGCCAGAGCGACTACGCCGACCGCGAGTGCGACACCGTGCTCGGCGGGCTCGATGTGAGTGTCAACGGCACGCGCACGGCCGTACTCCTGCGGTTGGCTTCGGTCGAGTTTCCTCCTGGCGAAGCGGGTCTGGCCACCACCCGGCTCACCTGCCGGCTCACCGCTTCCGCGGACCTCAGGTCCGCCTCCACCATCGACGTGCGTGACACCTACCGGCCAGGCCGCGTCGGCTGGCACGAGATCACCGCGACCGGCGACGGCATCGCGCTGCTCGACCCGCCCGTGTCGGCGACCAGCGCCAGCGACGAGCTCCGCGCCTATCCCGACGACCTGCTGTCCGATCCCCTCGACATCCGCGCGGTGAGCCTGCGCGTCGAACCCGGCGTTACCGCGACCTCGGGCACGGCCGCGGCCCAGGGCGGCAGCACGTTGCTCGGTACGGCCACCCGCGCCTTCACCGACTTCGCCGGCAGGCAGGACCTCACTCCGCTGATCGGCGTGCTCGCTGTGCTGCTGTCGCTGCTGCTCGGCGCCTCCCACGCCGCGCTGCCTGGACATGGCAAGACCGTCATCGCCGCCTACCTCGCCGGACGTGACGGCACTGCTCGTGACGCTGTCGTCGTCGGCGCCACCGTCACCCTCACCCACACCCTCGGCGTGCTGCTCATCGGCCTGGCAATCAGCCTCTCCAGCGCGCTGGCGGGCGAATCCCTGCTACGGGTGCTCGGAGTCGCGAGCGGCGTACTCGTCACCGCTATCGGCGCGTTCTTGCTGCGCTCCGCGCTGCAGCGACAACCCGTCGCCGTAGGGCACGGCCACGCACACGGCCACGGGCACGGGCACGGGCACGGGCATCGTCTGGGTCGTGGCGGCCTGATCGGTATGGGGGTGGCGGGCGGTCTGGTACCGAGCCCCTCTGCACTGGTCGTGCTGCTCGGCGCAGTCGCGCTGGGCCGTACCTGGTTCGGTGTGCTGCTCGTGCTCGGCTACGGCCTGGGCATGGCCACCACGCTCACCTTCGTCGGCCTGCTGCTGGTCCGCCTGCGCGATCGACTCGCCGCAGTCGAACGCATCCGAGACCGCTTCACCGCCCTGCCCGCCATCACCGCCGGGCTCGTTCTCGTCGTCGGCCTCGGACTGACAGCCCGAGCCCTGTTCGAATAGGAGGCGCAATGCGCGTCCCGGCCCTGCTCCTGTGCTCCGCCACCATGCTGATCGCCTGTACCGGAACCCCCGACCCCGGACCGATCTTCGACAACGAGAGCGGCACGGAACTCACCTGTCTGCGCCACCAGCCTCAACCACCGGGCCCTCGCTACACGGACGAGGCCATGCGCAACACCGGCGAAACCCTCTCGCTGCTGCGCTACTACACCGCGCACGGCCGCAAACCGTTCTGTGACGGTCAGACAGCTACCGACACCGACAAGCGGTGGGCCCAGCTCTACGTGACGCTCGGGGCCGATCGCGCCAACGTCGCCGCAGTGCTCGGCTGAGCTCCACAGTGGCTGAACAACGAAGGCGCGAGGCACCATTGATGTGGAAACCGCTGTGAGGCGGCCGGACGCTAGAGCGTGCGCGCCCCGGCCTTGGTGGAGAACCGGAACTCGACGGTGACCGGCGGAGCGTCCAAGTCGAGCGCCTGACGCAGCCGCGGCCTCCCGTTCGAGGAGGTCCGTCAGCCGGCTCTCGCCGAAGAACTCGCCGGCGTCGTCGCGTGCCCCGGTGATGCCGTCGGTGTGCAGGACCAGCCAGTCGCCGGGCTGCAGCGTCTCCTCGGCGATGGTGAGCCCGCTGGTGCCCAGGCCGAAAGGCAGTCGCCGTCCATCGGTGAGACGTTTGACGACCTTGCCCGACCACAGTACGAGGGGTGGCGGGTGACCGGCGTTGAGGTAGCGCAGCCGCCCGTTGCCCAGATCGAACTCGGCCAGGACACCGGTGGCGAACGCGCCGTCGGGGAACTGGCCGCTGATCGTCTCGTCGATGGTCCGGGCCTGTTCGAACAGGCCGTGCCCACGCGGAGGCGCTTCCGGACGTGCGGACCCCACTGCCTGGGTTGACCTGGGTCTGTCCACTGAGGACCAGATGGCGTTAGCGCACGATCGAGAAGCCCGCAGCGACCTCACCTTGGCCGCACTCTCGCCACCTCGGGAATCACCCTCGCAGTGCGACTGCCCGATGACCGCCGCTGTCCAGCTCACAACGGCCACCCATACTGCGGGCGAAGCGAGCGGGCCGTCACGACCGTAGATCCACAGTCGTGCCATTGACGACCACGGGCGCGACAAAGCCGTACACCGCTTCGTCGCAGTAGCTCGGTAACCCGAGCGTCAACACGAACGGCATGTCACCGACAGGCATCTGACCGCCCGTACCGAGTGCGACGACCGAACGACACACAAGTTGATCAGTCGATACATCGTCGGCTTGGACCGCACCGAAGCTGAACCCAACTCGCATGATACTGGCCGCGGACGCGACGTCGAAGGCGTGGTCGGGGAAACGGTCGCGGACTCCGCGAAACCGGCGGCGGGCATCGCGATCTCCCAGCGGGCTTCCAGTTCCTGGTCGTCGAGCACCACACCGAACTCTGCCCTGCCGCACGGTGTGCGACCGTGATCAGGCGGATCGCACCGAATTCCGGGATACGCGAAATCGGGCTCTGCCACGATGGCGGCCATGTCCCGCACCGCTCGTCGCATGTTCGAGCTCCTGGAGCCGATCTGCCTCGTCACCTTCTTCGCCGAGGAGTGCGACGAGGAGCTGGCCGCCCTCGGCCACCGCGGCTACTGGGACGGGTACTTCGCCAGCCGCGCCGCGCCGTTGGGGCGCGTGCCGGCGGAGGTCGTGCACGCCGCGTTCTACAGCTTCGCCGACGGTGAGGCCGCGCGGCACATCCCGAGTGCCTGGGAGAAGATCCCGCCCGAGGCGTCCCTGGCCGCGCGGGAACGGGGCAGCGCGGCCTCCGTGCGGCGGATCGTCGGCGCCGAGATGGCCGCCTCGCCCGGTCTGCTGCGCGCCGCCGACCTCACCACCAAGGCCGCGACGAGCGCGCCCACCGAAGGCCGGGTGATGTACGCCGGTATGCGCACCCTCGACGTGCCGGGCGACCCGGTGGCCCGGCTGTGGCACTCCGCGACCACGCTCCGCGAACACCGCGGCGACGGGCACATCGCCGCCCTCGTCGGCGCGCGCATCGGCGGCACCGAGGCCCACGTGCTCTCCGCGATCGCGATGGGCATCCACCCGCCGGAGTCGTTCGGGCGCATCCACCACCTGCCGGAGAAGCGGCTGGCCGCGGTCATGAACGGCTTGCGCGAGCGCGGGATCGTCGACGCCGACGGGCGGTTCACCGACGCCGGCCGCACGCTGCGGCGGAGCATCGAGGACCTCACCGACGAACTCGCCGCCGCGCCTTACGAGGCCCTCTCCCCCGCCGAGCTCGACGAACTGGTCGCCGTGCTCGAACCCGTCACCGCGAAGCTGGTGGCCGCCGGGTCGAAGTGATCAGGCGGGCGCGCAGCAGGTTGGGGTCCTTCCCGGTGAGGTAGGCGGCGCTCGGCACGTAGACGTCGTGGCCGCGCATCGCGACCGTGGTCGGGCCCTGCAGTCCGTCGGCCGCGGTGAGGACCACGGCGTGGGTGCCGTCGGGCCTGACCAGAGCGACCTGGTTGACGGTGTCCAAAGCGGCGATGATCTCGGTACCGCGGCCGGTGAACGCGAAGTCGTCGATGCCGGTCAGGCCGGTGGCGACCACCTTCGCACCACCCGCGGTCCCGTTGGCGCGCAACGGGATGCGCACGATGGTCCCGAGGTCGAGGTTGGTCACCCACACCGCGCCGTCCCGCAGCCGGAGACCGTTCGCGCCGAGGAACCCGGCGGGAGCGAGCGCCTGGTCGGACGACCAGACCGTGGCGGTGCCGCCGGACGCGGGCACCTGCCAGACGGCGCCGGTCGAGTCGGCGACGTAGAGGGTGCGCTGGTGGAGCGCGATTCCGTTGGGCAGGCTGGTGGCCGGCAACGCGGCGATGCGCCGTGGCGTGCCTCCGGGCCGGAGCGCCCACACGCCGGTGAGGTCGGCGGTGCCGGTGGCGTACAGGAAGTACAGGGTGCCGTCGGCGGCCCGGTCGATGCCGACCGTCAAAGGGAATCCCAGCGCGGGCGTGTTCGCCCCGCCGTCCGCGGGCGCGGGCAGCGTGGCCAGGACCCTGATCCTGCCGCCGGGCGTGATCTCGGCGATCTGCCGGGCCTTGGCGAACGTCACGTACGCCGTGCCGTCCGGGGCGAACACCATGCTCTCCGGTGTCTGCCCCCGGGCGAGGTCGAAGTGCTGGACGATGCGCGCCGCGCACAGCGGATACGTCGCGGCCGAGGCCGGGACTCCGAGCGGGACGAGGGAACTCGCGGCCAGAACGGCGGCGGCGAGTGCCTTCCGGGCAGTTTTCGCGGACATGCTTTCCTCACTGTTTTCGGGCATGCGGCAGCGCCGCACCCATCTGATGTGACTGCTTGTGGTGTCAGGCCGCGGCTTGGGCGAGCAGCGCCAGCGCGGTGTGCGAGGACGAGCCCGGTCGCGCGGTGGCCACGACGACGCTCGGGCCGAGGCCGTTGCTCAGGGTCTGCTGGGTCACGGTCAGCGGACCGACCAGCGGGTGCCGCATCTCGTAGACGGCCGTGGCACAGGCTTTGACGCGGTGATCGGCCCACATCGACGCGAAGTCCGTGCTCTTCGCGCTCAGCTGCCCGACCAGTTCGTGCAGGGCGGCGTCGTCCGGATGCCGGCCCACCACCAGGCGCAGGTTCCCCACGACCGCCCTGGCCTTGCTCTGCCAGTCCGCGTAGAGCTCTCGGGTGTGCGGGTCGAGGAACACCAGCCGTGCCATGTTCGGACGCACCGGCTGGTCCACCGCGCCGAAGTCCAGGTGCCCGGCGAACAACGCGTGGCCGAGCCGGTTCCAGGCGAGCACGTCGCTGCGCAGGCCGAGCACGACGGCGGGGACGTCCGCCAGTGCGGCGAGCAGCTGGCCGGTCGCCTCGTCGACGCGTTCGGGAGCGGGCCTGCGCACGCGTGCCTGCTTCACCGGTTTGGCCAGGACGTGCAGGTGCTGCCGTTCGGACTCGTCCAGTCGCAACGCGGTCGCGAGCGCGTCCAGCACCTCGGGCGAAGCGCTCGTGGAGTGCCCCTGTTCGAGCCTCGTGTAGTAGGAGCTGCTCACCCCGGCCAGCCTGGCCAGTTCGTCCCGGCGCAGACCGGGCACGCGGCGCCGCTCGTCGTACGTCCGCACGCCGACGTCCTCGGGACGGAGCTGCGAGCGCCGCGTCTTGAGGAACTCTCCGAGCCGTGCGGTGTCGTTCATGGATTCGAGTATGTGCCCGGTCCGCACGCTTGACGTGTCCCAGCCGGGGATACGCAGAGCCGGGAGTGGTGCGCCCGCGGCCCGGCCGGTCAGATGGACGTCATGAACGACATCGATCTGACCGAACTCACCTTCACCCGCCAGGCGTGGGTCGACGCCGCGCCCGCCGACGTCTACCGGCTCGTCAGCGACGTGTCCGCGATCGGCCGCTGGAGTCCCAACGCGAGTGACGTCGCCTACGACGACGGCGTCGGCCCTGAGGTCGGCACGTGGTTCAGCGGCCACAACCGCAAGGACGACAAGGAGTGGACCAGCCGCTCGCAGGTGGTGAAAGCCGAACCTGGCACCGTTTTCGCCTTCGTGGTCGGCGGCGCCGAGGACGGCATCGTCGAGTGGAGCTGGACGCTGCGGGCCCAGGGCCGGGGCACCGTCGCGGAGCAGTCGTGGCGGCTGCTCCGCACGGACCCCGTGCTCGGCCGGACCCGAGCCGACCTGGTCGCGTTGCGCGACTACATGGCGGCGAGTGCCGAGACCACGCTCACCGCACTCGCCGAATGGGTCACCAATCCGAGGTCCGTCACGCCCAGGCCGTGACCGCCGCGGCCTGGGGCCACGGCCGGGATGTTGAGGACCCGGCTCAGTGCGATCGACATCGCGAGGACGAAGCCGCGCGACATCCAACTGCGGTGCTCGTCGTAACGGACTACCCGGCGCTGACGGCCGTCCACGCGGCCGAACTCGCCGCCCCTCAGCGGGCGGACGGGGACGCGCTGCCGTTCGAGCTCGCCTTCGGCGTGGACCGGTTCCTGGACGGGATCGAGGGCTGGGTGGCGGCGAAATCAGGTGACCAGACCCTTGCGGGCCCTGCTACGGTGTCCGCGATGATCACCAACTCGAGCAGATCGGGGGTCCCGTTCACCAAAGGTGAGTGCTGATGCACCACTCGACCGTGAATGGATCCTCCCGCCTCACCTTCTGGTCGCACGTGCGCGAGTTCGCCGTGCCGGCGTCGATGATCGAGTCCGCGACCGCCCGCCGTCAGGCCGGTGACTGGTCCGGAGCCTGTGCTGCCGCACGGGTCGATGTCGATTTCAACCTCCGTGTCCTGAGTCGCACGCGTGGCAAGCAGTTCGCGGACCTCGTTCGCGCCGATCTGCGTCATCTGGCCCCCGACCTGCTTCGGTGGCACTTCCCGCGGATCAGGCCGGACGGCGTGCTGCGCCCCGGCCTCACCGTGTCCCTCGCCCGGTATCGGCCACCGGACGGTGGCGACGAGGTGCATCTCGTCGCACGCACACCGCCCGCCTGGGCCGGTGCGGGGCAACGGATCAGCCTCGCGTTGTGGGAGCGGTCCGGGGCCTTGAGCAGGGCCGGCAGCCATCCGCATCCCCGGCCCGATCGGCGTTTCCGGCTCGATCTGCACCGCCACCTGTGGGACGCCCGCAGGGCCTTCGAGCTGCGAGAAAGGTGCGGGGCCGCGCAGTGCGACCCCGAGCGACCGGACGGCCGCGCCACGCACCGGTGGGCGGCCGAGGCCGCGCTGCTGCTCCGCGCGGAGGGGTGGCCGGGCAGCGCCGTCGTGGTCCGGCTGAGTTCCCGGCAGCAGGTCGTGCTCGACCTGGACGCGCCGGGGCTGACCGCGACCGCCCCGCGTGCCTGCACGCTGCCGGTCCTGCCGGACGCGGCGACCTGGGTGCCGCCCGACCTGGAGCTGTGGCACGCCGGCATGATCGACGCCGACCGGCTGCACCCCCTCGTCAGGTCCGCGCTGCTACCGGAGCACCGGCCCGCGAGTGCGCCGCGAAGTCCTGACAGCACAGCGAGTTCGCGCCTCGTCGACTGTCGTGGCGCCCTGCACCGGATCGGCGTGGTGGACGGGGTGCTCGTCCCGCTCGACCACGGTCCGGACGAGATCCGCCGGGAAGAGCTGCTGGCCGCACTGGGTGGCCGGAGCCTGCCCTGCCTGCACGCGATCGACACGGCGCACCGGCACCCGGAAGATCTCCTGGACATCCGCGCCCGGCTGGACCACGGCGACGTCGCCGGTGCCCTCGCCGTCGTCGAAGGCCTGCTCGGACCGGACGCGCTGCTGCTCAGCGGGGCGTTGCGCGACGAGCTGGAGACGGCGGCACGGCGCAAGGTCCTGCACGGGCTGTACCGGGCGGAACTCCACGACGTCCGGCCACTTTCGTCCACTGAGGACTCTCGCGGGCGGGGCCGCCGCGCCCGCCGGCGGCACGCGGCTCTCCGCCACGCCTGACTCACCCACCCCCTCCTCGCCCGGCCGGCGCACGGCCTCAGACTTGAACCAAGGTGATCGACACATGCCCTCTGCCACGACTGTCCACAACGGATCGACGAGCACCCGGCCGCTGGACGTGGCCGCAGACCTGCTCGCCCTGCTCGGCGACACGTCCACCGAGTGGCGCGCCGACCCGCAGCTGGAGGCCCTGACGCTCGCCGTGTCCGCGGACCTGCCGGTGCTGCTGTGGGGCGAGCCCGGGATCGGCAAGACCGCAGCTCTCACCCAGCTCGCCGACTCCCTCGAGCTGCCGCTGACCACGGTGATCGCCAGCGTGCACGAACCCTCCGACTTCTCCGGCCTGCCGGTGGTCGGCGACGACCCGGCGACGCAGGGCGTGCCGATGGCGCCTCCCGACTGGGCGGTCCGGCTGGTCAGGGCCGGGCGCGGACTGCTGTTCCTGGACGAGCTGTCCACCGCGCCGCCCGCCGTCCAGGCCGCGTTGCTGCGAGTGGTGCTGGAACGCCGGGTCGGCGCCCTGCACCTGCCGCCGGGCGTCCGGATCGTCGCGGCCGCCAACCCCCGTTCCTCGGCCGCCGACGGCTGGGAGCTGAGCCCGCCGCTGGCCAACCGGTTCGTCCATCTCAAGTGGACGTTCGACCACGAGGTGGTGGTGCGCGGGCTGGGCGGGACCTGGCCGACCGCCGCACTGCCGCGGCTGGCCCCTGAGCTGTTGCCCGACGCGGTGGCGTTCGCGCGCCGGGCGGTGTGCGAACTCCTGGCCGTGCGGCCGAACCTCGTGCACCAGCTGCCCAAGAACGAGACGCTCCGCGGTGGCGCCTGGCCCTCACCGCGCACCTGGGAGATGGCGCTGCGCCTGATCGCCTTCGCGACGGCGGCCGGCACCTCGCGGGAGGTGCTGTCCATGCTGGTGCGGGGCACCGTGGGAGACGGACCTGGGCTCGAACTGCTGGCGAGCCTCGACCGGATGGACCTGCCGGACCCCGAGGAGTTGCTCGCGGACCCGGCGGCGGCCGTGCTGCCCGAGCGCGGCGACCTGCGGCAGGTGGTGCTCGACGGAGTCGTCGCGGCAGTGCGCAACCGGCCGGACGAGGCCCGCTGGAACGCGGCGTGGGCACTGCTGACCCTGGCCGTCGAGACCGGTGCGCCGGACCTGGTCGTCGTGCCGGCGAGCACGCTCGCCGCGCTGCGGCAGGACGACTGGCAGGTTCCCGCGGCCATCGAGCAGCTGGCCGGGGCGGTGTCGCTGTCGCAGCGGGCGGACCGCGCCAAGGCACGCACCAAGACCGTCGTGGGTGCCCGCTGATGACGACGCGGACCCTGGACGAGGAGAAGCTGTTCGCCGCCCGCCTGTACGCGGTGCGCTGCCGGCCGTACCTGGCGACGGCGTTGTTCGCGCTGAAGGTCGTGGAGTCACAGCAGGTGCCGACGATGGCGGTGGACCGGCACTGGCGTTGCTACGTCTCGCCGGCGTTCGTCGACGCCAGACCGGTGGAGGAGCTCGCCGGGATCTGGGTGCACGAGGTGTCCCACCTGATCCGCGACCACCACGGGCGCGGAGACCGGTTCGCGGCCCGCCACGAACTGACCGGGCCCGGCGAACGGCTGCGGATGAACATCGCGGCGGACTGCGAGATCAACGACGACGTCTTCGGCGACGGCCTGGTGTGCCCGGACGACGCCGTGCTGCCGACCGCGCTCCGGTTGCCGCCGGGTGAGCTGATGGAGGACTACCTGCGGCAGTTCCGGCTCGGCCCGCACACCAACGCGTTCGCCTGGCTCGACTGCGGCAGCGGCGCGGACGGCCTGGCACGGGAGTGGGAGTTCGGCGCGGACGGCGCGCACGGGCTCACCGCCCAGGAGCAGGACGCCGTCCGATTCCGCGTGGCGCAGAGCATCACCGGACACCCCGGCTCGCTCCCGCGGGGGTGGCGGCGGTGGGCGGAGGAAGCGTTCCACCCGCCACAACCGTGGCGTGAACTGCTGGGATCGGCAGTGCGTTCCGCCGTCTCCGGCCCCGGCGTGGGCGAGGACTACACCTACGGCAGGCCCGCCCGCAGGTCGGCGAGCGTGCCGGGGGTGGTCCTGCCGAGCCTGCGCCGCAGGCCGCCCGAGGTCGTCGTCATCGTCGACACGTCCGGGTCCGTGAGCGACGCCGAACTGGGCAGCGCGCTCGTCGAGATCGCCGCGATCGTCCGCGCGGTGGGCGGCCGCCGTGATCTCGTCTCGGTGCTGTCCTGTGACGCCGCCGCCCACATCACCGGTCCGTTGTGCCAGGCGGAGGGCATCCCGTTGGTGGGCGGCGGTGGCACGGATCTGCGGAAGGGCTTCGCCAGGGCCCTGCGCACCCGCCCGGACGTCATCGTGGCGCTGACCGACGGCCAGACACCCTGGCCCGAAGTGGCACCGCCCTGCCGGACGGTGGTCGGCCTGTTCCCGCGACCACATCAGTCCGGTGACGACGATGAGGACGATCCCGACTACGTTCCGGACACGCCGCCCGCCTGGGCGCGGGTCGTCACCATCGGCTGACCGTGCAGGCGGCGACCGTGGTGCGGGACGCCGCACCCGTGGGCAGAATGCGGTGATCCGGATCAAATTCCAGGTCGTCGCCTTCGACGCCGCCGACATCGCCCAGGAGAGCCGGTTCTGGGCAGGCGTGCTCGGCGGGGAGGTGCAGGAGGACGACGACTGGCACATGGTGGTGGTCGACGGCGTGCCGCGGGTCGGTGTGCAGCTCGCACCCGGCCACGCGCCGCCGGAGTGGCCGGACGGCCCGACCCAGCAGCAGGTCCACCTCGACCTGTGGGTCGAGGACTTCGCCGAGGCGCACGAGCAGGTCATGGCCCTGGGCGCCAGGGTGCTGAAGCCGGCCATCGGGAACACCACCGGGGACGACTTCCAGGTGTACGCCGATCCCGCGGGTCACCCCTTCTGCCTGTGCTGGCTGGTGGCCGACCAGCGCAAGTGACCTGTTGGCCGCAAGTCGTTGCGGCAGAAGGCGCAATTCCCCGCAGCTGACATCCCCGGAGAGATCCGGCGCGTCTCCACACACGAGAGGCCGCGCCGAGCGGCCTGTGGAAACTGGGGTTTCATTTGCGTGCTTTGATCATCGGTGCCGCGGTCGTGCTGACCGCGGCACTGGCGCCCGGTGCCGCCCAGGCGGCGCCTCCGTCCAACGACGACTTCGCCGGCGCCACCGCCATCACCTCACTCCCGTTCTCGTCCACTGTGGACACCCGAGAGGGCACCGCGGCGGACGACGACCCTTCCCACTGCTGGTGGAGCACCAGCAGCGTCTGGTTCCGCTACACCGCACCATCCGACGGTTTCGTCCGGATGACGACCGACCGGCCGAACGACCAGAAGCCGGCCGTCTCCGCCTACACGGGCGAGCGGGGCGCGCTGACCTGGACACCGGGGGCCTGCCAGTACCCGCACGGCGGCGGTTCGACCACGTTCGCGGTGACCGCCGGCACCACCTACCACTTCCTGGCGCAGGACACGCGGTTCGCCGGGCCGGTGACGTTCGGGCTCGAGCTCGTGCCGCGGGCGGCCCACGACGACCTCGCGTCCGCCGCGGACATCCGGCTGGACGCCGACGTCGCCGGTGACACCGGGCCCGCCACGATCGAGGCCGGCGAGACCAGGCCGGGCTGCGACCGTTCCTCCACCCGTTCGCTGTGGTTCCGCTACACAGCCGACCGTGCGCTGTTCGTCGCGGCGAAGGTCACCGAGAGCCGGAACAGCCCGGGTGTCGCCGTGTTCCGAGGCAGCGCGCTGGCCGAGGTGGACTGCCGGCAGAGCGCGCACGACCCGGCGATCTTCGCCGCGACGCCCGGCGAGACCTACTACATCCGGGTCGCCGACGACGTGTACGGCGCGGGACCGCTGACGTTGCGGCTGGCCGAGGCGCCGCAGATCAAGCCCACCGCCTGGTGGGTGTCGCCGCAGCAGCCCGGCGTCTTCGACGACGTCCGGTTCGCCATCGATCCGGGTGATCCGGCGGGGCGCTGGCTCGCGGGCGGCGAGGTGCGGTTCGGGGACGGCACGTCCGCCGCCATTCCGGCGGTGCCCGGCATGGCGGAGGTCTGGCACCGGTACGCCACCGACGGCGAGTACGAGGTCACGATCACCGGCTACACGGCGGACGGCCGATCCGGCTCCTCCACTCAGACGCTGAAGGTCGAGACGCACGACGTGACCGTGTCGAACGTCGTCGCACCCGCGACCGCGACGGCCGGCGAGACAGGGCGGGTCGAGGTGTCGGTCACGAGCACCCGCTACGCCGAGGGCATCGTCGTCGAACTGCTTCGCCGCAGGCCGGACGGCTACCACACCGTCGTCGGCACGGCTCGCGGACAGGTGGCGAAGGACGGCACGGTGGTCGTGCCGCTCGCGTACACCTACTCCGCGGAGGACGCGGCACTCGGCAAGGCGACGTTGAAGGCGCGGGTTCGCCTCGACGGCCGTGAGGACAACAACCCGGGCGACAACGAGCGCCAGGTCGAAACGACCGTGGTGGCAGCGAAGTAGGTCTGCCGGGCCGGGCAGCGTCCGGTGAGGACGTTGCCCGGCCCGATCAGAAGCCGCAGCCCTCCGGCGACCAGTCCCTGGCGCTCGCGTTGCCGCCGTCCGCCCGCACGACCCGCACCTCGACGCACAGCGTGCCCGACGCGGTCAGCTCGACCGACGGCTCGCTGACCGTGCCCGTCTTGAGTTCGTCGTTGGTGCGCCAGACGAACGTGTCGCCGGGCTGCGGAGACGGGTAGGTCCACGAGAAGCGGAGCGTCTGCGGGTTCACGCGGGTCACGGTGACCACCACCTTGTCGGCAGATCCGCCCTCGGCCGCGCTGTCCGGCTGCGCCCCGGCCGGTATCTGCAGGGAACCCTTGTCCTGCAGCAGAAGCGCGCTGGTGATGCCGACCACGGCGACGGCCCCGGCCACTCCGGCGTACAGCGGCCAGCGAGTCTTCCTGCGCGCGGGCGGGCCTGCCGGGACGACGACCGCTGCCAGTGCGGCGGTCGGAGCCGACTCGTCGTGGATCTGCCGCAGCCGCTCGGCGAACTCGCCCGCCGACGCCGGTCGTGCGGAGGGATCGGCGGACATCGCCTGGCGCAGCAGCACTTCCAGCGATTTCGGTGCCCTGCCCGACGGCGGTGCGGCGCTGAGCAGGATGCGCTGCGCGATCGCCACGCGCGAGTTGTCACCGCGTGGCACTACGAACGGAGAGTGGCCCGCGAGCAGGTGCCAGAGCGTCGCGCCGAGCGAGAAGACGTCCGCCCGGACGCTGTGCGCACCGCTGCTGAGCACCTCGGGCGCCGTCCACAGCAGGTGGTCTCCGCCGGTGGTGCCGAAGTCGGTCAGGTACACCTGCCCGTGCTCGTCGCGCAGCACGTTGGCGGGCTTCACGTCGCGGTGCAGGACGCCTGCCTGGTGCGCGGCGTGCAGGGCGTCCGCGACGGCGACACCGATCTCCAGCACGCGCGCGAAGGGCAGCGGTGCCGCGGCGGCCAGATCACCGTCCGGGAAGTACCTCATCACCACGTACGGCAGGCCCGCGCGGGTCCGTCCGGCGCGGTCGACGCTCGCGATGCCGGGATGCCGCAGACCGGCCACCGTCCTGATCTCGGCCACCCGCGGCGGGTCGACGAGCAGCTTCACCGCGACCTCACCGTCCGCGGCGCGGTACAGATGAACGTTCCTGCCTAGCGGTCGGGCGTACCGGAAGCCGGGGATCTCCGGTAACTCCTCTGTCATTCGCCACCTCTTGGCCGGCGGCGCCGGTCGGGTGGCCCCGCCCACCCGTCCGCGCCGGACACTCTGCAAGGGTTGGAATATTCCACTCCTGGCCAGACTGTCAACCGTCAAACCACCAGCTGAGACGCAGCGGGACCCGCACGAGCGGACGGGCGCCCGGTCCGGGCGCCCGTCACTCACCTCAGTGCCGGCCCCAGTTGGGGACGTCGTGGCCGTTCATCGTCACCTCGAACTGGTCGTACTTCGCCATCAGGGTCAGCAACTCGTCCTCGGAGGGCTTGTTGCCGTCGGCGTACATCTCGGCGAGACCCCGGAAGTACTCCTCGCGGTTGAGCGCGGGGGTGAAGATGATCAGCATCGTCGCCTGGTCCTCGTACGGGTTGTGGAACCCGTGCGAGACGCCCATCGGCACGTTGACGTAGGTGCCGGGTGGTGCGGCGAACGACTTGCCGTCGAGGTGGAGCTCCACCATGCCGTGCAGGACGTAGAACGCTTCGAGCTGTTCGTTGTGGACGTGCGGCGAGGCGCCGGGCGCTCCGGGAGCCATCCGGTGCTCGTACAGACCGAGCCTGCCGTCCGTCTCACTGCCCCTGGCCTTGAAGGTCGTGTGGGTGGTCGTGCCGATCTGCACCGACTCGCCCTCGCCGGGAAGCAGGATGTTGGAGACTTGCGTCATGTCTGTTCACTCCTCGTTGCTGGCGATGTCGTCCTGGTTGAACCACGAGAGGTAACGCTCGCCCGTGTCCGGGAACACGGTGATCAAGTTCTTGCCCGCGTACTCGGGCCGTGCGGCCAGCACCCGGCACGCGTGCGCTGCCGCGCCGGAGGAGACGCCGACGAGAAGTCCCGCCGTCCTGGCCAGTTCCCGCGCCGTGGCGAAAGCGTCCTCATTGGACACCGCCAGGACCTCGTCGATCAGGTCGACGTCGGTCGTCGCCGCGACGAAACCGCCGTTGAGACCTGGGATGCGGTGCAGGCCGCCCCATCCCTGGCTGAGCACCGGTGATCCCTCGGGCTCCACGGCGACCACGCGGATCGCGGGGTTGCGTTCCTTCAGGTACTTCGCGGTGCCGCTGAGCGTTCCGCCGGTACCCACACCGCAGACGAAGACGTCCACCTCGCCGTCGGTGTCGTTCCAGATCTCCGGGCCGGTGGTGGCGTGGTGCGCCGCCACGTTGTCGGGGTTCTCGTGCTGGCAGGCGAACCACGAGCCCGGCCGTTCGCGGTAGATCTCCTCGGCCTTGGCGATCGCCGCGACGTAGCCCTCCTGGTACGGGGTCAGCACGATCTCCGCGCCGAACGCCCGCAGCAGCTGGATGCGCTCGCTGGTCGCGCTGTCCGGCAGCACGATCACGCACCGGTAGCCACGTGCGGCGGCGATCGCCGCCATGGAGATGCCGGTGTTGCCGGACGTCGCCTCGACGATGGTGCCCGAGCCCCTGGTGAGCTGCCCGCGCTCCTCCGCGCCGTTGATCATGTAGAGCGCGGCGCGGTCCTTCACGCTGGACAGCGGGTTGGCCATCTCCAGCTTGGCGTAGAGGTTCGCGGTCGTCACGCCGAGGTCGAGCTTCACGGTGGGCGTGCCGCCGATCAGGTCCACGAGCGACTCGGCGGGTGGTCGTTTGGTGAGCGGCTGACTGAGCCGGACGTTCACGAGCTCTCCGATCGGTTCGGTGTCACCAGCTGGGGAACACGGCCGCACCCTTGTGCTTCTGCCCCGCGACCACGACGGACTGGCGAGGCCTGGCCGCCTTCGCGACGCTGCGGCTCGACTTCAGGTTCGGGATGGAGAACGGTGCGAGGACCCGGGAGTCCGCCGGCACGTCCCGGATGACGAGCGCCTGGGCGCCCACCACGGAGTCGTGGCCGATGGTGACCGGGCCGAGGATCGTCGCGTTGGCCCCGACGACGACCCGGTCGCCGAGCTTCGGGTGCCGCCGCGAGCCCTCCGGCCGCTGGTTGTCGTGCCACCACCCGACCGCGCCGAGCGTCACCTGGTGGAAGATCGTGACGTCGTCCCCGATGACGACGGTCTCGCCGATCACCACGCCCGCACCGTGGTCGATGAAGAAACCACGGCCGATCGTCGCGCCGGGGTGGATCTCGATCCCCCCGGTCAGCAGCCTCGCGACGACCATGACCAGCCGGGCGCCGCGCCGATGTCCTCGCAGGTGCAACCAGTGCGACACGCGATGTCCCCAGATCGCGATGACCGTCGGGTGCAGCAACGCCTCGCTGCGCGACAGGATCGACGGGTCGCGGTCCATGACCATGTCGAGGTCGGCGGTGATCACGCGGAGCAGCGCCCTCGCGTTCACCGGACCGCTCCCGCGGTCTCCTTCTCCTTGCGGAACTGCCCCATCCGGTTCTCCGCGTAGGCCACGCCGACGAGCACGACCAGGCCACCGGCCAGGAGGTTCCACGTCACGTGCTCGCCGAGGAACAGCACGCTGACGAGCACCGCGAACACCGGCACGACGTAGTTCACCGCGGACGCCGTCGTGGCACCGACGTCACCGATGAGGCGGAAGTAGAGCACGTACGCCAAGCCAGTGCTGAACAACCCCAGCAGCACGATGCTCAGCGTCACCGACCCGGTGAAGTCGGGCGTCCGCCAGGCCAGGAACGGTGTGACGACCGCCTGCAGCACGGCCGCCGACACGAGCTGGGACGCGGCCAGCGACAGCGGGGCCAGGCCGAGCGGCGAGAGGTACTTCCGGACGTACACGAAGCCGATCGCGTAGCTGACGGCCGCGCCGAAGCAGGCCAGCCGTCCGCTGAGCGAACCCAGCGACTCGTGCCACGGGCCGATCAGCAGCACCACGCCGACGAAGCCCAGCGCCAGGCCGACGGCCTTGCGGGAGGTCGCCCGCTCGGTCGGCAACGCGGCCGTGGCGAGCGCCAGCGTCAGCAGCGGGGTGGCGCCGATCAGGACGCCCGCGATGCCGGCACCGGTGCTCTTCTCGCCGTAGGACAACAACAGGAACGGGATCACGTTGCCGAACAGGCCGGCGGCCGCGATGTGGCCCCAGACCTGAACGGACCTCGGGAGGGCGACCTTGCGGATGGCCGCGATCGAGAGGAGCACGGCCGCGCCCAGGATGAGTCTGCTCAGCACCAGCTGTCCCGGTGTCAGACCTTCGAGGGACACCTTGATGAACGTGAAGCTGCTTCCCCAGAGCAGCGCCAGTAGCAGGAAGCGCGCGACGGATGCCTTGTCCATTGCTTCTCGATTCGGATCATCAGTCAGTAGTCGTTTGGACACTTCAGCAGAGGGGGCTCGGGGCGTACTAGAGCGAGCCGCACGCGGGGCAACCATTCGCGGCACCCGGCTGGTAGTAGCAGTGACGGACACAGCGGAAAGGCCGTGGAGTGCTGCATTCACCCGAGGGGTTCGAGGAGTTCGTGGCGGTCGCGTCGCCACGGCTGCTGCGAACGGCTTTCCTGCTGACGCGCGACGTCGGGCACGCGGAGGACCTGCTGCAGACGGCGCTGGCCAAGGCGTGGCGCGCGTGGCATCGCGTCGACGGCGACCCCGAGCCCTACGTCCGGCGGATCATCGTGACGTCCCACGCGACCTGGTGGCGGCGCCGGTGGAGAGGCGAGGAACCGACCGGAGAGCTGCCGGAACGACCGGGCGAGTCGCCGCAGGAGGCGGTCGGCGAACGCGAGTGGCTCTGGCAGGCGCTGGGCCGGTTGCCGCGCAGGCAACGCGCCGTGCTGGTGCTGCGGTTCTACGAGGACCTCACCGAGGCGCAGGTGGCCCGGCTGCTCGGCTGTTCCGTCGGCACGGTCAAGAGCCAGGCGAGCAAGGCACTCGCGAAGCTGCGGCTCGACGACACGATCACGTTCGAAGGTGTGTGGCGATGAACCTGAGCGACCTCACCGAGGTGCTGCGCGAGCGCGCCGAGATCACCGACTCCGCCCACGAGGCACGCATGGCGGGCGTGCGGGCGCGGGTGTCGGCCACCAGGCGCCGTCGTGCCGTCGCGGGCGCCGCCGGTGTGGTGCTCGTGCTCATCGGCATCGTCTTCGCACTGCTCCCCCGCATCGAGCAGCCCGGACCCGCCGTGCCGCCACGCAGCCTGCCGGAGTACCAGGACGGCGCCCGGCTCGTCGCCCAGGCCTGGGGCGACCTCCCCTCGACCAGCACCACCCTGCGTTTCGTGCCGAAGTCGCTGGACCTCGTGCTGTTCACCCACTGCGAGACCGGACGGGGCGACGGCATGCTCACCACTTTGGTCGTCAACGGCCACCCCTATACCGAACGCGACGGGTGTGGCGGCTCGCGCAGGGTGCGCGACTGGGGCGTTTTCGACGTCGTGGTGGGGCAGCCGTCCGTCATCACGCTGACCGTGGAACCCCGGCGCACGACGGCCAAGGGCACGTTCGCCGTAGGCATCGGCGAGGTGGTACCGGTGAGCGAGTACTCGTTCCCCCCGCGCCCCCAGACGCTGGCGACGTTCCCCGCCAGCCAGCCGGAGCCGGCGATCGTGCTGCGGCCCGACCCGGCGGCTCCGGCTGGGCAGAGGGAGTTCACGATCGAATGGCCGGGCGACAACTTGATGGAGTTGCGGTCGAACACACCCGGCAGGATCCGGGTGCTCGTCAACGACGTCGTCGTCCTGGACTACTCGCACTGGTCCTACAGCGTGGGCACCTCATGGCTGCAGCCCACCGACTGGAAGAAGACCGACGGGCTTGACCTCGCGAAGGGGCAGGCCGTCAAGATCACCGTCATTCCCGAGCGCGTCACCGGCGACTGGGAGGTGACGCTCGCTCCTCGGTGAGGATCCGCGTCTGCTCGCGCAGCACGCCGATCGTGTTCGCCACCCAGTCGGCGATCACCGCCTGCTCGGCGGGCGTGTAGCGATCGGTCAGCTCGGCCATCGCCTTGCTCAGCCCGGCGAAGGTGTCGCCGAACGCGCCGGGGACCGCCGTGATCACCAGCCGGCGGCGGTCCTCCAGGTCCGGCTCGCGGCGGGCGAGTCCGGCCCGCACGAGGCGGTCGACCACGCCTGTGACCGCACCGGGCGTCAGGCCGATCTCCCTGGCCAGCTCTCCCGCGGACACCGACCCGGCGCCCATGATCACGGCCAGCGCGCGCTGGTCGACCGCCGTCACCCCGAGGCTCGCGCCCACCGCCTCGTGGAACGCGACCACGGCGGTGCTGAGCTCACGTCCGGCATCTCGACCTTCCACGCCGCCACTTTACCGCAGTGGATATTTCAGTATGCTGAACTAAATTGTTCAGTCAACTGAAGTATCGAGGGGGAACCGTGAGCGAGTTCAAGCTGACGCTGGAGGTGCCGAGGTGGACCTGGTGGTGCTACACGCGTCACCTGGGTCTGGTGGTGGGACTGTCCTCGGTCGCCTCCATCCAGCGACTGGTCACCGTGAACTGGACGGAGGACATCGACCCCGTGGTCGCGACGGCCTCCGAGGTCCTCGTGCTCGCCGCCCGCATCGCCCTGGTGGTGCTCGTGTGGAGGATCGCCGTGGCCGGGCGGACGTTGAGCTGGAGTGCTGGCCGCGAGTTCGCGCGCCGGCATTGGCGAAGCCTTGTGTGGCAGGTCGTCTTCCTCGGGGTGGCGTTCGCGGTGTTCGAGGTGTTCGCCGAACACGTCGTGTCCGCGCTGCTGCCACCGTCGGCCAGGCAGACCTACCTGGCCGTGCTGTTGTTCCTCAAGAACCCGACGATCATCGCGCTGACGTTCCTCTGGTGGATCGGTATCGTCCGGCAGACGTTCACCGAGGCGACGGTGCGCCCTGTTGGGAGTGGATTGCCCAGCTGACGGCCAAGGCTCTCGTGCCATGTTGGTCGGCCGGGATGGCGAACGGACCCAAGTCGAGCAACCTGCTGAAGGACGCGTCCTCCGGTGTCAGCGCGGCACTGGTCGTCCGGGGCGACGCGGGGATCGGCAAGTCCGCGCTGCTCGACCTCGCCATGGGCAACGTGCAGGTGGGATACGCCATCGAGTCGTTGCGCCGCCAGTGGGCCGTGGACCTGGCGCCGCACGGCGTCCGCACCGTGACGCTGCTGACCGGCGACGTCATCGACAGCTTCCCGGACATCCCCGAGTTGGAGGGCCCCAGGCAGAGCATCATCAACGTGTCGCCGCAGCATCACCTCGACGCAGGTGAACATCTCCTTCGGCGCCTGCTACGGCTGATCCGCGGACCGGGTCACCGCCGAAGCCGGCCGTACCTGCCGGGGGTCACGCCGAACCAGCGGCGGAACGCGTGGGTGAAGCTCGCGGCCTCGGCGAAACCGAGCCGTTCGGCGACGGCCTCGACCGACAGGTCCCCGTCGGTCAGGAGCCGCACGGCTCGTTTCGCGCGGACCTCGTCCAGCAGTGCCTGATAGCTCGTGCCGGACGTGGCCAGGCGGCGGCGCAACGTGCGCGGACTGATGCCCAGCGTCCGTGCCACCGAAGACATGCTCTCCTCGAACCTCACCGAGGACTCGAGCAGGCGGCGCACCTCCTGGGTGACTCCCGGACTCTCCCTGCGGCGCGCGGCGAGGGTCCGGCACTGCTCCTCGCACAACGCCGTCGTCTCCGGACTGGCCAGCCGGAGGGCCTCGGCCAGCACCGAAACGTCCACAACGGACTGATCGGCGCCGGCTCCGAAGCGTGGCCGGACACCGAAGACCTCTTCGTGCCCGCGGACGTCCGGAGGTTCCGCGTGGGCGAAGTCGACGCCCAGGACCGGCACGGCACCGGTCAGCAGTTCCCCCACGACGGTGTGGATCGCGGCGAGGTCGCGTTCGACGAGGAACGACGCCACCCCGTCCGGCAGCGCACCGCTGTCGAGGGCCAGCACGAGCCGGTCGCCGTCGATCACGGCGGTGGGGGCGGTGAACGCGAAGCTGAGGTCGAGGTAGCGCAGGGCCGTGGTGATCGCGTCCTGGAGGGTGGCCGCGCTGAGGAACGCGTAGCCCAGCACGCCGAACGTGGTGGCGTGGTACCGGCGTCCGACGGCGACACCCGCGTGCGGCAGCAGGCCGGCGAGGTTGCGCACGACCGCGAGCTCCTGGCGGGCCTCGATCTCGGCGACCGGGTCGGCGAGCAGCGCGGCGTCGATCTCGCTGCCGTCGAGCAGGCTGTCCGCCGGCAGCCCGTGCTCGGCGCCGAAGCGCAGCAGGAGTGCGACGCTCGCGACGCCGCGGGGGAAGTCCCAGTGCCGGACGACCGGCTCGGCCAACGACCTCATGGCCGCGATTGTCAACTGCGCGGCCGGTGTTGTCCTGGTGCGAACGGGTGGTTGTTCCTAGCGTCGATCACGTGAGAGCACAACCCGAGGTGGTCGTCATCGGTGCCGGGTTCGGCGGGCTGGGTGTCGCGTTGTCGTTGCACAGAGCCGGGTTCGACCGGTTCACGGTGCTGGAGCGGGCGAGCGACGCGGGCGGCGTCTGGCGGGACAACACCTATCCCGGCGCGGCCTGCGACGTGCCGTCCTCGCTCTACTCGTACTCCTTCGCCCCCAGCACCTCGTGGCCACGCCGGTACTCGGCCCAGCCGGACATCCTGCGCTACCTGCGCACCACGGCGGCCGTGGTGCGCGACCGCATCAGGTTCGGCGCCGAGGTGGTGGCGGCGTCGTTCGACGAGACGCGCAACCGGTGGCGGATCGACCTGGCGGACGGCGGCACCGTCGAGGCCGACGTGCTGGTCTGCGCGGTGGGACAGCTCAGCACGCCGTCGATCCCGGCTCTGCCCGGCCTCGGCCGCTTCACCGGAGAGGTGTTCCACAGCGCCGCGTGGCGCCACGACGTCGATCTGCGCGGCCGGCGGGTGGCCGTGGTGGGTACGGGTGCGAGCGCGGCCCAGTTCGTGCCGGAGATCGCGCCGCTCACGGGACACCTGACGGTGTTCCAGCGCTCGGCCCCGCACGTGCTGCCGAAGCCCGACGCCCGGCTGACCGGCCGGTCGCACCCGTCGAGGTTGCGTGCCGCGCGAGGCGGGGTGTGGCTCGCGGGCGAGGCGTTGACCGGGCTGCTCAACGCCGGGCGGCTGTCCCGCGCACTCGTCGCGGCCGTCGCCGCCGCGCACCGGCGGGTCCAGGTCCGCGACCCCGCGCTGAGGGCGGCTCTGCGGCCCGCCACGCAGCCGGGCTGCAAGCGGGTGCTGTTCAGCAACGACTGGTACCCGGCCCTGAGCCGGCCGGACGTCGGCGTGGTGACCGAGCCGATCACCGAGGTCACCGAGCACGGCCTGCGCACGGGCGACGGCCGCGACCACCCCGCGGACGTGCTGATCTGGGGCACCGGGTTCACGGTCGCCGGCTTCGGACTCCCCCTGCGGATCACCGGGCGCAGCGGTCAGGACCTCGCCGAGGCATGGGCCGGTCGTCCCCGCGCCCACCTCGGCCTGACCGTCCCCGGCTTCCCGAACCTGTTCCTGGTCTACGGCCCGAACACCAACCTCGGGGGCAACTCGGTGATCACCATGATCGAGGCGCAGTGCCGGTACGTGGTGTCCGCCGTGCGCCACCTCGCGGAGACCGCAACGGTGCTGGAGGTGCGGCGCGACGTGGCCGAGGCCTTTGACCGCGAGATGACCGCCAGGCTGGCCAGGGGCGTGTGGAGCACGTGCTCGTCGTGGTACCGCACCGCCGACGGGTCGATCACGACCAACTGGCCGGGTGGGACGTGGGAGTACCTGCGCCGCACCGCACGGCTGCGGGCAGCGGACTTCGAACCCGTTCCCAGCGCCGTGGAGGTGTGAGCCGTGGACTACGACGTGCTGGTCATCGGGTCGGGGTTCGGCGGTGCGGTGACCGCGTTGCGGCTGACGGAGAAGGGCTACCGGGTCGGCGTCCTGGAGGCGGGGCGGCGCTTCGCCGACCACGAGCTGCCCGAGACGTCCTGGCAGGTGCGCGACTACCTGTTCGCTCCGTCCCTCGGCTGCACCGGCATCCAGCGGATCACCGCGCTGCGCGACGTCGCCGTGCTCAGCGGAGCAGGTGTCGGCGGCGGATCCCTTGTGTACGCCAACACCCTGTACCGGCCCCCGGCGTCCTTCTTCCGCGACTCCCGCTGGGGACACATCACCGACTGGGAGGACGAGCTCGCCCCGCACTACGACCAGGCGGCCCGGATGCTCGGGGTGGCCGACAACCCGTGCCGCACCGCCGGTGACCGGTTCCTGCGGGACGTGGCGATCGAGCTCGGTGTCGAGCCCACGTTCCGCACCTCCCAGGTCGGCGTCCACTTCGGACCCGGCGGCACGGATCCCTACTTCGGCGGCGCCGGACCGAGGCGGGACACATGTGTCGGCTGCGGCTCCTGCATGACCGGTTGCCGCCACAACGCGAAGAACACGCTGCCGAAGAACTACCTCCACCTCGCCGAACGAGCTGGCGCGCAGGTGTGGCCGTTGACCACCGTCGTGGACGTGCGGCCGCATCTGAGCGGGTACAAGGTGGTGGCACGACGCACCGGAGGACGGGCGACGCGGGTGTTCACCAGCTCTCAGGTCGTGTTCGCCGCGGCGTCGCTGGGCACGCAGCGGCTGCTCCACCGCATCCGCGACCGCGGTGGCCTGCCCGGTCTCTCGCCACGGCTCGGGTTCCTGTGCCGCACCAACTCCGAGGCCGTGGTGGCCGTGCGGACGCCCGGCGGCCGGGTGGACCACTCCCGCGGTCTCGCCATCACGTCGTCCATCCACCCGAACGCCGACACGCACGTCGAGGTGGTCCGGTACGGCAAAGGCAGCAACCTCATGGGGCTGCTGATGACGACGCTGGTCGACGGCGGTCCCGCGCGGCTGCGGCGCGGCCTCGCCCAACTCCTCCGCGAGCGCGGCTCGGTGCTGCGGATGCACACGCCGCGCGCGTGGTCCGAGGAGACGATCGCCTTGCTGGTCATGCAAAGTCTCGACAACTCGCTCACCACCGTGTCCAGGCGTGGGCGGATGACCACCACGCAGGGCGAGGGTGCTCCGAACCCGTCCTGGATCCCCGCCGGGCACGACGTGGCGCGGCGGCTCGCGGCCAAGGCGGGCGGGGTGGCCAGAGGAGCGTGGACGGACCTGGTGGACATCCCGCTGACCGGGCACCTCATCGGCGGCTGCGTGATCGGGGACTCCCCCGCGACGGGCGTGGTCGACCCGTACCAGCGGGTGTACGGCTGTCCCGGCCTGCACGTCGTCGACGGGTCCGCGATCCCGGCGAACCTCGGCGTGAACCCGGCGCTGACCATCACCGCGCTCGCGGAGCGGGCGATGTCGTTGTGGCCCAACAAGGGGGAGCCTGATCCGCGTCCGGAACCAGGCGCCGCACACTTGCGGGTGAACGCCGTGGCACCGCGCAGTCCGGCGGTCCCGGACGGCGCGCCCGCCGCGTTGCGTCGCGACGTGGAGGTGCACGATGCCGAGTGAGTGGCCCGCCGAGCCGTGGGATCTGCACGGACGGGGTTGGCTCACCCTGTGGACGGCACCACGTTCGGCCGTGCCCCTGCCACCGCCGGACGTGGTGCCGTTGAGCCTGTTCGGCCGAGTGCTGGTGGTGTCGGCGTTCGTCGACTACCAGCCGCCCGGTGTACTGGCCTACCACGAGGTGATGGCCGCGGTCCTGGTACGCCGGAAGGCCCGGCTCGGTCTGTCCATTCTGGACATCATGGTGGACGACAGCGCGTCCCAGCAGGGTGCGCGAGCACTGTGGGGAATCCCGAAACTGCTGGCGGGCTTCACCTTCTCCACCGAGCCGCACCTCGACGCGACGGCTCACGACGAAGGTGACGTCATCGCTTCCGCCACCGAGACCCGCAGGTCGTCGCGAGCACTTCCCGTCCGGTTGACCACTTCGGTCTGGCAGACCCTGCACGGCAGGACACATCGCACGGAACTACGCACGTCCGCTCGTGTCAGCCTCACCCGCCTGCGCTGGCGCATCACGCCGGACGGCGAACTCGGCTGGCTCGGCGCGGCGCGGCCACGCCTGCACCTGGCCGTCTCCACCCTGCACATGCGATTCGGATCTCCCTGACTTTCTCATGAGGAGAAGCTCATGCGCGTTCTCGCGATCACGCTCGCCCTGGTGGCCTCGACCCTGGCCACTCCGGCGTCAGCCGCGCCACCGGACTACGGCCTGCCAGGCACGTACCCGGTGGCGTACAGCGATGTCACGGCCGTGGCGGGCGGCAGGTCCGTCCCGGCGCGGGTGCACTACCCGGCGGCGACCTCGGGCGTGAACCAGCCCGTCGCCACCGGCAGGTTCCCCGCGATCGCCTTCGGGCACGGCTTCTTCCAGGCCACGTCGAAGTACACCAGCACGAGCACGCACCTCGCCTCGTGGGGCTTCGTCGTGGTGGTGCCCACGACCCAGGGCGGCCTGAGCCCCAGTCACAGCGCCTTCGCCGACGACCTCAACACCGGCCTCACCTGGCTCGTCGCTCAGGACGGCACGGCGGGTTCCCGTTTCCGGGAGCACATCACCACCACGGCACTGGGTGTCTCGGGGCATTCCATGGGCGGAGGCGCCGCCGTCCTCGCCGCCGCGCGCAACCCGAAGATCACGGCGATCTCGACCTACGCGGCGGCGGAGACGAACCCCTCCGCGAAGGCGGCGGCCGCGACGTTGCGGGTGCCGGCGCAGTTCCTCGCCGGATCGCAGGACACCATCACCCCGGTCGGTGAGCACCAGCGGCCGATGTTCGCGGCCAAGCCGCCGTCGAAGCAGCTCCGCACCATCACCGGCGGCTTTCACTGCGGCTTCATGGACTCCTCGGGACTGTTCTGCGACAACGGTTCCATCACCAGGGCAGCTCAGCTCGTCGCGGCGAAACGGGTGCTCACGTCGTGGTTCCGCCACTACCTCGCCGGTGACGCGGCGGCCCGTGACTTCGTCTGGGGCACGCCCGCCCGCACCGACTCGGCGGTGACGTTCGAGGGAACCGAGTGACCGTCACGGCCAGAGCGTTGCCGCCGTGCGGACGAACGACGCCAGGGCCTGCGACCGGTTGCCCGGCTGCCACGCGAGCACCGTGGTGACGTCAGGAGCGTCGAGGACGGGCACGGCGACGTGCTCCGGCCACTGCCAGGCGCGGCTGGAAGCGGGAATGACGAGCAACGTCCTGCCGAGCGCCACGAGCTGAGCGAGTTTCGACTGCGTGCGCACCTCCGGGCCCGGTCCGTCCGGATAGGACCCGTCGAGCCGCGGCCACCGGGCGATCGGCAGGCCCGGCACGTCGCGGACCTCGGCGAACGTGAGCTGATCACGTGCCGCGAGGGGGTGCGCCGCAGGAAGGATCGCGACCTGGCCCTCCGTCAGGAGGTCTTCGGTGTCGAATCCGGCGAGGTCGTCGAACGGCCGGTGCATGATCGCGACGTCGGCACTCCCGTCGCGCAGCAGCCCCGCCTGCTCGCCGACCTCGCACAACAACACCTCGACCGGCGTCTCGGCCTCGACCGCGCCGAGCAGCCGTTGCAGCAGTTCGTGGGACGCCCCCGCCTTGGTCACGAGCACCAGTGGCCGGCGGGGGTCTCCCGCGCGGCGCGTCCGGCGCGCGGCGGCCGCGACCGCGTCGAGCGCCGGGCGTGCCTCGTGCAGCAGCACCCGGCCCGCGTCGGTGAGCGCCACGCCCCGGCGGTCGCGGTCGAGGAGCTGGACGCCGAGCCGGTGCTCCAGCTGCCGGATCGCGCGGGACAGCGGTGGCTGGGCGATCCCGAGCCGTTCGGCGGCGCGGCCGAAGTGCAGCTCCTCCGCGACGGCGACGAAGTAGCGGAGTTCGCGGGTCTCGAGATCGTGCACGCACTTCAGCGTACTGATACCCGTGGAGTATCACAGCGTACTGAATCGATCTTGGACAGCGCGGGCCACTCCACCGAGCATGGATCACGTGAGCAACAACAGGACCGCGCTGATCACCGGCGCGAACAAGGGAATCGGTTTCGCCATCGCCCAGGGCCTGGGGGCGATCGGATTCACGGTGGCGGTGGGGGCGCGTGACGACGTCCGGCGCGCGGATGCCGTCGAACGCCTGCGGGCCAACGGCATCGACGCGTTCGGGGTCGCGCTCGACGTCACCTCCGACGACAGCGCCGCAGCCGCGGCGAAGACCATCGAGCAGACGACAGGCAGGCTCGACGTGCTCGTCAACAACGCGGGCATCGGCGGGCGCACCGACGGCGGCGTTCAAATCCCGTCCACATTGGATCTCGACGTCGTGCGCACGGTGTTGGACACCAACGTGTTCGGCGTCGTGCGCGTGACGAACGCGATGTTGCCGCTGCTGCGCGAAGCGGAGTCACCGCGCATCGTCAACATGTCCAGCAACATGGGTTCGCTCGCGCTGCAGACCGGGCCGCCGCTCGCCGCCTACGCGCCGTCGAAGTCGATGCTCAACAGCATCACCGCTCAGTACGCCCGCGAACTAGCGGACACGAACGTCATCGTGAACGCCGCCTGCCCCGGTTACGTCGCCACCGACTTCACCGGCTTCGCCGCGCCGCGCACGGCCGAACAGGGCGCCGCGATCGCCATCCGGCTCGCCACCCTGCCGGACGACGGGCCGCGCGGCGGTTTCTTCGACGACGAGGGCGTCATTCCCTGGTGACGTCACAACCCGGCGAGGCGGACGACCGCGGCGAACCCGTCATCGGTGCCGGGCCAGTGCGCGCGAACGGCGTCGATGCCCGCGCGGCGGACCACGCCGCGCAGCACGGCCGTGACGATGATCGCGTCGTCGGCGTACCCGAGCACCGGGATGAAGTCGGGGACCAGGTCGATCGGCATGGCGAGGTAGACCATCAGCAACCACAGCCGGACCCGGACTCCCCGCGGCAGCGACCTGTCCGCGGCGAGCCTGCGCACGAGGCGCAGCACGTCGGGCAGCAGGCGCAACGCCTCGCGCAGCAGGCCTCCGCGCGGGCGGACGACCACCAGCGCGACGATCAGCGCCACCCAGGTCAGCAGCAGGGCGGCCGCCACGCCGATCAGCAGGTCCCACCAGAACGAGCCGGTCACGTCCGGTCCGCGAGGCGCCCCACGTCACTGACCTTCCCTGCGAGGATGAGCACGTCACCGCTCTCGATCACGGTCTCCGCGGTGGCGTAGGTGAAGCCCTGCCCCGGACGCTTCACGCCCACCACGGTCACCCCGTACTTGGCCCGCAGCTTGCTCGTGCCGAGCGGCTTGCCGATCGCCTCCTCGGGCGGCCGGGCCTTGATCATCGCGTAGTCGTCCTCGATCTCGATGTAGTCGAGCACGCGGCCGGCCGCGACGTGCGCGACGCGTTCGCCCATCTCGTGTTCGGGCAGTACGACGTGGTGGGCGCCGATGCGTTCGAGGATGCGGCCGTGTTCCCGGCTGATCGCCTTGGCGAAGATGTCCGGGATGCCGAAGTCGACCAGCACGGCCGTGGTCAGGATGCTGGCTTCGAGGTTGTTGCCGATGCCGACGACCGCGCGCTGGAACTCGTCGACTCCCAGCTGGCGCATGACCTCGGCGTCGGTGGTGTCGGCGACGACGGCGTGGGTGACGTCGTCGGCGTAGCGCTGGACCAGCTTCGGGTCCGAGTCGATCGCCATGACCTCGGTGCCCAGGGCGACCAGTTCGAGCGCGACCGACCTGCCGAAGCGGCCCAGTCCGAGCACGACGACGCGGGACGGGTGCTTATCCGACAATGGGTCGCTCCTCGGGTAGTTCGTAGCGCCGGCGGCGTTCCCGCAGCGCCAGGGACGAGACCAGGGTGATCGACCCGACCCTGCCCATGAACATGAGCACGATGATGACGATCTGCCCGGAGAGGGGCAGCTCGGGAGTGATGCCGGTGGACATGCCGACGCCGCCGAACGCCGACGTGGTCTCGACCAGCACGGCGTCGAGGCGGAACGAGGTGGTGGCGAGCATGACCATCGTCGCGACCATCACCACGCCGACGCCCAGCAGCGCGACCGTGACCGCCTGGCGCTGCACCTCCGAGCTCAGCCGGCGGCCCATGACGTGCACGCTGGGTTCGGCGCGAACCTCCGCGAGCAACACGAACGCGAGCAGCGCGAACGTCGTGACCTTGATGCCGCCCGTGGTCCCCGCGCTGCCGCCGCCGATGAACATCAGCACGTCGTTGACGAGCAGCGTGGCGGGCTGCAGCTGGGCCACCTCGACGGTGTTGAACCCGGCCGAGCCGGGCATGACGCCGTGGAACAGTCCGATCAGGAGCTTGTCGCCGACGCCGTAGGGACCGAGCGTGCCCGCGCGGGCCCATTCGACGACGAGCACGACCACGGTGCCGAACGTCATCAGGCCCAGGTACACGGGCACGGTGATCTTGGTGTGCAGCGACCACCGCTTGCGGCCGCGGCGCAGGAACTCGAACAGCACCGGGAAGCCCAGCCCGCCCGTCACCGCGAGCGCCACGATCGGCAGGCACACCCACGGATCGGTCGCGTACCGCACGAGGTTGTCCGGGTAGAGCGAGAGGCCGACGCTGTTGAACGCCGAGATGGAGTGGAAGACCCCGGAGTACAGGGCCCGCCCGAACGGCTCGCCGTAGCCGAGCCAGAACCGCAGCGCCAGCACGACCGCGCCGATCGCCTCCACGACCAGGCTGATCGTGACCACCCCGGCCACGACCCTGCGGACCTGGCCGAGGTTCAGCGTGTTGGTCTCGGTCTTCACGGTGAGCTGCATCTGCAGGTTCAGCCGGTGCGAGATCAGCAGCGCCAGCACCGACGCGAGCGTCATGATGCCGAAACCGCCGACCTGCCACAGCACCAGCAGCAGCACCTCGCCGAACACCGACCAGTGCGAGCCGGTGTCGACCACGGCGAGCCCGGTGCCGCTGATGCCGGAGGCCGCGGTGAACAGCGCGTCCATGAACCCCGTGGCCTGGCCCGACTCCGCCGAGACCGGCAGCATCAACAGCGCCGTGGCGGCCGCGGTGGCCGCCAGGAAGGCGAGTACGACGAGGCGGGCGGGGTGCCGCCACCCGGTGATCACCGCGACAGCCTAGATCGTCCAACCCGGACACGTGGGGACACTCCCGGGCATGGCGGGCGCGGCCTCACCGGGACCCGGCGGGACACGGCCGGGGGCACGCTGGACACAACTACGGCGGGCACGCCCGCACACCCAAAGCACAGGCGCGCCGGGCACGACAGGCACAGCCTCACCTGGGTTCCGGCGGACACGGCCACACCCAGGCGCCGGGCAGAGCGACACCGGACGCAGTCACGGCGGACATACCGGGGCGGCCTCACCGGACGCGCCCCAGCCATAGGCACCCCAGAGGCGCCGAGCGCAGCCCCACCGGGGATCCGGCGGGGCATCCCAAGCGCCGGGCAGGGCCCACACCGGACACAGCTACGGCCGGCACGCCGGAGGAAGCCTCATCAGGCAGGCCGGACATGCCCGCACATCCAGGCACGCCAGGCGGACGTGCCAGGCGCAGCCTCACCGTGGACCCGGCGGGGCTGCGCCGTCCCGTCACCTCCCGGCGGCCTGCCGGTCCAGCTGGTCCCGGACGCTGCGCGGCCGCATGTCCGTCCAGTTCTGGTTCACGTAGTCGAGGCAGGCCTGGCGGGTGTCCTCGCCGTGGGCGACGGTCCAGCCGTCGGGAACGGCGGCCAGCGTGGCCGGCCAGAGGGCGTGCTGGCCCTCGTCGTTGACGACCACGAAGAAGCGGCCGTCCTCGTCATCAAATGGGCTCGTGCGCATCGGAGATTCCTGACTAGTAGATGGTGCGGTCGTCGGCACTGCGGCGGTGCGCCCGCGACTTGCGGAGGTCGCGGGCGATGTTCAGGCGGGTCAGCCAGCGGTCGGTGCCGTCGAAACGGGCGGTGAACGGCTCGCGGCCGTGCGTGCCGCGGTAGTTGTCCAGGAACAGGACCTCACCGGGCTTCAGGGCGTAGCCCGCGATGTTCGCGTCGATCGCCTTGACGATCGTGTCCAGCGCGGCGGCTGCCTCGGGGTCGGAGGCCGGGACCTCCATGAAGTACGGGTCGAGGCGCAGGTACGGGTTCTCCTGCGGGCCGAACAACACCGCGATGGGCTCCGGGTTCGCGTCCAGGCCGGTGATCCACTCGTAGCTGCGGTCGCGCAGGCGGCGCAGCTGCTCGTCGCCGTCGTTCTGGCGGTTGGCGGCGAGGTGCGAGCGGTCCGGGCGGATCGGGAAGCGCTCCTGGCGCAGCACCTCGACCACGTCGGCAGGCAGGTCGATGCCTTCCAGCGAGCCGTACGTGGTGTTGACGCCGTCGGGGTTGCGCAGGCACATGAGGCCCACGTAGTCCGTGCGCATCGGGTGGAACGCGTCCTCGATGTGCCACGTGAGCAGTTCCTCGCTGCCCGAACCGAGCTGCTCGTACTGGTGTTCCTTGATGGGGAACACGTCGTGCAGCAGCCGGCCGTCCTGCTGGGTGGACCAGGCGATCGGGTCGCCCAGCAACGACGCGCAGAGGTAGAAGAACAGGTCCTCCGCCAGCGTCGGCCTGCCCTCGCCGCCGCAGTCCTTCCAGTGCGCCGGCGTGAGACCGATGCGGTCGTCGTCGATCGGGTAGCCGCCGACCACGCACAGCGGGTGGGGCTCGGTGAGGCGGAACTCCAGCAGGCCGGCACGCAGGGCGCGCGGCAGTTCGTGGGCGATGATCGTGGCCTCGCGCACGAATGCGGGGTCCTCGACCGTGCGGTACCGCTCGGCCAGCGAGGCCACGAGCGCGCCCGCCTCGGCGATGTCGGATTCGGACAGGTCAATTCTGAACACGGGCCTTCTCCCCTGCGAGTGCGAGCGTGTCGAGGCCTCGGGTGAACGAGGCGGTGGGGCCGCCGTAGCCCAGCCGGACGCGGGTCGGGTCCCCGAAGCACGACCCCGGGACGAGGAGCGTGCGGTGTTCCCTCGCCAGGTCGTGGCAGAAGCCGGTGGTGTCGGTGTGGCCGAGCAGTTGCGGGAACGTGCTGGCGCTGCCCATCGGTTCCGGCAGGTCGATCAGGTCCGGGTGGTCGGCGGCCCACTGGCGCAGCAGCCCCAGGTTGCGGCGGGCCTGCTCCATGCGCGGGCCCACCAGGAGGTCGGCGTGCCGGGCGACGCGGGTGGCGAGCAGCTCGACCAGCGGCGAGAGGTGCAACGTCATGCGGTCGCGCAGGTCGAGGGTGCCCCGCAGGACGTCCTCCGGCCCGATCGCCCAGCCGACGCGCAGACCCGGCAGGCCGTAACCCTTCGACAGGGTGCCGATGGAGATCGCCTTGTCGTAGTCGTGCACGGGGTCGGTCAGCGGCTCGCCCTCGATGACCATCTCGCGGAAGGCCTGGTCCCACACCAGGTACGCGCCCGCCTCCGCGCAGATGGCGACGAACTCGTCGCGCTGGGCCGGGGTGAGCGACGCGCCGGTCGGGTTGTGCGGGAAGTTCACGACGACGGCCTTGGCGCCGTCGACGACCGCACGCAGGTCGTCCAGGTCCGGGCGGAAGCCGTTCTCCGGGCGCAGTGGCCACACGCGCAGGTCGCAGCCCATGGACCGGGCGATCGACGTGTGCGTGTGATAGGTCGGCTCGGTGACGACGATGGCGTCGCTCGGTTCGAGCAACGTGCTGAGCACGAGGTAGATCGCCTCGCTGCCGCCGTGCGTGACCATGACCTTGTCGGGGTCACCGGTGCCCCACCGCGCGGCGATGGCGGTGCGCACTTCCTCGCCGCCGAACGACGTGCTGTCGCGGAACACGACGGCGTCGAGCTCGTCGTTCCCGATGCCGAGCAACGCGCGCAGCTCCGCGAGCGAGTAGTCCTCGACCCCGCTGCTGCCGATGTCGTCGTCCACCGCGAAGTAGTACAGGCGCATCCAGTCCTCGAGGGGCGCTGGTTCGAACTTCATCAGGGCGACTCCTTTCAGCGGTAGGCCGAGGACTGCAGGTCGTACAGCTCGGCGTAGAGGTCGGGGTGGGCCATGAGGTGCTCGTGGCTGCCCACCTCGCGGACGCGGCCGCCGTCGAGGACCACGATCAGGTCGGCCATGCGCACCGTCGAGAAGCGGTGTGACACAAGAAGAGTCACCGTTCCTCGTTGCTTTCCTTCCCTGGCGGCCTGGGCGAAGCGCTCGAACAGCGCGTGCTCGGTCTGCGGGTCGAGCGCGGCGGTGGGCTCGTCGAAGACGGCGAGCAACGGGTCGGTGCGCAGCAGGCCGCGGGCAAGTGCCAGCTTCTGCCACTGCCCTCCGGACAGCTCGACGCCGCCCTCCCACGACCGGCCGAGCTGGGTGTCGAGGCCGCGCGGCAGACCGTCCACAACGGACCTCGCCCCGGCCCGTCCGAGGGCCCCGTGCAGCGCGGCGTCGTCGTCGATCCGGCCGATGTCGGCCACGCCCACGGTTTCGCGGGCCGCGAACTGCAGCTCGGCGAAGTCCTGGAAGGCACCGGTGAGCCGGGTCCGCCAGTCGGCACTGGGAATGCGGCGCAGGTCGACGCCGTCGACCTGGATCTCGCCGCCGTCCGGTTCGTAGAAGTCGCACAGCAGCTTCACCAGCGTCGACTTGCCGGCGCCGTTCTCCCCCACCAGCGCGACCACGGAGCCGGCCGGCAGGTGCAGGGACACGCCGTCGAGGACGGTGTGGTCGCTGGCCGGGTAGCGGTAGGTGACGTCGACGAGGTCGATGCCGTGGCTGAGCGACGCCGGCGGCGCGGCCGGCTCCTCCGTGCGCTTGACCTCGGTCGCGGCGAACCGCTCGAGCCAGACGTAGCGGCGGGCTTGCTTGAGGCACCACAGGAAGTCGCCGCTGTAGCCGACGGAGGAGGCGACGACCGCGGCCATCTCGATGGTGAGCGCGACGACCATGACGACGTCGCCGGGGGTGGCCCTGCCCTGGATCGCGAGCCAGACCACCAGTGCGATGGCGCCGAAGAACCCCGCCGCGTTGATCACCGCGTCGATGCTCTTGAGCACGGCACCGCGCCAGGCGGCGCCGTTGCGGGTGTCGAGCACCTCGTCGGAGACCTCGTGGTGCCGGCGGACCAGCTCGCGGGTAAGTCCGAAGACGCGCAGCTCCTTGCCCGCACCGGCGGTCGTGCCGATGTCGAACAGGTGGCGGCGCAGCCGCTCGGGTTCGCCGGTGTCCTCCTGGGCGTCGACCGCGAGGTCGTTGGCCCGGCTGGTGATCCACAACGAGATGAACGCCAGCAGCGCCAGGGAGATGAGCGCGGGGTGGACTTGAGCGAGCAGCAGCGCCGTCGTGCCGAAGCCGACGAACGCGCTGATCAGTCCGGCCGTCGCGTTGGTCATCTCGGCGAGGCTCTCGCGCTCCTCGCGCAGGAGCTGGATCTGGTCGAGGTACTTCGGGTTCTCGTGCGGGGCAAGGCTTCCGATCCCGCCGAGCAGGCGCATCAGCGTCCGGTCGGACAGCGCCTGGGTGCGTTCGAGGACCGCGAACACGCAGTGGGCGTTGTAGTACTGGGCCACGATGAGCAGCCCGGTGGCGGCGGCGATGCCGAACCCGGCGGTGAGCGCCCGGTCCAGATCCCGCTCACTGGCTGCGTCGACGAGAACGCCGGCGCTGTAGGCGATCAGGGGCCCGGTGAGCGCGAGCGCGATCTCGGTCAGGATCTGGAAGACCGCGTGCCAGCGTGCCGCGCGGAACCCGAAGCTGATGGTGGTGACGAAAGCCCGCCAGGTGTCACGCATCGGTGCTTCCTCCCGTCGGCTGGAAGCGCTCCGCCTGCAGGCGGAACAGGTGGGCGTAGCGGCCGTCGCGATCGATCAGCTCGTCGTGGCCACCGGCCTCGATGACGCGTCCGTCGGACACGACCACGATCCGGTCGGCGCGCCGCACGGTGGAGAAGCGGTGTGAGATGATGATCGTGGTGAGCCCCTGGGTGAGGTCCAGGAACCGTTCGTACAGCTCGGCTTCCGCCCGCACGTCGAGCGCCGCAGCGGGCTCGTCGAGCACGAGGACCTTGGCGCCGGCCTCGACGGCGAACATCGCACGGGCCAGCGCGACGCGCTGCCACTGCCCGCCGGAGAGGTCGACGCCGTCGGAGTAGGTCTGCGACAGGACGGTGTCCCAGCCGTTCGGCAACGACTCGATCAGGTCGCCGATCCCGGCGCGGTCCGCGGCTCGGCGCAGCATGTCCTCGTCACCGGCGTGCTCGACGGCGCCGAGGCCGATGTTGTCGCGCACCGGCAGGTGGTACCGGGTGAAGTCCTGGAACAGCACCGCCACCCGCCTGCGCCACTCCTCGGGGTCGAGGCCGGCGAGGTCCGCGCCGTCGACGCTGATCTTGCCGCCGGTGGGTTCGTAGAAACCGGCGAGCAGCTTCACCAGCGAGGTCTTGCCCGCGCCGTTGTCACCGACGATCGCCAGCGACTGCCCGGCCGGGATCACCAGGTCCAGACCGTTCAGGACGTCACGTTCGCCGCTGGGATATCGGAACGCCACCCCGTCGTAGCGGATCTCCTGCGAGGGGACGTCCGCGCTGACCGGGAGCCCCGACTGCGGTGGCGCGCCGTCGGCGAGCCGCTTCTCCAGCGAGAGGAGCTTCGGCACGGTGACGGCGGCGTTCGACAGGTACAGGTGCTCGTCGCCGACCGCGTACTCGTTGGCGTTGGCCAGTGCCTCCACGAACACGGCGAGGGCGGCGAGCGTCAGGTCGCCCTGCACCGCCGCGTAGGCCAGCAGGCCGTAGGAGAGCACGTTGATGACCAGGATCGCGGACGCGGAGCCGAGCACCATGCCGGGCCGGGGGCGGCGCGCCCTGCGGATCGGGCCGATCCCGGCCTGCCACAACGTGTCGAACCGCGTGACGAGCCAGCCGAGGGCGCCCCAGAGGCGCACCTCCTTGGCCGGGCCCGGATCGAGCGCGAGGTCCCTCGCGTACTCGGCCTGGCGGAGCTGGGCGCTCTGCCCGAACCCCTCCTCGCCGACCCGCAGGTAGTCGCGCTGCATCCGGTAGACGATGATCGGCCAGATCACGAGCCACGCCAGGCCGAGCCACCAGTGGAACCAGGTGAGCACGGCCGCCGAGCCGATGGCCCGCAGCCACGACGTGAGCACCTCCGGCAGGGCCTCGACGGTCTGGCCCGGCCGGTGCGCGCTCATGCCGAGACCCCGCACGATGCGGACCTCGTCGAGCACGTCGGGGTCCTCGAGGTGCGCGATGCCCCTCGGCCTGGCGAGTGCGGTGAGCACGACCTCCTGCAGGTACCGGTCGAGGTCGCGGCCGAGCGTCGACACGGCGGCCCGCAGCAGCGGGGACGTCAGGCGCTCGAGGAGGATCGTGATCGCGACCGCGACCAGCAGGGTGCCCACCCGGCCCGCGGCGGACGAGTCCGCGCCGTCGCGCGCGGCGTCGGGGATGGCACCGATCAGCAGACCGGTGAGGACGGCGATCCCGATGGGCAGGACCGCGCCCACCACCACGCCGCCCGCCAGGAGCACCGTGCGCGGCCGGCTGACCCGTGGCAGGACCCGGAGAACGGCGAGGATGCCCTTGGCGGTGGGCGGGAGGCTGTGGAGCGGGTTCGGCATGACTTCCGTATCCGTCAGATCAGGCGTGCGGTCGCCGAGGCGCGCCGCTCGTGGGACTTGCGCAGGTCGGTGGTGATGCTGACCCGCTTGAGCCAGCGGTCCGTGCCGTCGTAACGGGCCTGGAACGCCTGCCGGCCGTGCGCGAGGCGGTGGTTGTTGATGATGAGGACGTCACCCGGCTCCAGGGCGACGTCCAGGCAGGACGCCTCCAGGAGGTCGCTGACCGCTTGCAGGGCCTCGCGCGCGGCGGGGTCCGTGGGCGTCTCCATGAAGTACGGGTCGATGCGGATGTACGGGTGCTCGCGCGATCCGTAGAGGACGGCGACGCGGTTGTCGTCGGCCTTCATCTCGGCGATCTCCGAGAACTCGGCGTCGACGCCCTTGGTCTCGTTGTGCTTGGCCAGGTGCGAGTCGTCCGGCCGGATCAGGAAGTTCGGCTCGTGCAGGAGCTCGAGGTGCTTCGCGTCGAGCGACCGCAGGTCGGGCTCGGAGACGATCGTCGCGACCTTGTCGGGGTTGCGCAGGCACTCCAGCAGCAGGTAGTCGGCGCGCCACGGGTGGAACGCGTCCTCGGTGTGCAGCGTGAGCGTGTCGGTGCTGCCGATCCCCATCTGCTCGGTCTCGAAACCCTTGATGGGGAAGATGTCGTGGACGAGCCGGGCGTCCTGCTGGGTCTTCCAGCCGAACGGCTCACCGAGCAGGGAGCCGTGCAGCAGCAGGAGGATCTCCTCGGCGAACTCCGGCGTCGGCGTCGGCCGGCCACGCCAGTGCTGCGGCGTCGGGCCGATGCGCGCGTCGTCGATGTGGTGACCGCGGACCACGGCGTAGCCCAGCTCGTCTTCCAGCGCGAAGTCGCGCAGGAATCGGCGCTGGCCCACGGGCAGTTCGGCGGCGAGCAGCGGCAGGTCGCGCAGCAGCTGCTCGTCCGCCGGGCCCGAGTACTCCTTGGCGATGCGCAGTGTCAGGTTCTCGGCCTCGGCGGCCTCGTCGGCCGACAGGGCGTAGATCCGCTTGGGTGTGGACAAAGGACTGCTCCCCCTACTTCCTGTTCAGGTGTGCGATCAGGGCCTCTGCGGCCTCCCGGAATCGGGACGCGACCCGTCGCACGGTCTCGGTGCGGTGCAAGTTGGTGCTGTGGTGCCATTCGACGAGGAGATCTCCCTCGCCGGTGCGCTCGATCTCCAGGTGCAGCGCGTACGGACGCAGTCCGCGGCTGGTGCTCTCGCCGCACAGGTCACCCGGTAGTTCGTCGACGATGAGGCCCCTGACCTCGTCGTCGTTCACGGAGTCCATTCCGCCCGTGAAGTTGATGTTGATCTGACGGTCTGGGGCGGCACGGAGGCGAAGCACCTCCGGGTCTTCAGCCGTCAGATGGCGCAGCGCGCCGTAGCCGACTCCGTGCCGTGGCACGGCTTTCAGGCTTTCGCTCACCGCGGCGACGACTCCGGCGGCGTCGCCCAGGTCGTCGTGCTGGAGCACCACCGGGTGCACCGAGGTGAACCAGCCGACCGTGCGGGACAGGTCCGTGCCCGGTGCCAGGCTCTCGCGGCCGTGGTGTTCGAGGTCGACGACGACGGTGCCGGTGCCGGCCCACTCCCCCAGCGTCTGCAGCAACGCGGCCAGGACCACGTCGAGGACCTTCGCGTTCGGCAGCCCCGCGGCGCGGACGGTGACCTCTTCGACGGCGGCGGAGTCCTCGGTGTTGGCACCTGTCGCGTCGACCGGCAGCGTGAAGCCGGTCTCCGCCCGCTCCAGCCAGTACGGCAGCTCGTCGCGGACCTCGGCGCTGTCGGCGAAGGCCGTGACGGACTCGGCCCACCGCCGGAACGACGTGGTCTTCGCCCCGAGGGGTTCGCCCTGGTACGCCGCGTCGAGGTCTTCCAGCAGGATGTTCCAGGAGACGCCGTCGACCACCAGGTGGTGCACGACGAGGCCGAGCCACGGGGGTTCGTCACCGCGGTCGAACAGAACCGCGGCCACGAGAGGACCGTTCACGAGGTCCAGCGAACGTTGCAGCGCGTCCATGTGCTCCCGGACATCGCCCTGGACGACCGTGAACGCCGCGGCCTCGCCCGGCTCGGCGACGTGCTGCCGCCAGCCGTCGGGCCCGTGGTGCAGGCGGGTGCGCAGGGCGTCGTGGTGGGTCACCAGGGTGTCGAGCGCGGCGGAAAGCCTGCCGGCGTCCACGTCCGGTGCGAGCTCGAAGAGCCCCGACCAGTTCCAGTGGTTCCGGTCGTCGATGGTGGCCTTGGTGAACCACCGCTGGATGGGCGTCAGCGGCACCGGTCCGGTGACCGGGCCCTCCTCGACCGGCACGGGGGCGGTGGTCACGGCGGCCAGCTCGGCGACCGTCTGGTGCGTGAACAGGTCGGCGACCGCGAGGCCGAGGCCCGCGGCACGCGCCCGTGCCACCACCTGGAGGCAGGCGATCGAGTCGCCGCCCAGGTCGAAGAAGTTGTCGTGCACGCCGACGCGGTCGGCACCCAGCAGCTTCGCCCAGATGCCCGCCAGCGCCCGTTCCGCGTCGGTGCGCGGGGCGACGTAGGCACCGTCCGACTCCGGCGCCGCCGGTTCCGGCAGGGCACGGCGGTCGAGCTTGCCGTTGGGCGTCAGGGGCAGGGCGTCGAGTTCGACGAACGCCGAGGGCACCAGGTAGTCGGGCAGCTTTTCGCGCAGGAACGCGCGCAGTTCGGCCGTGCCGACGCTGGTGACCACATAGGCCACAAGGCGCTTCCCGGTCCCGGACGACGTGGCCACGACGGCCGCGGCCCGCACGTCCTCGTGAGTGCCCAGCAGTGCCTCGACCTCGCCGGGCTCGACCCGGAAGCCCCGGATCTTGACCTGCTCGTCGGCCCTGCCGAGGAACTCCAGCGTGCCGTCGGAGCGCCAGCGAGCGCGGTCACCGGTGCGGTACAGGCGTTCCCCGGAGCCCGTGGGGTCGGGGACGAACCGTTCCGCCGTGAGGTCCGCGCGGCCGACGTAGCCGCGGGCCACGCCGGGGCCGCCGACGAACAGCTCGCCCGCCACCCCCGCCGGCACGACCTGCAGCCACGGGTCGAGGACGTAGGCCCGCATGCCCGCGAACGGCCTGCCGATGGGCACCTGCGCGCCGATGTCGTCGAGCGTGTGGATCGTGCACGTCATGGTGGTCTCGGTGGGCCCGTAGGCGTTCACGATGTGCAGGTCCGGGCGGCGTTCGCGGGCCGTGCGGGCGTGCTGGGCCTGCAGGGCGTCACCGCCGACCACGAGCAGGCGCAGGCCGTCGAGGACGTCGGGCGAGGTCTCGACCAGCTGGTGGAAGAGGCCCGTGGTGAGCAGGGAGGCGGTGATGCCGTGCTCGCGCAGGAACTTGCCGACGTCCATCCGTTCGGCGATGTCCGCGGGGCCGACGACGAGGGTGGCGCCGTTGAGCAGTGCCAGCCAGATCTCGAACGCGCCGGTGTCGAAGCCGATGCCGGCGAGGTGCGAGACGACGTCACCGGGCCCGACGCGCACGGCGGCATCGGTGCACACCCTGGCCACGCCCTCGTGGGTCAGCGACACGCCCTTCGGCACGCCCGTCGAGCCCGACGTGAACAGCACGTACAGCTCGCTGCCAGGACCGCCTGCGACGGGCAGAGGCCCCTTGGCCTCGGGCAGGTCGAGCACGTTCGCGTCGAGCACGCGCACCCGAGGGATGTCGAGGGGCCACTCCCCTGCCGTGACAACGAGTCCGACTCCGGCCGTGCCGATCATCTGGGCGAGCCGGGCGGTGCCCTGGGCGGGGTCCAGCGGGACGTAGCTGCCGCCGGCGCCGATCACACCGAGCATGGCGATGATCAGCCCGGGGCCGCGGTCCAGGTGGAGTCCGACCCTGGTGCCCGTGCCGACACCGTTGGCGCGCAACCATTCGGCGACACCCGAGGCCCTGCGGTCGAGCTGGGCGTAGGTGAGGTCGACACCGCCGCGCAACGCCGGGCGCTCCGGGTGGGCCGCGACCTGGCGTCCGAACAGCTCGGCCAGGTGGGTCGCCGGCATCTCACGCGACTCCGACGTGCTCCACCCCAGCACCTCGGCGCGCTGGGCGGCGTCGAGCAGGGCGATCTCCCGCACGGACGTGCCGGGCAGCGCCGCGACGGTGACGAGAATGCGTTCGAGCTGGTCCAGCAGCGCCTCGACGGTGGCGTCGTCGAACGCGCCGGTGGAGTACTCGCACAGCAGGGCCAGCTGGCCGTCGACGTCGACGACGAGCTTCAGCGGATAGCGTCCCTGCTCCAGCAACGCGGGTGAGTCGAACTCGTCGTCGTCGCCGTCACCGTCGTCGAACCCGCCGGGCAGGTTCTGCACGGCGACGATGCTCTCGAACAGCCTCGGCACACCGGCCACCCGCTGGATGTCGACCAGCGGCGAGTGCTCGAACCGCTGCGCGGCGACCTGGCCGTCCTGGACGGTCCGCAGCCACTGGTCGAACGGGGTGCGGTCGCCGGGGACCCTGATCCGCACGGGCAGCGTGTTGATGAACAGCCCGACGATCGACTCGACACCGGCCAGCGCGGCGGGCCGCCCGGACACGGTGAGGCCGAAGACGACGTCGTCGTCACCGCTGTGCGAGGCCAGCAGCAACGCCCACGCGGCCTGCACGACGGCGCTGATCGTGACGCGCTCACGTCGTGCCAGCCCTTCCAGTGCCAGGGCCACGCTCTCGGGCAGTTCGCGGTGGCGCCTGCCCTGCTCCCAGTGCACACGGGTGGTGCGGTCGACCGGCAGTGCCGTGGGCGAGGTGAAGCCGTCGAGGTACTCGCGCCAGAAGTCGTCGGCGGAGGGCTGTTCCTGGAGCCAGGCGATGTAGTCGCGGTACGGGCGCACCGGCGGCAGCGACTGCCCCCGGTAGGCCGCGAACACCTCGTCCCAGACGAGCGGGATGCTCCAGCCGTCGAGGTACAGGTGGTGGAACGTGAACACGACCCACTGGCGGTCGCCCCGGTCGGCCACGTACACCCGCAGCAACGGTGCCGTGGTGACGTCGAACCCGCGCCGCTGGTCGGCGTCGAGCAGGTCGTCCAGAGCGGCGGTGGGGTCGGCGACGGAGGTCCAGTCGAGCACCTCGAACGGCACGTCGACCCCGCCTACGACGACCTGCAGCGGTTCCTCGACGCCTTCCCACACGAACGCGCTGCGCAACGCGGGGTGGCGGCCGACGACGGTGCGCCAGGCTTCCCGCAGGGCGGCCACGTCGAGCGGTCCGCGCAGCTCGCGCACGTCCTGCGCCCAGTAAACGGCGGTGTCGGCGGGCGCCTCGAGGACGTGGAAGAGCATGCCCTGCTGCATGGGCGACAACGGGTACGCGTCGACCAGGTCCGGCACCCGTGCCCGCAGGGGCTCCAGGTCCGCCAGCGGCTTCGCGGTGACCTGCGAGACGGTGGCGACGCCCGTGTGGGCGGCGATCTGCTGGATGGTCTGGTGCGTGAAGATGTCGGCGATCTTCAGCTCCAGACCCGCTTCCCGGGCCCTGGCGACGATCTTGAGGCTGACGATCGAGTCGCCGCCCAGTTCGAAGTAGTTGTCGTGCACGCCGACTCGTTCGACGCCGAGCACCTCCGACCACACGGCGGCGAGGGTGCGTTCGACGTCGGTGCCGGGTGCCTCGTGGCTGGCGGAGTCCGGCGCCTCGGGCAGCGGCAGTGCGCGCTTGTCGAGCTTTCCGTTGCTGTTCAACGGCAACTCGTCGAGCGGCACGATCGCCGACGGCACCAGGAACTCGGGCAGCCGTTCACCGAGGAACGTCCGCAGGTCCGCCGGTTCGGCGGTGCCCACGACGTAGGCGACGAGCCGTTTCCCTTGCGGCAGCTCACGAACGACGACCGCGGCGTTGGCGACGTCCGGGTGCCCGGCGAGCACGTGCTCGACCTCGCCCGGTTCGACCCGGAACCCGCGGATCTTGACCTGGTCGTCGGTGCGGCCGACGAAGTCGACAGCACCGTCGGCGCCCCACCGCACCAGGTCACCGGTGCGGTACATCCGCGCGCCAGGCACGTACGGGTCGGGAACGAACCTCTCGGCGGCCAGGTCCGCTCGGCCCGCGTACCCACGCGCGAGGCCGGTTCCGCCGATGTAGAGCTCTCCCGGCACACCGACCGGCGTCGGCTGGAGCCAGCGGTCGAGCACCGAGAAGCGCAGGCCGCGCAGGGCGTCGCCGATGGGCACGGTGGCCGGGCCGAGCCGTCCGGTGTGCATGTCGTGGAACGACGCGTACACAGTGGACTCAGTCGGGCCGTACATGTTGTAGATCGCCACGGCCGGGTTCGCGTCGAGCACCTTGCGCGCCTGGACCGGAGACATGCCCTCGCCACCGGCGAGGACCTTGCGGTGCCCCGAGAACACGCCGGGGTCGGTGTCCGCCAGCTGGTGGAACAGACCGGTGGTCATGAACGACAACGTGACGCCGTGCGCCGGGTAGAACGTGGCGACGTCCAGCCGCTCGGCCAGGTTCGCGGGAGCCACGGCGAGCGTCGCGCCGCTCAGCAACGCCGTCCAGATCTCCCAGGTAGAAGCGTCGAACGACACCGCGGCCATGTGCGCCACGACGTCGCCGGGGCGAGCAGCGACCGCCGGGTCGAGCACGACCCGCACGACACCTTCCTCGGTGATCTCGACGCCCTTCGGCACACCGGTCGAGCCCGACGTGAACATCGTGTAGACGAGGCGCTCCGGCAACGACGGCACCAGCCGGTCGTCCGGTTCCGCGGCAAGATCGGCCAGGTCCACCACGCCGAGACTCGGCGCGTCCAGGGCGTAGTCGCCACGGGACACGACCAGCTCGACCCCCGCGGCGGTCTGCACGTCACGCAGCCGGCCGTGCGGCAACGAGGGGTCGAGCGGCACGTACGTGCCACCCGCCTGCGTCACAGCGAGAATCGCGACCACGAGGTCCACGGACCGTTCGAACCACAGCCCGACCCGCGTCTCCTCGCGCACACCGGCGGCACGCAGACCCGACGCCACGCGAGCCACGCGCTCGCCCAGTTCGGCGTAGGTCAGCTCGCGGTCGCCGCCACGCACGGCCACCTCACCGGCGAAGCGGGCGGCAGCGAGCCGGAACCGCTCGGCGAGCCCGATGAAGGGCTCGTCCAGCACCGGACCCAGACCCCATCCGGTCACGGGCGCGGGAGTCACCTCGCGCACGGCGGCGGCAGGCCGGCGGGCGGCGGCGGTGAGCACCTCGGCCAGCTGACCGAGCAGACGCTCCACAGTGGACGCGTCGAAGGCGCCGGTGGAGAAGTTGGCCTCCACCTTCAGGGTCGCTTCGAGGTCGACCGCGAGGATCATCGGGTAGTGCATCTGCTCGACGGAGTCGGTCGAGGCGAACAGCTCCTCCGGGTCCTCCTCGCCCTCCTCCGGGGCCTCACCCTGCGGGTAGTTGCCGAAGACGAGCATGCTGTCGAACAGGCCACCGGTGGCCACGCGCTGGATGTCGGCGAGCGGTGTGTGCTCGTGCCGCTGCACGGCGACCTGGTTCTCCTGCAGCTCACCGAGCCAGTCCGCGAACGACCGCTCCCACGCCACCTTCACCCGCACGGGCAGGGTGTTGATGAACAGGCCGACGATCGACTCCACCCCGGCCAGGTCGGCCGGGCGCCCGGACACGGTCAGGCCGAACACGACGTCGTCCTCGCCCGAGTAGGCCGACAGCAGCACGGCCCACGCCGCCTGCACGACGGTCGACAGGGTGACCCGCCGGTCGCGGGCCAGGGCGACGAGCGCCGTCGTGACGTCGCGGGGCAGCGCCAGCTCGCGCCGGTCCTGGGCCCAGTGCTCGCGCACCACCCGGTCGACCGGCAACGGCGTCGCCGAGTCGAACCCGGCGAGGTACTCGCGCCAGAACGCCTCGGCCTCGGCGGAGTCGCGCTGTGCCAGCCACGCGATGAAGTCGCGGTACGGCCGCACCGGCGGCAGCGACTCGCCCTGGTAGGCGGCGGTGACCTCGTCCCACAGCAGCGGGATGCTCCAGCCGTCGGCGTAGAGGTGGTGGAACGCCAGGAGGATCCAGTGGTGGCCACGGCCCTGGGCGACGTGCACGCGCAGCAGTGGCGCGGTGGCGAGGTCGCACCCGCGAGCGCGGTCGCCCGCCAGCAGCTGCTCGACAGCGGCGTCGGGGTCCGTGACGTCAGACCAGTCGTGCACCTCGAACGGCACCTCGACGTCAGCCACGACGACCTGGAGCGGCTCGCGCACACCCGACCAGACGAAGCCGGTGCGCAGCGCCGGGTGCCGGTCGAGCACGAGCTGCCAGGCCGCGCGCATGGCGTCCACGTCGAGCTCGCCGGTCAGCTCCCGCACGTCCTGCGTCCAGTAGACGCCGCTGTCCGGTGACTCGACGGCGTGGAAGAGCATGCCCTGCTGCAACGGCGACAACGGGTAGGCGTCGGTCAGTCCGGGCGTGCGGGCGACCAGGGCGTCCAAAGAGGACTGGTCGAGGGCCGCCAGCGGAACGTCGGACGGTGTCAGGCCGTGCGCGCCGGACCGGCAGTGGTCGACGATGCCGGCCAGTGCGGCCACGTAGGCCTCGGCGAGCTGTTCGACGGTCGAGCGCAGGTGGAGGTTGGTGCTGTACTGCAGCTCCACGGACAGGGTTCCGTCGGCGGCCTGGACGACCTCGACGCCGAGCACGTGGGAGCGCAGGCCGCCGTCGCCCTCTGCGGGGCCGCACAGGTCCTCGGAGAGCTCGCGGGCGAACAGGCCCACGGCGTCGTCCTCGGCGGCGTCGACACCACCGAGGTAGTTGAAGACGACCGGGCGCGCCAAGGCGTTCCGGAGCTGCTCGTCGCGCTCGCGCAGCACGGTGTAGCCGACACCGCGGCGCGGCACGGCCCGCAGCTGTTCCTTGACGCCCTTGATGAGACCGCCGACGTCCCCGAGGTCGTCGTGGTGCAGCCCGACGGGGTGGATGGCGGTGAACCAGCCGACGGTGCGGGACAGGTCGATGCCGTCGGCGATCGCCTCGCGGCCGTGGCTCTCCAGGTCGATGGCGGCGGAGCCGGTGCCGGTCCACCGCCCGAGGACCTGGAGCAGCGCGGCCAGGAGCAGTTCGTGGCCCTGGGTGCGGTAGGCGCGGTGGGCCTGCGTGAGCAGGACCGAGGTCCGGTCAGCGTCGAGGGCCACGCGAACGGACTCGGTCGAGTCCTCCGTGTTGGGTCCGTCGAGGTCGGTCGGCACGGCCGTGGCCGTCCGGGCGACTTCACGCCACCAGGGCAGCTCGTCCTGCGGGTCGAACGCCTCCAGTGCGGCGGCCCACTCCTGGTACGACGTGGTCTTCGGCGCCAGCGCGCCGGCGGAGTACGCGGTGTCGAGGTCCTCCAGCAGGACGTTCCAGGAGACCGCGTCCACGACGTAGTGGTGCACGGTGAGGCCGAACCACGCGGGCTTGGCGCCGCGATCCACGTACACGGCACGCAACAGCGGCCCGTCCGTGAGGCTCAGCGACGTCTGCGCGGCGGTCATGGCCGCGGTGACGATCTCGTCCAGCGCCGGACCGTCGAGGTCCGTCCTGAGCACGGTCACGAGCTCGGCGGTCTCGGCGGGCACGTTCTCCTGGGTGTCGCCGTTCAGGCGCAGCCGCAGGGCGTCGTGGTGGGCGACGACGGTGCCGAGCGCGGACCGCATCGTGCCCGCGTCGGTTCCCGGTGCCAGCTCGAACATGCCGGACCAGTTGAAGTGGTCGCGTTGCGGCAGGTTCTCGCGGAGGAACCAGCTCTGGATGGGCGTGAAGGCCACCGGTCCGCTGACGGTGCCCTGGTCGGCCGAACCGGGCTCGGACGTGCCGACGCGGGCGGCGAGCTCGTGGACCGTCTGGTGCGTGAAGAGGTCGGCGATCTCCAGCCGCAGTCCGGCGGCACGGGACCGCGAGACGATCTGGAGGCTGACGATCGAGTCGCCGCCCAGCTCGAAGAAGTTGTCGTGGACACCGACCCGTTCGACGCCGAGGACCTGCGACCACACCTCGGCGAGGGTGCGTTCGGCATCGGTGCTGGGCGGTGCGTACGCGGTGGTGCTCTCGGGTGCGCCGGGGTCGGGCAGTGCGCGCACGTCGAGCTTTCCGTTGGTGTTCAACGGCAGCTCGTCGAGCGGCACGATCGCCGACGGCACCAGGAACTCCGGCAGTCGTTCGGCGAGGAAGCGGCGGAGCTCCGCCTGGTCGGCGGTGCTCACGACGTAGGCGATCAGGCGCTTGTCGTTCACGATCACGGCGGCGTTCGCGACGTCCGGGTGGCCGACGAGCACGTGCTCGACCTCGCCCGGCTCGACCCGGAACCCGCGGATCTTCACCTGGTCGTCCGTGCGGCCGACGAAGTCGACCGCGCCGTCCGCACCCCACCGCACCAGGTCACCGGTGCGGTACATCCGGGCACCCGGCACGTACGGGTCGGCGACGAACCGCTCGGCGGCCAGGTCCGCCCGGCCCGCATAGCCACGCGCCAGGCCGGTGCCACCGATGTACAGCTCTCCCGGCACACCGACCGGCGTCGGCTGGAGCCAGCGGTCCAGCACGTAGAAGCGCAGGCCCCGCAACGCGGTGCCGATCGGGACCGACGACGGGCCGAGCCGGCCGGTGTGCATGTCGTGGAACGACGCGTACACAGTGGACTCGGTGGGGCCGTACATGTTGTAGATCGCCACGGCCGGGTTGGCGTCGAGCACCTTGCGCGCCTGGAGAGGTGACATCGCCTCGCCACCGGCCAGCACCTTGCGATGTCCGGAGAACACGCCGGGGTCGGTGTCCGCCAGCTGGTGGAACAGACCGGTGGTCATGAACGACAACGTCACGCCGTGCTCGGCGAAGAGCTTGGCGACGTCCAGCCGCTCGGCCAGGTTCGCGGACGCCACGGCGAGCGTCGCGCCGCTCAGCAACGCCGTCCAGATCTCCCAGGTCGACGCGTCGAACGACACGGCGGCCATGTGCGCCACCACGTCGCCGGGCACGGCGGTCACCGCCGGGTCGAGAACGACCCGCACGACACCTTCCTCGGTGATCTCGACGCCCTTCGGCACACCGGTCGAGCCCGACGTGAACATCGTGTAGGCCAGGCGTTCAGGCGTGGCAACGAGTTCCGGCCATCCGGGCGCCCCGGTCACCAGCTCGGCGAACTCGACGACGCGCGGACCGTCCAGGGCGTAGTCACCGCGGGACACCACCAGCTCGACCCCGGCGGCGGTCTGCACGTCACGCAGCCGGCCCTGCGGGAGCGCTGGATCAAGCGGCACGTACGTGCCACCCGCCTCCGTCACAGCCATGATCGCGACGACCAGGTCAGCGGATCGCTCGAACCACAGGCCGACCCGCGTCTCCGCGGCGACACCGGCGGCGCGCAGGCCCGACGCCACCCGCGCCACCCGGTCACCCAGCTCGGCGTAGGTCAGCTCGCGGTCCCCGTCACGCACGGCCGGCCGGTCGCCGAACTCGCTGACAGCCGACCGGAACCGCTCGGCCAGGCCGACGTACGGCTCGTCGAACGCGGGGCCCGTGCCCCAGCCGGTCGCCGGCGTCGGCGTCACTGCACGAACAGGCCGGTCAGGACCGGCGACCGCGGCGGCCAGCACGGCCTGCAGCTGGTCGAGCAGCCGGTCGACGGTGGCCTCGTCGAACGCGCCGGTGGAGAACTCGGCCTCGATCTTGAGCGTGTCCTCCAGGTCGACCGCGAACGCGATCGGGTAGTTGACCTGCTCGATGGAGTCGAGGGCGCCGAAGCGGTCCTCGTCGCCGTCGCTCTCTTCGTCCTCTTCGGACAGCAGCGCCTGCGGGTAGTTGCCGAACACCACGATGCTGTCGAAGACACCGCTGCCGCGGGGCAGGTCCGACCACCGCTTGATGTCCGAGAGCGCGGTGAACTCGTAGCGCTGCACCGCGACCTGGTTCGCCTGCAGCTCCCCCAGCCAGTCGGCGAAGGAACGCTCCCACGACACCCGCACGCGCACGGGCAGCGTGTTGATGAAGACGCCCACCATCGACTCGACGCCGGGCAGGTCGGCGGGGCGGCCGGACACGGTGAGGCCGTAGACGACCTCGTCGTCACCGGAGTAGGCGGACAGCAGGAGCACCCACGCCGCCTGGATCACCGTGGACGGCGTGACGCGCCTGCGCCGGGCGAGGTCCATGACCGAGGTGGTCAGGTCCTCCGGCAGCTCGGCGCGGCGGCGTCCCTGAGCCCAGTGGTCGCGAACCGAGCGGTCGACGGGCAACGCCGTCGGGGCGTCGAAGCCGGCCAGGTAGTCGCGCCAGAAGGCTTCGGCCTCCGCGCGGTCGCGCTTGCCCAGCCAGGCGATGAAGTCGCGGTAGGGGCGGACGGGTTCGAGATCGGGGGTCGTACCGCGGCACAGGGCGTCGTAGGTGGCGCCGACCTCTTCGAGGACGACGGGCACGCTCCAGCCGTCGCACAGGCCGGAGTAGAGGGCCCACACCATCCGGTGGTGGCTGGTGCCGTCGTTGATGACGTGCACGCGCATGAGCGGCGGCTTGGTGAGGTCGAAGCCCTGGGCGCGGTCGCGGGCGAGCAGCTCGTCGAGCGCGGCCTGCTGGTCGGTCACGGCAGTCCAGTCGTGTACCTCGAAGGGCACCTGGAGATCACCCATGACGACCTGGAGCGGCTCGGGCACGCCCTCCCACACGAATCCGGTGCGCAGCACGGCGTGGCGGGCGACCACCAGTTCCCACGCGCGCCGCATGGCGCCGACGTCGAGCACCCCGTCGAACTCGTAGAGCCCCTGCGCCCAGTAGACGCCCTTGTCCGATTGCGCTTCCAGGACGTGGAACAGCATGCCCTGCTGAACGGGCGCCAACGGATACATATCTTCGATCACAGATAAGCCCCTCCCCTGGCGTCATTTTTACACAATCTTCATTTACCCGGTCAAGCTATTCCCGCCGAGCAGTCATAAGACATTCACATGAGGGTCATTCGCGGCGGCCATGATTGATTTAAAATGGCACGCCGAATAGAACCGTTCATCACCGTGTAATTCATTCCCCCAGATGCGCAGAGCCCAGTGCGCTAGATGCCCCCGAGCTGTACTTGATCACCCTCCCATCTGCTTCAGCACGGCGGCGAGACTCGCTTGATCGATGTTGGCCAGCGGGAAGTCGGACGGAGTCACGCCGCCGGCTCCGGACTGGCAGTGCTCGACCAGCTCCTTCAGCACGGTCACGTAGCGGGCCGCGAGCCGCTGCACGGTCGCCTCCCGGTGCACGTTGGTGCTGAAATACCACTCGACCAGGAGCCGGCCGTCCGACGTTTGCTCCGCTTCGATGTGCAGCAGGTGGGAACGGTTCCCCTGTTCGTTCTCCGTCGGTCCGCACAGGTCAGCGGAAAGTTCTTCGCGAATCAGGCCGACCGCGTCGTCGCCCGCTGCGTCGAACGCTCCAAGATAGTTGAACAAAACAGGCCGCGCAGGTGCTTCGACAACATTGTCGTCGCGTTCCAGATACCGGAGGACTCCGTAGCCGACGCCACGGCGCGGCACGGTGCGCAGCTGTTCCTTGACCGTCTTGATCAGCTCACCGTCGTCACCGAAACGCTGGTGACGCAGGCGCACCGGGAAGATCGACGTGAACCAGCCGACGGTGCGGGACAGGTCGACTCCGTCGGCGATCGCCTCGCGGCCGTGGCTCTCGAGGTCGATCGTGACGTCGCCGGTGCCCGCCCACTCGCCCAGCGTCCTGACGAGCGCGGCCAGCAGCAGGTCGTTGATCTGCGTGCGGTAGGCCTTGTGGGCCTCACCGAGCAAGACCTCGGTGGACTTCGCGTCCAGCCAGGTGCGGACGGTGTCGGCCGACGCCTCGGTGTTCGCACCGTGGCCGTCGACGGGCACCACCATGACCCGCTCCGTCTGCGCGGCCCAGTGAGCGCGTTCGGCTTCCGGGTTGTCGTCGCGCAGCACTTCGGCCCACTGCTGGTACGACGTCGTCTTCGGCCCGAGCAGACCACCCTGGTAAGCGGTGTCCAGGTCCTCCAGCAGGACGTTCCACGCCACGCCGTCCATGACGAGGTGGTGCGCGGTGAGCCCCAGCCAGGCCGGTTCCGCGCCGCGGTCGAAGTAGAGCGCGGCCACGAGCGGACCGTCCGCCAGGCTCAAGGACATCTGCGCCTCGGTCATGTGCGCCACGACCTCGTCGTCGTCCCCGGCGGTGACAACGCGCAGGACCTGAGTCAGCTCACCGTCGTTGTCCTGCACCCAGGTGTCGCCGTCCCGGCGGAACCTGATGCGCAGGGCGTCGTGATGGGCGATGACGGCGTCGAGCGCCCGCGCGAGTTTCTCCGGGTCGGTGCCGGAAGCCAGTTCGTACACGCCGGACCAGTTCCAGTGATCGCGGTCCGGGATGTCCTGCTCGACGAACCAGTGCTGGATCGGGGTGAGCGGGACGGGACCGGTGACGACACCCTGTTCCGCCAGCATGGCGGTCGGGGTGTCCCGCACGACAGGGGCCAGTTCGGCGATGGTCTGGTGTTCGAACACGTCCGCCACGTCGACGCCCAGGCCGGCGGCACGAGTGCGTGCCACGATCTGCAGGCTCAGGATCGAGTCGCCGCCGAGTTCGAAGAAGTTGTCGTGCACGCCAACGCGTTCGAGGCCCAGCACCTGCGACCACACCTCGGCCAGCACGTCCTCCACGGACGTCCGCGGTGCCTCGAAGACCTCGGCCGCCGTCTCCGGCTCGGGGTCGGGCAGCCCTTTGCGGTCGACCTTGCCGTTCGGCGTGAGCGGCACCGACTCCAGCGCCACGAACACCGATGGGACGAGGTGGTCCGGCACGCGCTCGCGCAGCCAGGTCCGGAGTTCCTTCGAGCTGAACTCGCCTTCTGCGACGACGTACGCCACGAGCCGCTTACCGCCGTGCGGGCCGCCATCACGAGCCACCACAACGACATCACGCACACCGGGGTGATCACCGAGGACGACCTCGACCTCACCCGGTTCGACCCGGTAACCACGGATCTTCACCTGCTCGTCGACACGACCCAGGAACTCGATCGTCCCGTCCGCACGCCACCGCGCCCGGTCACCGGTCCGGTAGAGCCGGCCACCAGCCGGGCCGAAGACGTCCGGCACGAACCGTTCCGCGGTCAGGTCAGGCCGGTTCACGTAGCCACGCGCCACACCCGGACCACCGACCAGCAGCTCGCCGGGAACACCGACGGGAGCCGGCCGCAGCGCGTCGTCGACGATGACGGCGCGGGCTCCGGCCAGCGGAGTGCCGATGGGCACCACGGCTTGCGGGTGGTCCTCCGCCACCGGGTGGAAGATCGAGTCGATGGCCGCCTCGGTCACACCGAACACGTTGCCCGGCACCGCGTTCGGCGCCACCTCCGCCACCGCCGAGGTCAACGCGTCATGCGTCCACATGTCCGTACCCGAGATCACCAGCCGCAGGCTGTCGACGGGACCGGCCGTCCGGCAGTGCGCCGCCAGGTCGCGCAGGAGCATGCCCGGAACGATCTCGGCGATCGCCACGCCGTCACCGGAAAGCGTGCTGTGCAACGACTCCACGGACACGTGTTCGTCGTGCGGCAGGAACACCACCGTCTGCCCGAACGCCAGTGCGCGGGTCATGTCGCCGATCGACACGTCGAAACCGGGGCCCGACATCGACAACACCGCACCCGGACCGCCCAGATCGGCGAGTCCGTCACGCCATCCCGCCACGTACGACGAGAGTGCGCCATGGGTCACGGCCACTCCCTTCGGCCGTCCGGTCGACCCCGACGTGTAAGCGATGTACGCCAACGCGTCCGGGTCGATCCGCACCGGCAGGTCGTCGACGACCGTGCCGTCCAGCACGAGCACCTCGCCGGCGAACCCGGCCAGCTCGCCGGCGAGGCCCTCGGTGGTGACCACCGCGACGGCACCCGCGTCCGCGAGCAGGAACGCGAGACGTTCGCCTGGCAGGCCGGGGTTAACCGGCACGTACACACCGCCGCTGCGCAGCACGCCCTGGAAGGCGATCGCCAGGTCGATCCCGCGCGGCACCAGCACCGCCACCGGCGACTCCGCCGTCACGCCGGCGCGCCGGAGCCGTGCCGCCAGTCCGGCGGAGCGGGCGTCCAGTTCGGCGAACGTCAGGCGCTCGTCGCCGCACTTCGCGGCCACGGCGCCGGTGCGCGCCCAGCCGTGGATCAGCTCGGGCACCGGCGGTTCGGCGATCGGCGCCGGGGTCTCGCCCTGCGCCACGAGCCGCGCGGCCTGCTCCGGACGCTGCAACGGCAGGTCGGCGACGGCCAGTTCCGGCTCGTGGGCGACCGCGGTGAGGACGACGACGAGCTGGTCGAGAACGCGCTCGACGGTGGCGGCGTCGAAGGCGGCCGTGGAGAACTCGGCCTCGATCTTGAGCGTGGACTCCAGGTCGACCGCGAAGGTGAGCGGGTAGTTGCCCTGCTCGACGGATTCGACCGCGTCGGCCCACTCCTCGCCGCTGTCGGCGGGTGCCTCCTCCTGCGGGTAGTTGCCGAACACCACGATGCTGTCGAACAGGCCGCGGCCGTGCGGCACCGCGGACCAGCGCTGCACGTCGACCAGCGGCGTGAACTCGAACCGTTGCAGCGCGACCTGGTTGTCGCGCAGCTCGTGCAACCAGGCGGAGAAGGGCGTCCTGCCGGGGATCTCGGCCCGCACGGGCAATGTGTTGATGAACAGGCCGACCATCGACTCCACCCCGGCCAGATCGGCCGGGCGGCCCGACACGGTCAGGCCGAACACCACGTCGTCCTCACCCGAGGCCGCGGACAGGACCTTGGCCCACGCCGCCTGCACGACCGTCGACAACGTGACGCGCTCGCGCCGGGCCAGCTCGACCAGCCTGGCGGTGACGTTCTCCTCGAGGTGCGTGCGCCGGCGGTCCTGGGCGTAGTGGCTCGCGGCCAGACGATCCACCGGCAGCACGGTGGGCGCCTCGAAGCCGTCCAGGTAGGTGCGCCAGAACCCCTCCGTGGCAGCGGGATCACGCTGCCCGAGCCACGCGATGTAGTCGCGGTACGGACGCACCGGCGGCAACACCTGCCGCTGGTAGGCGACGGACACCTCGTCCATGACGACGGGCAGGCTCCACCCGTCGCACAAACCCTGGTACAGGCCCCAGACGAGCCAGTTCCGCCCGTTGCCCCGGTCGACGAGGTACAGGCGCGTCAACGGCGGCCGGGCGAGGTCGAAGCCGAGCGCGCGGTCGTCCGCCAGCAGTTCCTGGAGCTTGAGCTGCTGTGCGGCCTCGTCGAGATCCGACCAGTCGTGGGTGGTCAGCGGGACGTCGACGCCGGCCAGCACGATCTGCACCGGCTCGCTGACGCCCTCCCAGACGAACCCGCTGCGCAGCGCGGCGTGCCGGGTGATCACCTGGTGCCAGGCACCGGCCAGCCGTTCGGCGTCGATCGGACCGGCCAGGTCGTAGACGCCCTGACCCCAGTAGAGCCCGTCCCCCTCGTCGGGAGCGCCGACGACACCGAACAACATGCCCGACTGCACCGGCGCGAGCCGATGAACGTCCACAAGCGACGGATGGCGTCCCGTGAGCCCGTCGACCTCGTCCTGGGTGAGGGTGGCCAGCGGGAAGTCCGACGGCGTGAACCCACCGACGGCCGACCTGCAGTGCGCGACCAGTTCGCGCAACGCCTCGACGTACCGGGCCGCGACCCGTTCGACGGTGGCGGTGTCGTGGTTGTTCGTGGAGTGGAACCACTCGATCGACAGCCGTCCGTCGGCGGTCTGCTGCACTTCGAGCTGCAACAGGTGCGACCGCGTCCCGCCCTCTCCCTCGCTCGGGCCGGCGAAATCGCCGTCCAGCTCACGACGGATCAGCCCGGCCGAGTCGTCGTTGCCGTCGTGCGCGCCGAGGTAGTTGAACAACACCGGACGCTCCGGCACGTCGGCCAGTTCACCGTGCAACCAACGCAACACGCCATAGCCGACACCACGACGCGGAACCGCGCGGAGCTCTTCCTTCACGGCCTTGATCGCCGTCGCAGGATCCTCCTGGTTCGTCAGGCGCACCGGGAAGATCGAGGTGAACCATCCGACCGTGCGAGACAGGTCCGCGCCTTCGCGGCCGTGGCTCTCCAGGTCGATCGTCACGTGATCACTACCGGCCCACTCACCCAAAGCCTGGGCAAGAGCCGTCAGCAACAGGTCGTTGCCCTGCGTGCGATACGTCTTGTGCGCGTCGCCGAGCAGCGCCGCCGTCGTCTCGGCATCCAGCCACGACTGCACGATCGCCTCGGACGCGTCGACGTTCGGTCCGCCGGCGTCGGCCGGAAGCGCGACCACGTCCGCGGTCGCCGCCAGCCAGTGCTCACGTTCACCGCTGGGATCGTCCTCCTGCAGCTGCAACGCCCACTGCTGGAACGAGGTCGTCTTCGGCGGGAGCGAACCGCCCTGGTAGGCGGTGTCGAGGTCCTCCAGCAGGACGTTCCACGAGACGCCGTCCATCACCAGGTGATGAACGGTCAGACCAAGCCACGCGGGCTGGTCGCCGCGGTCGAAGTAGACGGCGGCGAGAAGCGGGCCATCGGCCAGGCGCAACGACTTCTGCGCCGCCGTCATCTCCGCGACCACATCTCCGTCGGTGACGCGCAGGAGCCCGCCACCGTCGACCGGAGCGTTGTACTGGTCATCCGCGCTGAAGCGGATCCGCAGCGCGTCGTGGTGAGCGACGAGGACGTCGAGCGCCCGGCCCAGCCGATCGGGATCGGTACCGGGTGCCAGCTCGAACATTCCCGACCAGTTCCAGTGGTCCCGGTCAGGGATGTCCTGCGCCAGGAACCACCGCTGGATCGGCGTGATCGGGACGGGACCGGTCACCACACCCTGCTCGGCCAACGACTCCGCCGGAGCGTCACGCACTGCTGACGCCAGCTCCGCCACCGACTGGTGCGCGAACACGTCCGCCACGTCGATGCCGAGTCCGGCGGCACGAACCCGAGCCACGATCTGCAGACTCAGGATCGAGTCGCCGCCCAGCTCGAAGAAGTTGTCCTGCACGCCAACGCGTTCGACGCCCAGCACACCGCTCCACACCGCGGCGAGGGTCTCCTCGGCCGCGGTCCGGGGTGCGACGTACTGCTCACCGGCCGACTCGGGCTCCGGGTCAGGCAGTCCTCGCCGGTCGACCTTGCCGTTCGGCGTCAGCGGCAACCTGTCCAGCGCCACGAACACCGACGGGACCAGGTAGTCCGGTACCCGCTCCCGCAGCCAGGCACGCAACGCCGAACCGCTGAACTCCCCTTCCGCGACGACGTACGCCACCAGCCGCTTGCCACCGTGCGGACCACCATCACGAGCCACCACAACAACATCACGCACATCGGGGTGATCACCGAGGACGACCTCGACCTCACCGGGCTCGACCCGGTAACCACGGATCTTCACCTGCTCGTCGACACGACCCAGGAACTCGATCGTCCCGTCGGCGCGCCACCGAGCCCGGTCACCGGTCCGGTACAACCGACCGCCGGAACCACCGAACACGTCGGGAACGAACCGCTCCGAAGTCAGGTCAGGCCGTCCCACATAACCTTGGGCCACACCCGGACCGCCGACCAGCAACTCACCAGGCACGCCCACCGGCACTGGTCGCAACGACCCGTCCACCACGAAGGCCTGCGCACCCGCCAACGGCGTGCCGATCGGCACCACGGCGGCAGGGTGGTCACCGGTCACGGCGTGGAAGATCGAGTCGATCGCCGCCTCGGTCACACCGAACACGTTGCCCGGCACCGCGTTCGGCGCCACCTCCGCCACCGCCGAAGTCAACGCGTCATGCGTCCACATGTCCGTACCCGAGATCACCAGCCGCAAGCTGTCCACGGGACCGGCCGTGCGGCAGTGCGCCGCCAGGTCGCGCAGGAGCATGCCCGGCACGATCTCCGCGATCGCCACGTCGTGCGTGCGCAGGGTGTGGTGCAGCGACTCGACCGAAACGTGCTCGTCGTGCGGCAGGAAGACCACGGTCTGCCCGAACGCCAACGCACGCGTCATGTCACCGATGGACACGTCGAACCCAGGACCCGACATCGACAACACCGGGCCCGGGCCACCCAACGCGCGCAGCCCGTCACGCCACCCGGCCACGTACGACGAAAGCGCGCCATGGGTCACCGCCACCCCCTTCGGGCGGCCCGTCGAGCCAGACGTGTAAGCCACGTAAGCCAACGCGCCGGGATCAATGCGGACCGGCACCGCGTCGAACACCGGCGACGCGTCGTCCAGCACCAGCACCTCGCCGGTGAAGCCGGCCAGAGCCCCGGTCGTGACGGCGACAACGGCGCCGACATCGGCCAGCAGGAACGCAAGACGTTCCGCGGGAAGCCCCGGGTTGACCGGCACGTAGACACCGCCGGCACGCAGCACGCCCTGGAAGGCCACCGCGAGGTCGATCCCACGCGGCACCACCACGGCGACCGGCGATCCGACTGTCACACCGGCCTGCTGGAGGCGGGCGGCCAGGGCATCGGCCCGATCGCCCAGCTCGGCGAACGTGAGCCGGTCGTCACCACAGATCACCGCGACCTCGGAAGAGGACCACCCGGCGATCAGGTCCGGCACCGGCAGCTCAGCCGCGGGCGGAGCCGTGCTCCCCCACTCGACGATCTCGGCAGCCTGCGCCGGGCGCTGCAAGGGGATGTCCCGCACCCGCAGGCCCGGCCGCTGCGCCACCGCGGTCAGCACGACCACCAGCTGGTCGAGGATCCGTCCGACCGTGACCGCGTCGAACGCCGCTGTGGAGAACTCGGCCTCGATCTTGAGCGTGGCCTCCAGGTCGACCGCGAAGGTGAGCGGGTAGTTGCCCTGCTCGACCGACTCGGTGGCCTGCAACCAGTCCTCGCCCAGGTCCTCCGGCCGCTCCTCCTGCGGGTAGTTGCCGAACACCACGATGGAGTCGAACAACGAACGGCCGTGCGGCACGGCAGACCACCGCTGCACGTCCACCAACGGCGTGAACTCGAACCGTTGCAGCGCAACCTGGTTGTCCCGCAGGTCGTGCAGCCACGACGTGAACGGCGCGTCCGCGGGCACGACCGTCCGGACCGGCAGCGTGTTGATGAACAGTCCGACGATCGACTCCACCCCGGCCAGATCGGCCGGACGGCCAGACACGGTCAGGCCGAACACCACGTCGTCCTCACCGGAGGTGTCCGCGAGGACCTTGGCCCACGCGGCCTGCACGACCGTCGACAACGTGACGCGCTCGCGCCGGGCCAGCGCCACCAGTTCGGCGGTCACATCCTCGTCGAGGTGCGTGCGCCGGCGGTCCTGGGCGTAGTGGCTCGCGGCCAGACGATCGGCGGGCAGCGGAGTCGGCGCCTCGAACCCACTCAGGTACTCGCGCCAGAAGGCTTCCGGCTCGGCCGGGTCACGCCCGTCGAGCCACGCGATGAAGTCCCGGTAGGGCCGGGTCGGTTCGAGCGCGCTGCCCTGGTAGGCGGCGGTGACCTCGTCCATGACGACGGGCAGGCTCCACCCGTCGCACAAACCCTGGTACAGCCCCCAGACGAGCCAGTTCTGCCCGTCGCCCCTGTCCACGACGTAAAGCCGCATCAACGGCGGCCGGGCCAGGTCGAAGCCGAGCGCGCGGTCGTCCGCCAGCAGCTCTTCCAGCCGCACCTGTTGTGCGGCCTCGTCGAGCCCGGACCAGTCGTGGACCGTCAACGGCATCTCGACATCGCCGAGCACCACCTGAACCGGCTCCGCCACGCCCTCCCACACGAAGCCGCTCCGCAGGGACGCGTGCCGGGTGATCACCGCACGCCAAGCCGCCTCGAACCGCTCCACGTCGATCGGGCCCGCGAGGTCGTAAACGCTTTGCCCCCAGTAGAGCCCGTCGACAGGAGAACCGACGACACCGAACAACATGCCCGACTGCACCGGCGCCAACCGGTACACGTCCACCAGCGGATAACGCTCCGAAAGCCCGTCGACCTCGGGCTGGGTCAGCGACGCCAGCGGGAAGTCGGACGGCGTGAAGCCACCGGCCGACCGGCAATGCGCGACCAACTCGCGCAACGCCTCGACGTACCTGGCCGCGACCCGCTCGACGGTGGTGGTGTCGTGCCGGTTGGTCGAGTGGAACCACTCGATCGACAACCGGCCGTCAGCGGTCTGCTGCACCTCGAGCTGGAGCAGGTGCGACCGGGTTCCACCCTCGCCCTCGCTCGGACCGGCGAGAGCACCATCCAGCTCACGACGGATCAGCCCAGTCGAGTCGTCATTCCTGTCGTACGCGCCGAGGTAGTTGAACAGCACCGGCCGATCCGGCACATCGACCAGTTGCAACGCGCCATAGCCCACACCAAGACGCGGAACAGCGCGCAACTCCTCCTTGACCGCCTTGATCGCCGCATCAGGTTCGTCGTGACGGCTCAACCGAACCGGGAAGATCGACGTGAACCAACCGACCGTGCGCGACAGATCCGCACCTTCACGGCCGTGGCTCTCCAGATCGATCGTGACGTGGTCACCACCGCTCCACTCCCCCAAAGCCTGGGCAAGAGCCGTCAGCAACAGGTCGTTGCCCTGCGTCCGATACGCCTTGTGCGCGTCACCGAGCAGAGTCGCCGTCGTCTCGGCATCCAGCCACGACTGCACGATCGCCTCGGACGCATCCGTGTTCGGTCCGTCGCCGTCCGCCGGAAGCGCGACCACGTCCGCGGTCGCCGCAACCCAGTGCTCACGTTCGCCGGCGATGTCGATGGTCTGGAGCTGTTCGGCCCACGCCTTGAACGACGTCGTCTTCGGCGCCAGCACACCACCCCGGTAGGCGACGTCGAGGTCCTCCAGCAGGATGTTCCACGACACCCCGTCCATCACCAGGTGGTGCACCGTCAAGCCGAGCCACGCAGGCTGCGGACCACGATCGAAGAACACAGCCGCCACCAGCGGGCCATCGGCCAGCCGCAACGACTTCTGCGCCACGGTCATCTCCGCGACCACGTCGTGGTCGCCCTCGACCACACGCAGGAACCCGGTCTCCACCGGCGCGTTGTACTGGCCGTCCGGGGTGAACCGGATGCGCAACGCGTCGTGGTGCGCCAGCACAGCGTCCAACGCCGACGCGAGGCGACCGGGATCGGTGCCCGGTGCGAGCTCGAACATGCCCGACCAGTTCCAGTGGTCCCGGTCGGGGATGTCCTGAGCCAGGAACCAGCGCTGGATCGGCGTGAACGGAATCGGGCCTGTGACGACACCCTGCTCGGCCAGCGACTCCGCCGGGGCATCACGTACGACGAGAGCGAGTTCGCCGATGGTCTGGTGGGCGAACACGTCCGCCACGTCCACACCCAGACCGGCGGCACGGGTACGCGCCACGATCTGCAGACTCAGGATCGAGTCTCCGCCCAGCTCGAAGAAGTTGTCATGCACGCCAACACGTTCCGCACCGAGAACCTGTGACCAGACGGCCGCCAGGACTTCCTCGGCAGCGGTCCTCGGCGCGACGTACGCCACGCCGGACGTCTCGGGCTCGGGGTCGGGCAGTCCTCTGCGGTCCACCTTTCCGTTCGGCGTCAGCGGAAGGCGGTCCAGCGCCACGAACACGGACGGCACCAGGTAGTCCGGCACCCGCTCCCGCAGCCAAGACCGCAGAACCGAACCGCTGAACTCCCTCTCAGCCACAACGTACGCAACGAGCCGCTTGCCGCCGTGCGGGCCGCCATCCCTGGCCACCACGACGACATCACGCACATCGGGGTGATCACCGAGGACGACCTCGACCTCACCGGGTTCGACCCGGTAGCCGCGGATCTTGACCTGCTCGTCGACCCGCCCGAGGAACTCGATCGTGCCGTCCGCACGCCACCGCGCCCGGTCACCGGTGCGGTACAACCGCTCACCGGCCACACCGGGCACGAACCGCTCCGCCGTCAGATCCGGACGCCCCACATACCCCTGGGCCACACCGGAACCACCGACCAGCAACTCACCCGGGACACCCACCGGAACCGGCCGCAACGACCCGTCCACCACATACGCCTGAGCACCCGCCAAAGGCCTGCCGATCGGCACCACGGCGGCGGAACGATCCTCACCCACCGGGTGGAAGATCGAGTCGATCGCCGCCTCGGTCACACCGAAGACGTTGCCCGGCACCGCGTTCGGCGCCACCTCCGCCACCGCGGTCGTCAACGCGTCATGCGTCCACAGGTCGGTACCGGAGATCACCAGGCGGAGGCTTTCCACCGGCCCCGCGGTCCGGGAGTGGGCCGCCAGATCTCGCAGGAGCATGCCGGGCACGATCTCCGCGACCTCGACCGAGTGCTCGACCAAGGTGTGGTGCAACGACTCCACCGTCACGTGCTCGTCGTGCGGCAAGAACACGACGCGCTGACCGAACGCCAACGCCCGCGTCATGTCCCCGATCGACACGTCGAACCCAGGACCCGACATCGACAACACCGCACCCGGACCGCCCAGGTCGGCGAGCCCGGCACGCCATCCCGCCACGTACGACGACAACGCGGCATGGGTCACCGCCACCCCCTTGGGGCGGCCCGTCGAGCCCGACGTGTAAGCGATGTACGCCAGGGCGTTCGGGGCGACCGGGGCAAGCGGTTCACCAGGCTCCGCGGACACGTCGTCCACCAGCAGCACTTCTCCGGTGAAGCCGCCCAAAGCCGAGGTCGTGACAGCGGCGACCACACCGGCATCGGCCAGCAGGAACGCGAGCCGTTCGGCAGGAAGCCCAGGATTGATCGGCACGTACACGCCGCCAGAGCGCAACACGCCCTGGAACGCCACCGCCAGCTCGATTCCGCGCGGCACCACGACCGCCACCGGCGACCCCACCGCCACGCCGGCCCTTTGCAGCCGTGCGGCCAGCGCGTCGGCCCGAGCGCCCAGCCGAGCGAACGTGAGGCTCTCCTCACCGCACACCACCGCCACGGCATCCGGCGTCGCGTGAGCCCAGCCGCCGACGAGGTCGGGCACCGGCAGTTCGGTCACCGGTTCCGGCGTCCTCCCCCACGCCACCAACTCCGCCGCCTGCTCGGGGCGCTGCAACGGCACGTCGCCGACCGCGAGCTCCGGCTGTTCCGCGACAACCGTGAGCACGACCACCAGCTGGTCGAGGATCCGCTCGACGGTGGCGGCGTCGAAGGCGGCCGTGGAGAACTCGGCCTCGATCTTGAGCGTGGTCTCCAGGTCGACCGCGAAGGTGAGCGGGTAGTTGCCCTGTTCCACCGACTCGGTGGCCTGCACCCCGCCCAGGTCCTCCGGCAGCTCCTCCTGGGGGAAGTTGCCGAACACCACGATGCTGTCGAACAACGCTCGGCCGTGCGGCACGGCAGACCACCGCTGCACGTCCACCAACGGCGTGTGCTCGAACCGTTGCAGCGCAACCTGGTTGTCCCTCAGCGCGGGCAACCACGCGGCGAACGACGTGTCGGCAGGCACCGCGGCCCGCACCGGCAGCGTGTTGATGAACAAGCCGACCATCGACTCCACCCCGGCCAGATCAGCCGGACGGCCCGACACGGTCAGGCCGAACACCACGTCGTCCTCGCCGGACGACGCGGACAACACCTTGGCCCACGCCGCCTGCACGACCGTCGACAACGTCACGCGCTCACGTCGCGCCAAGTCCACCAGCCCGGCCGTGACGGCCTCGCTCAGGTGTGTGCGCCGGCGGTCCTGGGCGTAGTGGCTCGCGGCCAGCCGGTCCACCGGGAGTGCCGTCGGTGCCTCGAAGCCGTCCAGGTAGGTGCGCCAGAACCCTTCCGTGGCAGCGGGATCACGCTGACCGAGCCACGCGATGTAGTCGCGGTACGGCCGCACCGGCGGCAACGCCTGCCGCTGGTAGGCGACGGACACCTCGTCCATGACGACGGGCAGGCTCCACCCGTCGCACAACCCTTGGTACAGGCCCCACACGAGCCAGTTCCGCCCGTTGCCCCGGTCGACGAGGTAGAGCCGGATGAGCGGCGGGTGAGCGAGATCGAACCCGAGTGCGCGGTCGTGGTCCAGGAGCTCCTGGAGCCGGACCTGTTGGGCGGCCTCGTCGAGACCCGACCAGTCATGGGTCGTCAGCGGCACGTCGACGTCGACCGGCACGACCTGCACCGGTTCGCTGACGCCTTCCCACACGAACCCGCTCCGCAGCGGCGCGTGCCGGCCGACCACCGCACGCCACGCCGCCGCCAGCCGCCCGGCGTCGATCGGGCCGGCCAGCTCGTAGACGTTCTGCGCCCAGTAGAGGCCGTCGACGGAAGAGCCCACGACACCGAACAACATGCCCGACTGCACCGGCGCCAACCGGTACACGTCCGCCAGCGGATAGCGCTCCGCCAGCAGGTCGACCTCTCGCTGGGCCAGTGCCGCCAACGGGAAGTCCGAAGGCGTGAACCCGCTGGCGGACCGGCAATGCGCGACCAGTGCGCGCAAGGCCTCGACGTACCGGGCGGCAACCCGTTCGACGCTGGCGGTGTCGTGCACAGCGCCTGAGTGGAACCACTCGATCGACAGCCGCCCGTCGGCGGTCTGCTGCACCTCGAGCTGCAACAGGTGCGAGCGCGTCCCGCCCTCACCCTCACTGGGCCCGGCCAGGTCCGCGGGCAGTTCCCGGCGGATCAGCCCCGCCGAGTCGACGGCGTCGTACGCCCCGAGGTAGTTGAACAACACCGGACGATCCGGCACGTCGGCCAGCTCTCCGTGCAGCCAGCGCAACGCGCCGTAGCCGACACCGCGGCGCGGAACCGACCGCAGCTCCTCCTTCACGGCCTTGATCGCCGCACCGGGTTCGTCGTGACGGCTCAACCGAACCGGGAAGATCGAGGTGAACCAGCCGACCGTGCGAGACAGGTCCGCGCCTTCACGGCCGTGGCTCTCCAGATCGATCGTCACGTGATCGCTACCAGCCCACTCACCCAATGCCTGGGCAAGAGCAGTCAGGAGCAGATCATTGCCCTGCGTGCGGTACGCCTTGTGCGCGTCACCGAGCAACGCCGCCGTCGTCTCGGCATCAAGCCACGACTGCACGACCGCACCGGACGCCTCGGAGTTCGGCCCGTGCCCGTCCACCGGAACGACCGTGACGTCCGCCGTCGTAGCGGCCCAGTGGTCGCGCTCCTCCGCGGCGTCGATGGTCTGGAGCTGCTCGGCCCACGCCTGGAACGAGGTCGTCTTCGACGGGAGCGAACTGCCTTGATAGGCGGTGTCGAGGTCCTCCAGCAGAACGTTCCACGAGACGCCGTCCATCACCAGGTGATGAACGGTCAAGCCGAGCCACGCGGGCTGGTCGCCGCGGTCGAAGTAGACAGCGGCGAGAAGCGGGCCATCGGCCAACCGCAACGACTTCTGCGCCGCGGTCATCTCCGCAGTGACGTCATCCACAGCAACGACGCGGAGAACCTCGGCGGCATCAACACCGGCGTTGTGCTGGCCATCGGGCGTGAACCGGATGCGCAACGCGTCGTGGTGCGCGACAAGTGCGTCGAGCGCCCGCCCGAGCCGGCCAGGATCGGTGCCCGGTGCCAGCTCGAACATGCCCGACCAGTTCCAGTGGTCCCGGTCCGGGATGTCCTGGGCCAGGAACCAGTGCTGGATCGGTGTGAACGGAATCGGGCCGGTGACCACGCCCTGCTCGGCCGACGACTCCACCGGAGCGTCGCGCACGGCCATGGCGAGTTCGGCGATGGTCTGGTGGGCGAACACGTCCGCCACGTCCACACCCAGGCCGGCGGCACGAATCCGAGCCACGATCTGCAGACTCAGGATCGAGTCGCCACCCAGCTCGAAGAAGTTGTCCTGCACGCCGACACGGTCGACACGGAGCACACCGCTCCACACCGCCGCGAGGGTCTCCTCCGCAGCGGTCCGGGGCGCGACGTAGGCCTCGCCCGTCGTCTCCGGCTCGGGGTCCGGCAGACCTCGCCGGTCCACCTTCCCGTTCGGCGTCAGCGGAAGGCGATCCAACGCCACGAACACCGACGGGACGAGGTAGTCCGGCACCCGCTCGCGCAACCACGACCGCAACGCCGAACCACTGAACTCACCCTCCGCCACGACGTACGCGACAAGACGCTTGCCACCGTGAGGCCCACCTTCACGAGCCACCACAACGACATCACGCACGTCCGGGTGGTCACCGAGGACGACCTCGACCTCACCGGGCTCGACCCGGTAACCACGGATCTTCACCTGCTCGTCGACACGACCCAGGAACTCGATCGTCCCGTCCGCACGCCACCGAGCCCGGTCACCGGTCCGGTACAACCGCTCACCAGAACCCGTGAACACATCGGGGACGAACCTCTCGGCCGTCAGGTCAGGCCGGCCCACATACCCCTGGGCCACACCGGAACCACCGACCAGCAACTCACCCGGAACGCCCACCGGCGCCGGTCGCAACGACCCGTCCACCACGAAGGCCCGGGCCCCCGCCAACGGCGTGCCGATCGGCACCACAGCGGCAGGATGGTCGTCGGTCACGGCGTGGAAGATCGAGTCGATCGCCGCCTCGGTCACGCCGAACACGTTGCCCGGAACGGCATTCGGCGCCACCTCGCGCACAGCGGCCGTCAACGCGTCATGCGTCCACATGTCCGTACCGGAGATCACCAGACGAAGGCTCTCCACCGGCCCAGCCGTCCGGCTGAACGCCGCCAGGTCACGCAACAACATGCCGGGCACGATCTCCGCGACCTCGACGTCGTGGTCGATCAGAGTGCGGTGCAACGACTCCACCGTCACGTGCTCGTCGTGCGGCAGGAACACGACGCGCTGTCCGAACGCCAACGCCCGAGTCATGTCCCCGATCGACACGTCGAACCCAGGGCCCGACATCGACAACACCGTGCCCGGACCGCCCAGCGCACGCAGCCCGTCACGCCACCCGGCCACGTACGACGACAACGCGGCGTGCGTCACCGCCACACCCTTCGGACGGCCCGTCGAACCCGACGTGTAAGCGATGTACGCCAACGAGTTCGGGTCGACCGGAGCAAGCTCGCCGACGACCGCGGACTCGTCGTCCACCAGCAGCACTTCCCCGGCGAAACCGTCCAGAGCCGACGTCGTGACGGCCGCGACCACACCGGCATCGGCCAGCAGGAACGCCAGCCGTTCAGCGGGAAGCCCAGGATTGATCGGCACGTACACGCCGCCAGAGCGCAACACGCCCTGGAACGCCACCGCCAGCTCAAGACCACGCGGCACCAGCACGGCGACCGGTGATCCCACCGTGACACCAGCGCGGCGCAGACGCGTGGCAAGGGCATCGGCTCGGGCGTTGAGCTCGGCGAACGTCAGCTGCTCATCGCCGCACACCACGGCGACCTCGGACGACACCCGACCGGCGATCAGGTCCGGCACCGGCGGCTCGGCGGAGGGCACAGGGGTCGCGCCCCACGCCACCAACTCCGCGGCCTGGCCGGGACGCTGCACCGGCACGTCCCGGACGGCCAGGTCCGGCCGCTCCGCCACCGCGGTCAGCACGACGGCGAGCTGGTCGAGGATCCGCTCGACCGTGACCGCGTCGAACGCGGCCGTCGAGAACTCCGCCTCGACGCGCAGCGTGCGCTCCAGGTCGACGGCGAAGGTGAGCGGGTAGTTGCCCTGCTCCACCGAGTCGGCGGCCTGCACCCCACCCAGGTCCTCCGGCAGCTCCTCCTGCGGGTAGTTGCCGAAGACCACGATGGAGTCGAACAACGCCCGGCCGTGCGGCACGGAAGACCACCGCTGCACGTCCACCAACGGCGTGAACTCGAACCGCTGCAGCGCAACCTGGTTGTCCTGCAACCTCGGCAGCCACGCGGCGAACGTCGTGTCCGCCGGCACCTCGGCCCGGACCGGCAGCGTGTTGATGAACAACCCGACCATCGACTCGACCCCGGCCAGGTCGGCCGGACGGCCGGAGACGGTCAGGCCGAAGATCACGTCGTCGTCACCCGAGTACGTCGACAGCAGCAGTGCCCACGCCGCCTGGACGACCGTCGACAACGTCACGCGCTCGCGGCGGGCCAGCTCGACCAGCCTGCCCGTGACGGTCTCGTCCAGGCGCAGGCGACGCCGGTCCTGGTCGTAGTGGTTCGCGGCCGGCCGATCGGCCGGAAGTGCCGTGGGAGCCTCGAAACCGCCCAGGTACTCGCGCCAGAACCCTTCGGACTCGGCCGGGTCGCGCCGGCCCAGCCACGCGATGAAGTCCCGGTAGGACCGCACCGGCTCCAGCGTCCGGCCCTGGTAGAGGGCGGACACCTCGTCCATGACGACGGGCAGGCTCCACCCGTCGCACAAACCCTGGTACAGCCCCCACACCAGCCACAACCGGCTCTCGCCGCGGTCCACCAGGTACAGGCGGGTCAGCGGCGGCGCGGCGAGGTCGAAGCCCAGCGCGCGATCCTCGTCCAGGAGCACCCGCAGGCGTTCCTGCTGCTCGGCGTCGCCGAGCCGAGACCAGTCCCGTCGCTCGAGCGGAACGTCCACATCGGCCAGCACGACCTGCACCGGTTCGCTGACGCCCTCCCACACGAACCCGCTGCGCAACGCGGCATGCCGGGAGATCACCGAACGCCAAGCCTCGGCCAATCGGTCGGCGTCGATCGGCCCCGTCAGGTCGTAGACCCCCTGGCCCCAGTAGAGCCCGTCGACAGGAGAACCCGCGACACCGAACAACATGCCCGACTGCACCGGCGCCAGCCGATGCACGTCCACCAGCGGGTAACGCTCCGAAAGCCCGTCGACCTCCGGCTGGGTCAGCGACGCCAGCGGGAAGTCCGACGGCGTGAAGCCCGATGCCCCGGATCGGCAGTGCGCCACCAGTGCGCGCAACGCCTCGACGTAGCGCGCGGCGACACGTTCGACGGTGGCCATGTCGTGCAGGTTGTGGCTGAAGTGCCAGTCGACCTGCAGGCGTCCGTCCGCGTCCTGTTCCGCCTCGATCTGCAGGACGTGCGAACGCGTCCCGCCCGGTCCCTCGCTCGGACCGGCCAGCTCGGCGGGCAGTTCCCGGCGGATCAGCCCCAGCGAGTCGACGGCGTCGAACGCACCCAGGTAGTTGAACAGCACCGGACGCTCCGGCACATCGGCCAGATCTCCGTGCAGCCAGCGCAACGCGCCGTAGCCGACACCGCGGCGCGGCACGGCCCGCAGCTCCTCCTTGACGGCCTTGATCGCCGCCGCCGGATCGCTCTCGTGCGTGAGCCGCACCGGGAAGATCGAGGTGAAGTACCCGACGGTGCGCGACAGGTCCACGCCGTCCGCCACCGCCTCGCGGCCGTGGCTCTCCAGGTCCACCGTGACGTGGCCGGTACCCGTCCACTCCCCCAGTGCCTGGGCGAGAGCGGCCAGCAGCAGGTCGTTGGCCTGGGTGCGGTAGGCGCGGTGGGCGTCGCCCAGCAGCGCGGCGGTGGTGCCGGCGTCCAGCCACGACCGGACGACACCGGCCGAGGTCTCGGTGTTGGGGCCGTCCTGGTCCTGCGGCACCGCCACGACGTCCGCGGTCTGGGCCAGCCAGGTCTCCCGCTCGCCCTGAGCGTTCAAGTCCTGCAACACCTCGGCCCACTGCTGGAACGAAGTCGTCTTCGGCCCGAGCTCCCGGCCCGCGTAGACCGCGTCGAGGTCTTCCAGCACCACGTTCCACGACACCCCGTCCATCACGAGGTGGTGCACGGTCAGGCCGAGCCACGCGGGCTGATCACCGCGGTCGAAGAACACGGCGGCCACCAGCGGGCCATCGGCCAGGCGCAACGACGTCTGCGCGACGGTCATCTCCGCGACCACGGCCTCGTCGCCCTCCACCACCCGCAACAACGCGCTGCCGTCGACCGGCGCCTGGTACTGGCTTTCCGGCGTGAAACGGATGCGCAGCGCGTCGTGATGAGCGACCAGGACGCCGAGTGCCCGCCCCAGCCTTTCCGGGTCGGTGCCCGGCGCCAGCTCGAACATGCCCGACCAGTTCCAGTGGTCCCGGTCCGGGATGTCCTGGGCCAGGAACCAGTGCTGGATCGGCGTCAACGGCACAGGTCCGGTGACGACGCCCTGCTCGGCCAGCGTCACCGCCGGCGTGTCCCGCACGACGGCGGCCAGTGCGGCGACGGTCTGGTGGGCGAACACGTCCGCCACGTCCACACCCAGACCAGCAGCACGGGTACGGGCCACGATCTGCAGACTCAGGATCGAGTCGCCGCCCAGCTCGAAGAAGTTGTCGTGCACACCGACACGGTCGACACCGAGCACACCGCTCCACACCGCCGCGAGGGTCTCCTCGGCAGCGGTCCGGGGCGCGACGTAGGCCTCGCCCGTCGTCTCCGGCTCGGGCTCGGGCAGACCGCGCCGGTCCACCTTCCCGTTCGGCGTCAGCGGAAGGCGATCCAACGCCACGAACACCGACGGCACCAGGTAATCCGGCACGCGCTCGCGCAACCACGACCGCAACGCCGAACCACTGAATGCGCCCTCTGCGACGACGTAGGCGACGAGCCGCTTGCCACCGTGCGGACCACCATCTCGCGCCACCACAACGACATCACGCACATCCGGGTGGTCGCCGATGACGACCTCGACCTCACCCGGTTCGACGCGATAACCACGGATCTTGACCTGCTCGTCGACACGACCCAGGAACTCGATCGTCCCGTCCGCACGCCACCGAGCCCGGTCACCAGTGCGGTAGAGCCGGCCACCGGCCGCGCCGAACACGTCCGGCACGAACCGCGCCGAGGTCAGGTCCGGACGTCCCAGGTAGCCGCGCGCCACACCGGCGCCACCGACCAGCAACTCACCCGGAACACCGACGGGAACAGGCCGCAGCGCGGAGTCGACGACGATCGCGCGGGCACCGGCCAGCGGAGTGCCGATGGGCACCACGGCTGCCGGGTGGTCCTCCGTCACGGCGTGGAAGATCGAGTCGATCGCCGCCTCGGTCACGCCGAACACGTTGCCCGGCACCGCGTTCGGCGCCACCTCTGCCACCGCCGAAGTCAACGCGTCATGCGTCCACATGTCCGTACCCGAGATCACCAGTCGCAACGACTCGACCGGCCCGGCGACCCGGCACTGTGCCGCCAGATCCCGCAGGAGCATGCCGGGAACGATCTCGGCGACCTCGATCCGGTGCTCCACCAACGTCGCGTGCAGCGACTCCACCGACACGTGCTCGTCGTGCGGCAGGAACACCACGCGCTGACCGAACGCCAAAGCCCGCGTCATGTCACCGATCGACACGTCGAACCCGGGCCCGGACATCGACAACACCGCGCCAGGTCCGCCCAACGCGGCCAGCCCGCCACGCCACCCGGCCACATAGGACGACAGCGCGGCGTGCGTGACCGCAACGCCCTTGGGCCGTCCTGTGGAGCCCGACGTGTAAGCGATGTACGCCAAGGAGTTCGGGTCGACCGGAGCGAGCTCGCCGACGACCGCGGACTCGTCGTCCACCAACAGCACTTCACCGGCGAACCCGGCCAGCTCAGCCGCCAGCGCCGCGGTCGTGACCGCCACGCCCGCACCGGCATGGGCCAGCAGGAACGCGAGTCGCTCGGCGGGCAGCCCCGGGTTGATCGGCACGTACACGCCACCGGAGCGCAGCACGCCCTGGAACGCCACGGCCAGCTCAAGACCACGCGGCACCAGCACGGCCACCGGCGACTCCACCGTCACACCGGCCCGCTGGAGCCGGACGGCGAGACCATCGGCCTGAGCACCCAGCTCGGCGAACGTCAGCCGTGCGTCGCCGCACACCACGGCAACGGCGTCGGTGTCCGTCCAGCTGTGGATCAGCTCGGGCACGGACGGCTCGGTGGCCGGGACGGGGGTCTCGCCCCACGCCACCAGTTCCGCGGCCTGCTCCGGCCGCTGCAACGGCACGTCCGCGACGGCCAGCGAAGGCCGTTCCGCGATGGCGGTGAGCACGACCACCAGCTGGTCGAGGACGCGTTCGACCGTCACGGCGTCGAAGGCGGCCGTGGAGAACTCGGCCTCGATGCGCAGCGTGCGCTCCAGGTCGACCGCGAAGGTCAGCGGGTAGTTGCCCTGCTCGACCGAGTCGACGGAGGCGTACCCGTCCGGGATCTCGGCGGGGTCGTCCGGCAGTTCCCGGTGGGGGTAGTTGCCGAACACCACGATGGAGTCGAACAACGCGCGGCCACCCGGAACAGCCGACCAGCGCTGCACGTCCACCAGCGGCGTGTACTCGAACCGCTGCACCGCGACCTGGTTGTCCCGCAGCTCGCGCAGCCACGACGTGAACGGCACGTCCGCGGGCACGACGGCCCGCACCGGCAGCGTGTTGATGAACAGGCCGACGATCGACTCCACGCCGGCCAGATCAGCCGGCCGGCCGGACACGGTGAGCCCGAACAGCACGTCGTCCTCGCCGGACGACGCGGACAGGACCTTGGCCCACGCCGCCTGCACCACCGTCGACAGCGTCACGCGTTCCCTGCGCGCCAGCTCCACCAGCTTCGTGGTGACACGCTCGTCCAGCGTCGTCCTGCGTCGGTCCTGCGCGTAGTGGCTGGTGGCCAGCCGGTCCACCGGCAACGGCGTGGGCGCCTCGAACCCGTCCAGCGCCCTGCGCCAGAACGACTCCGACTCGTCCGGATCACGCCCGTCCAGCCACGAGATGAACTCGCGGTACGACCGCACCGGAGCCAGCGGCGAGCCGTCATAGGCGGCCAGCACCTCGTCCATGACCACGGGCAGGCTCCACCCGTCGCACAGACCCTGGTACAGCCCCCACACCAGCCACAACCGGCCCTCGCCGCGATCGACCAGGTAGAGCCGCATCAACGGCGGCGCCGCCAGGTCGAAGCCCAGCGCGCGGTCCTCCTCCAGCAGTTCCCGCAGCCGCGCCTGCTGGGCGTCCCCGTCGAGACCCGACCAGTCACGCACCCGGAGCGGGACGTCCACATCGGACAGCACGACCTGCACCGGCTCGCTGACGCCCTCCCAGACGAACCCGCTGCGCAACGCGGCATGCCGGGAGATCACCGAATGCCAGGCACCGGCCAGCCGTTCGGCGTCGATCGGACCGGCCAGGTCGTAGACGCTCTGCCCCCAGTAGAGACCGTCGACAGGCGAACCCACGACACCGAACAACATGCCCGACTGCACCGGCGCCAACCGGTACACGTCCACCAGCGGATAACGCTCGGCAAGCCCGTCGACCTCGTATTGCGTCAACGACGCCAACGGGAAGTCCGACGGGGTGAAGCCCGTGACACCTGTCCTGCAATGCGCCACCAGTGCGCGCAACGCCTCGACGTAGTGGACGGCGACCCGTTCCACGGTCTCGGAGAGGTGCAGGTCGGTGCTGTGCAGCCAGTCGATCCGCAGCCGCCCGTCCTCCGCGCGGACCACTTCGAGCTGCAACGGGTAGGACCGCGTCCCGCCAGGCCCCTGCATCGGGCCGGCCAGCTCGGCGGGAAGCTCGCGGCGGATCAGCCCGGCCGAGTCCACCGCGTCGAACGCGCCCAGGTAGTTGAACAACACCGGACGCTCCGGCGCACCGGCCAGCTCGCCCTGTGCCCACCGCAGCACGCCGTAGCCGACACCGCGGCGCGGTACCGCCCGCAGCTGTTCCTTGACGGCCTTCACCGTGGCGCCGACACCCTCGTACCGGCTCAGCCGCACGGGGAAGATCGACGTGAACCACCCGACGGTGCGCGACAGGTCCAGGCCCTCACGGCCGTGGCTCTCCAGGTCGACCGTGACGTGGTCGGTGCCCGCCCACTCCCCCAGGACGTTCGCCAGTGCTGCGAGCAGCAGGTCGTTGGCCTGCGTCCGATAAGCCTTGTGCGCCTCGCCGAACAGCGCGGCGGTCGTGTCCGCGTCCAGCCAGGTGCGCACCACGGCGCCGGACGCCTCGGTGTTCGGGCCGTCGCCGTCGGCGGGGAGCGCGACCACGTCCGACGTCGCCGCCGCCCAGTGCTCCCGCTCGCCGCCGGCCTCCAGCTCCAGCAGGTGCTCGGCCCACTGCTGGAACGAGGTCGTCTTGGGCCCCAACGCCTCCGAGCGGTACGCGGTGCCGAGGTCCTCCAGCAGGACGTTCCACGAGACGCCGTCCATCACCAGGTGGTGCACGGTCAGGCCGAGCCACGCGGGTTGATCACCGCGATCGAAGTAGACGGCGGCCACGAGCGGGCCGTCCGCCAGGCGCAACGACTTCTGCGCCGCGGTCATCTCCGCGACCACGGTCTCGTCGCCCTCGACGACGCGCAGGAACCCACCGATCTCGACCGGCGCGTTGTGCTGGCCGTCCTGACCGAACCGGATCCGCAGCGCGTCGTGGTGCGCGACGAGGACGTCGAGCGCCTGACCCAGCCGGACCGGATCGGTGCCGGGCGCCAGTTCGAAGACACCCGACCAGTTCCAGTGGTCACGATCAGGGATGTCCTGCACCAGGAACCACCGCTGGATCGGCGTCAACGGCACAGGCCCGGTGACGACTCCCTGCTCCGCCAGCGAGACCGCGGGCGTCTCCCGCACCACGAGCGCGAGTTCGGCGATGGTCTGGTGGGCGAACACGTCCGCCACGTCCACACCCAGACCAGCGGCACGGGTACGCGCCACGATCTGCAGACTCAGGATCGAGTCTCCGCCCAACTCGAAGAAGTTGTCGTGCACGCCAAGGCGTTCGACACCGAGCACGCCACTCCACACCGCGGAGAGGGTCTCCTCGACGGCGGTCCGGGGCGCGACATAGGTCTCGGCGACCGCCTCCAGCTCCGGCTCGGGCAGACCACGCCGGTCCACCTTCCCGTTCGGCGTCAGTGGAAGGCGATCCCACGCCACGAACACCGACGGCACCAGGTAGTCCGGCACCCGCTCGCGCAACCACGACCGCAGCACCGAACCGCTGAACTCACCCTCCGCCACGACGTACGCAACGAGCCGCTTGCCGCCGTGCGGGCCGCCATCCCTGGCCACCACGACGACATCACGCACGCCTGGGTGATCACCGAGGACCACCTCGACCTCACCGGGCTCGACCCGGTAGCCGCGGATCTTGACCTGCTCGTCGACACGACCCAGGAACTCGATCGTCCCGTCCGCACGCCACCGAGCCCGGTCACCAGTGCGGTACAACCGCCCGCCGGAACCACCGAACACGTCGGGAACGAACCGCTCCGAGGTCAGGTCAGGCCGTCCCACATAGCCCTGGGCCACACCGGAACCACCGACCAGCAACTCACCCGGAACACCCACCGGCGCCGGCCGCATCCTGCTGTCCACGACGACGGCACGGGCACCGGCCAGCGGCGTGCCGATCGGCACGACCGCGGCGGGATGGTCCTCGCCGACCGGGTGGAAGATCGAGTCGATGGCCGCCTCGGTCACACCGAACACGTTGCCCGGCACCGCGTTCGGCGCCACCTCCGCCACCGCCGAAGTCAACGCGTCATGCGTCCACATGTCGGTGCCGGAGATCACCAGTCGCAGCGACTTGACCGGCCCGGCCTCCCGGCAGTGAGCGGCCAGGTCGCGCAACAGCATGCCCGGCACGATCTCCGCGACCTCGACCTCGTGGTCCACCAAGGTCTCGCGCAGCGACTCCACCGTCACGTGCTCGTCGTGCGGCAGGAACACCACCGTCTGCCCAAACGCCAGCGCCCGCGTCATGTCACCGATCGACACGTCGAACCCAGGGCCCGACATGGACAGCACCGTGCCAGGGCCGCCCAGATCAGCGAGCCCTTCCCGCCATCCAGCCACGTAGGACGACAACGCGCCGTGGGACACCGCCACGCCCTTGGGCCGTCCGGTCGACCCTGACGTGTAAGCGATGTACGCCAACGCGTCGGGATCGATGCGCACCGGCAGGGCGCCGAATCCCGGAGAGTCCTCGTCCAGCACCAGCACTTCGGCGAGCCCGGCCACCTCACCGGCCAGCGCCGGAGTCGTGACCGCGACCGTCGCGCCGGCGTCGGCCAGCAGGAACGCCAGCCGTTCCGCGGGAAGCCCGGGGTTGACCGGCACGTAGACGCCACCGGAGCGGAGCACGCCCTGGAAGGCGACGGCGAGGTCGATCCCGCGCGGCACCAGCACCGCGACCCGCGAGCCCACTCCCACTCCGGCGTTCTGAAGCCGGCCGGCCAGTGCGTCGGCCCGGAAACCCAGCTCCGCGAACGTCAGGCTCTCCGCACCGCAGACCACCGCGACCTCGGGAGAGATCCGCGCCCAGTCGTCGATCAGGTCCGGCACCGGCCGCTCGGTGGCGGGCTCGGGGGTCTCGCCCCACGCCACCAGCGCCGCCGCCTGCTCCGGGCGCTGCAGGGGCACGTCCTGCACGGCCAGGTCCGGCCGCTCGGTCACCGCCGTCAGCACGACCACCAGCTGGTCGAGGATCCGTTCGACCGTCGACGCGTCGAACGCGGCGGTGGAGAACTCGGCCTCGATCCTGAGCTCGGCCTCCACGTCGACCGCGAAGGTGAGCGGGTAGTTGCCCTGCTCCACCGAGTCGAGCAACGGCGACAGCTCGAAGTCGGCGACGCGGCTCCGGCCGCCGGGGTAGTTGCGCAGCACCACGATGCTGTCGAACAACGCACGGCCACCGGGCACGGACGACCAGCGCTGCGCGTCGACCAGCGGCGTGTACTCGAACCGCTGCACCGCGACCTGGTTGTCCCGCAGCTCGCGCAGCCACGACGTGAACGGCACGTCCGCGGGCACGACCGTCCGGACCGGCAGCGTGTTGATGAACAGGCCCACGGTCGACTCCACCCCGGCCAGTTCGGCGGGGCGGCCCGACACGGTCAGGCCGAACACCACCTCGTCCTCACCCGAGCTGGCCGACAGCACCTTGGCCCACGCGGCCTGCACCAGCGCGGACAACGTCACGCGTTCCCGGCGGGCCAGGCCGACCAGGGCGGCGGTCACGCTCGCGTCGAGGTGCGTGCGCCGCCGGTCCTGCGCGTAGTGGCTGGTGGCCAAGCGGTCCACCGGCAACGGCGTCGGTGCCTCGAAGCCGTCCAAACAGGACCGCCAGAAGCCCTCGGCCTCGCCGGGGTCGCGCCCGTCCAGCCACGAGATGAACTCGCGGTACGACCGCACCGGAGCCAGCGGCGAGCCCTCGTAGGCGGCCAGCACCTCGTCCATGACGACGGGCAGGCTCCACCCGTCGCACAGACCCTGGTACAGCCCCCAGACGAGCCAGTGCTGCCCGAGACCCCGGTCGACGAGGTACAGACGCGTCAGCGGCGGCGCGGCGAGGTCGAACCCGAGCGCGCGGTCCTCCTCCAGCAGTTCCCGCAACCGGGCCTGCTGGGCGTCCCCGTCGAGACCCGACCAGTCACGCACCCGGAGCGGGACGTCCACATCGGACAGCACGACCTGCACCGGTTCGCTGACGCCCTCCCACACGAACCCGCTGCGCAACGCCGCCTGGCGCGCGATCACCGATCGCCAGGCGCCGGCGAGCCGGTCCGCGTCGACGGTGCCGGTGAGCTCGTAGATCCCCTGACCCCAGTAGAGCCCGTCCTCCGCCGGGGCGCCCACGACGCCGAACAACATGCCCGACTGCACGGGCGCCAACCGGTACACGTCCGCCAGGCCGGGGAACCGCGCCGCCAGCCGGTCGACCTCGTGCTGCGTCAGGGATGCCAGCGGGAAGTCCGACGGCGTGAGACCCGAGACGCCGGACCGGCAGTGCTCGACCACCGCCTCCAGCTCGCACTGATAAGCCCCGGCGAGCCGTTCGACGGTCGCGGCCTCGTGCAGGCCGGCGCTGTAGTGCCACTCGACCTGCAGCCTCCCGTCGGCGGTGCGGGTCACCTCGAGGTTCAGCACGTGGGACCGCGTGCCCTCGCCGGACGTCGCCGCGCCCCTCGATGCCGCGGGCAGTTCGCGGCGCAGCAGATCACCGGTGGCCGCGGCGGCTCCGAGGTAGTTGAACAGCACGGGGCGATCCGGCGCATCGGCGAGTTCTCCGTGCAACCACCGCAGTGCGCCGTAGCCGACACCTCGGCGCGGCACCGCCCTGAGCTGCTCCTTCACGGCTTTCACGGTCGTGCTGAGATCCTCGTGCCGGCACAGTTGAACAGGGAAGATCGACGTGAACCACCCGACCGTGCGCGACAGGTCGATGCCGTCGGCGATCGCCTCACGACCGTGGCTCTCCAAGTCGATGGTCAGCTCGTCGGTGCCCGCCCACGGACCGAGCGTGCGCACCAGCGCCGCCAGCAGCAGGTCGTTGCCCTGCGTGCGATAGGCCTTGTGCGCGTCGCCCAGCAACGCGGTGGTCGTCCCGGCGTCCAGCCACGTCGTGTGAACCCGCGCGGAACGTTCGTCGTTGAGCCCGTCGCGGTCGACCGGCAGCGCGACCACGCCGGACGTCGCCGCGGCCCAGTGGCCCCGTTCATCGCTGGGATCGAACGACTGGAGCTGCTCGGCCCACTGCTGGAACGAGGTCGTCTTGGGTGCCAACGGCTCCGACCGGTACGCGGTGCCGAGGTCCTCCAGCAGGACGTTCCACGAGACGCCGTCCATCACCAGGTGGTGGACGGCCAGTCCCAGCAACGGGGACAGATCGCCGCGGTCGAAGAAGACGGCCGCCACCAGCGGGCCATCGGCCAGCCGCAACGACTTCTGCGCCGCCGTCATCTCCGCGACCACGTCCGTGTCGCCTCCGACCACCCGGAGCAGGTCGGCGGCCTCGACGCCGGCGTTGTGCTGGCCGTCGGGCGAGAACCGGAGGCGCAGCGCGTCGTGGTGGGCGACCAGGACGTCGAGTGCTTCGGCGAGCCGGCCGGCGTCGGTGCCCGGTGCGAGCTCGAACACGCCCGACCAGTTCCAGTGGTCCCGGTTCTCGACGTCCTGCGCCAGGAACCAGTGCTGGATCGGCGTCAACGGCACCGGACCGGTGACCACGCCCTGCTCCGCCAGCGTCACCACGGGGCTGTCGCGCACCGCGACAGCCAGCTCGGCGACGGTCTGGCGGGACAGCACGTCGGCCACGCCGAGGCCCAGACCGGCGGCACGGGCACGCGCCACGATCTGCAGACCCAGGATCGAGTCGCCGCCCAGCTCGAAGAAGTTGTCGTGCACACCAACGCGTTCGACGCACAGGACCTGCGACCACACCGCCGCCAGGGCGTCCTCTGTGGACGTACGGGGTGCCTCGTACACCTCGCCCGTCTCCGGCTCGGGCTCGGGCAGACCTCGGCGGTCGACCTTGCCGTTCGGCGTCAGCGGCAACCGGTCCAGCGCCACGAACACCGACGGCACGAGGTAGTCCGGCACCCGCTCCCGCAGCCAAGACCGCAACGCCGAACCGCTGAACTCGCCTTCCGCGACGACGTACGCCACGAGCCGCTTGCCGCCGTGCGGACCGCCATCGCGAGCCACCACAACGACATCACGCACGTCCGGGTGGTCACCGAGGACGACCTCGACCTCGCCCGGCTCGACCCGGTAGCCGCGGATCTTCACCTGCTCGTCCACCCGGCCGAGGAACTCGAGCACACCGTCCGCCCGCCACCGCGCCCGGTCACCGGTGCGGTACAACCGACCGCCGGACCCACCGAACACGTCGGGCAGGAACCGTTCCGCGGTCAGGTCCGGACGACCCACGTAACCGCGGGCCAGACCGGCGCCGCCGACCAGCAGCTCACCTTCGACGCCCACCGGCACCGGCCGCAACGACCCGTCCACGACGAAGACACCGACGCCGGCCAGCGGTACGCCGACGGGGACCACCTCGCCCTCGTGCTCCGGCCGTTCCAGGACCGGGTGGAAGATCGAGTCGATCGCCGCCTCGGTCACGCCGAAGACGTTGCCCGGCACGGCATTGGGCGCCACGGCCGCGACGGCCGACACGAGTGCGTCGTACGTCCACATGTCCGTACCGGAGATGACCAGGCGCAACGACTCGACCGGACCCGCCTCCCGGCAGTGGGCGGCGAGATCGCGCAGGAGCATGCCGGGCACGATCTCGGCGACCTCGACCTCGTGGCCGGCCAGCGTCCGGTGCAGGGAGTCGACCGACACGACCTCGTCGTGCGGCAGGAACACCACGGTCTGCCCGAACGCCAGCGCCCGCGTCATGTCACCGATGGACACGTCGAACCCGGGGCCCGACATCGACAGCACGGTGCCGGCCCCGCCCAGCGGCGTGAGTGCCTCGCGCCAGCCGGCCACGTACGACGACAACGCGGCATGCGTCACCGCCACGCCCTTGGGCCGCCCGGTCGAGCCGGACGTGTAGGCCACGTACGCCATCGCGCCGGGCTCGACGCGCACCGGCGCCTCCTCGGCGGCCGGGGACTCCTCGCCGAACACCAGCACGGTGGCGAAGCCGCTCAGCTCACCGGCAAGCTCCGGCGTGGTCACCGCGGCGACCGCGCCGACGTCGGCCAGCAGGAACGCCAGCCGTTCCGCGGGAAGCCCGGGGTTGATCGGCACGTAGACGCCACCGCTGCGCAGCACGCCCTGGAAGGCGACCGCCAGGTCGAGCCCGCGCGGCACCAGCACCGCGACCGGCGACTCCGCGGTCACCCCGGCCCGCTGGAGCCGGGCGGCGAGCGCGTCGGCCCGCTCCCCCAGCTCGCGGAAGGTGAGCCGGTCCTGACCGCAGACGACAGCGGGCTGGTCGGGCCGGGTCCCGGCGTACCCCGCGATGAGGTCGGGGACGCTCGCGGCAATGCCTGGCGTGACTCCGGATCCCCATCGCCGCGTGAGACTCGGATCCACAGTGGACGAAGGGACCCCGCCGTCCACCGGCCCGCGTGCAAGCCGGTCGAGCACCTCCAGGAACCGCTGCTCGTGCAGCGCCAGTTCGGCGTCAGCGGCCACTCCGTCCTCGACGTCGACGTCGAGCCACGCCTGATCACCGCGAGACCAGCCGTAGGTGGTGACGGTGAGGTCGCGGACGGGACCGACCGCCAGGTTGCGGGGCACATCCGCGTGCACCTCGGGACCGAAGTCCCTCGGCCGGTTGAAGTCGACCACGTTGAGCGTGGGACCGAACCAGGCGCCGTTGCCGGTGACGCCGAGCAGCCGGGCCAGGTCCTCACCCCGGTACCGCGACCTGGTGCTGATCTCGGCCAGCCGCGCGGTGGTGGCGCCGGTCAGCTGCCGAACCGTCGTCGCGTCCGGCACGTGCAGGACCAGCGGTGCGACGCCTGCCAGTAGACCGGGAGTCGCGCGAGTCAGCGGACTGCGCCGGGAGGCCGTGGGGAGGCTGAACACCACGTCGTCGCGATCGGTCAGCTGCCGCTGGTAGGCGGCGAACGCCGAGACGAGGAAGTGCGGGACGCGCACACCCAGCTCGGCACAGCGATCGAGGACCGCGCCGCGCAATGCTGGGTCGACGGCGATCGTGCGCCGCCGGGACGGCCGCTGCCGGTCAGCACGCCGCTCGTCCTGCCTGCCCTGCACCGCGTCCGCGACCGAGTCGAGCCAGTACCGCTCGTCGACCGCCCGGTCGGCGGACCGCCGGTAGGCCTCGTCCTCGGCCACGACATCGGCCCAGGAACCGAAGTAGCGCGGCCGGTGCTCCCCGGAGCAGATCTCCGCGACGCGTTGCGTGAGCAGGTTGAACGAGAAGATGTCCGTGATGAGGTGGTGCGCCCGGTGGTACCACCAGTACTCGGCCTCGGCGACGCGCAGCAGCGCCCAGCGCCAGAGCGGCGCCGCACGGTGGTCGATCGGCCGGGCGCTGTCGGCGTGCATCCACGCCCGCGCCGCGTCCGCCGGATCGGCCGCACCACGAAGGTCCACCACCGGCATGACATCGCCGGGAAGGTCGTCGGCGAGCGCCTGCCAAGGCGCGCCGTCCGCGTGCTCACCGAAGTACAGGCGGTACGCGTCGGTCTCCTGGGCCGCGACACGAGCGCCTGCCCGCAGCAGCTCCTCGTCGACAGGCCCGCGGAGCACCACGTACTGCGCGGGGTTGAACTCCGGGGTGTCCCCGAGCAACTCCGCGGACAGCCACATGTCCACCTGCGCCGCCGTCAGCGAGTACCGAACGCCGGGCGCGCGCCGCTCAACCACTGAACTGCTCCTCTTTGCTGATTGCCCCGACACAACAGGACAGAGAGACCGCTGAAGTCACAGATACAGCGGGTGAAGGGGCCACTTTTGAAGTCCGGGCTCCTGGACTGTCACCGGGCATGACGATGCCGGCGGATCAGGTCGCGTTCTTGGGTGCGCACCGCGATATGCGGTTCATCAGCGCAACACCCGTGCGGGCAACGCGCTCGCTCGCGACTCGTACGTCAATTCTCGGACAACAGCCATGAAAACCCCCTTGCGTCATCCGCCCACACTGCTGAACGCGAGAAGCGCACGCGAAACAGCGGGTCGACGAAAGCACCCACCCCAAAGAAGCCCCCAGAGCCGCCGAAGCGACATCCGAAGATTAGCCAGGCCCACGACCTGCATGAATCCGCCGAACAGCCCAACTCGAAAAATTGAAACCTTCATCAATTCGCTTATACCCGAACGCCGAGCTCCCAGCACGTTGTCACGAGCCGCGATCACTCGGACACGTGCCGTGACCGAATTCTGTGCGACGCGTCACACGTGCCCTGAAGCGCCGCGCGTTACATCAAGATTTGGTAATTACCACGGATTCACGTCCGCCAATTGAGACGGCCGAAGACGAGGTGGTGGCGGATATCCGCCAATTATCCGGATTCGGAGCCATTCCGCAGCGCCGCGTCAGGCGACCTGGTATGGGCGCGGACGTGTGACACTTCCGGCTAAATCAATCGTCTACACGTTTCATCGGACGCCCACATGATTGCTGCCAATTGGAGCAATAGGCATAGGCGATCATGTCGATAGCATCGCCGTCGCGGTGGCCCCGTGGTCACCACGAGGGGAGCGATTCGGTGTTCACGATCGAGGGCGTGGCAGCGCGGACCGGCTTGGCCGTGCCGCTGGCGCGACGCCCGGTGGCGGTGGTCGCGGTGCTGTACGCGGCCCTGGTGTTCCCGTTCGCCGGGAACTACGGACTCTCGGCGGACGAGCTCTACTTCCGGATGCTGGGCGACGATCCGCGCTGGGGATACTTCGACCAGCCACCGCTCGCGCCGCTGCTGGCGAAGGCGGGCGCGGTGCTGTTCGGCGACACGGCATGGGGTGTCCGGACGCCGGCCCTGCTGTGCGGCCTGGCCGTCGTCGTGCTCGCCGCGCTGATCACCGCGGAACTGGGCGGCGGGCCACGCGCACAGGTGCTCGCGGCGGCCACCTCCGGCACGTCGGTGACCGTGCTCGTCGTGGCCCACTTCCTGCTGACCAACAGCCCGGACCTCGTCGCCTGGAGCGCGGTGGCGCTGTTCGCGTTGCGGGCGCTACTGCGCGGGGACGGCCGGTGGTGGCTGGCCGCCGGTGCCACGTGCGGAGTGGCGACCTACGCCAAGTACGTCGTACTTCTGCTGCCGGTGACGCTGGTGCTGGCGCTGCTCGTGGTGGGGCCGCGCCAGGAGTTGCGCAGCCGGTGGCTGTGGGCAGGCGCCGGGCTGACCCTGCTGATCGGCGCGCCGAACGTCATCTACCAGGCGGTCAACGGCTGGCCGCAACTCGTCATGGCGCGGACGCTGTCCGACGGCAACTGGACTGACGGGCTGATGTTCCCCCTCTACGTCGCGTTCCTCACGGGGCCGGCAGTGGCCCTCGTTCTGGTCACGGGCGTGGCAGGCCTGCTGCGGCGGCCGCAATGGCGACCGGCGCGGGCGCTGGGGGCGGCCTACCTCATCGGCACGGCGCTGGTGCTCGCCGTCTCGCCCAGCGGCATCGACTACACCGAGGGCTACCTGGTGCCGCTGGTCGCCGCGGGCTGGGTGATCGCGGACGAGTGGCTGACCCGCGGACGGTCGCGGTTGCCAGTGGCTGTCTCGGTGCTGTCGGTCTTCGCCGTGGTACAGGTGGCCGTGATCGTGCCGGTGCTGCCGGAGCGGATGTTCGCCCGGTTCCCGGCGACGAGTCTGACGACCGAGACCATCGGCTGGGATCGGATAGCCCGGCAGACCGCCGACGCCTACGCCGCACTGCCCGAAGGTGAACGGTCGCGCGCCGTGGTGCTGACGAAGAACTTCGGCGAGGCGGGCGCGCTGCACTGGATGCGCGACGACTATCCGCTCCCCCGGATCTACAGCGGGCACAACGAACTCTACTTCCGCGGATCGCCGCCCGAGAGCGCGGACGTCGTGATCGCGGTGGGGGTGGGCGAGGACCTGCTGGCGCGGGACTTCCGCGAGTGCTCCGTGGCGGCGCGCATCGACAACGGGCACTGGCTCGCGACCATGGAACAGGGCCGGGCCATCTCGGTGTGCCGCGAGCCGCGGGCGCCGTGGGCCGAGCTGTGGCCCGGCTACCGGCTGATCGGCCCCTACTAAGTCTGGCCTGAAGTCTGTCCGAAACCTCAGGGCCTCTCGTTGGTGGCTATGGGCGTCTGCAAGTACCACCAACTCTTGATCGAATCGCCGTCAACCACATCCAACCTGTTCGCTGTCCGCCGAACTCGATTCCGTTCCGGTAAGCCGGGTCGACGCTGTTGGCGGCAGGAAAGTGCCTGTTGATGTTGGGTTGGTGGTACTTGCAGACGCCATCAAAGCCAGGTGACGGCCCGGTTGGTGAGGAACGAACGGGTCCTCTGGCAACGTGCTCAGCCTGCGCCGAGTCTGATCCCAGGCGGCGACAACAGCACGACAACGTCGCCACAACAGCGCGCCGGTACTTCTTCCCTCGGCAGTCCACAACCGATGGAGGACATGGTGAAAGCCACACTGGCAACGGCGCTGGCAGGCTTGCTGGCGGCCGCGACGCTCATCGCGCCGGCCGTGAGCGCGACTCCGTTCCAACGCGACGTCTTCGTCCGGGACAACGTGAGCGACGTCGGCAACGAGCCCAGCACCGGCAGCATCTACTACAGCCCGGACATCAAGGTGTGCTCGACGCCGGTACCGTGCGCGGTGTCCCAGAACCCCGTCGTGGGCGTGAACAACTACGTCTTCGTCACGTTGAGACGCAAGCCGGGCGGCATCGGCACCGTGGACGGCAGCCTGCACCTGTACCGCAGCAACCTCGGCGGCGGCACGGCCTGGCCGGGCGGCTGGACCTACATCGGCACCGCGGGCTCCACCGTGCCGGTCAGCGGAACCACGGTCATGATCACCTGGCCGGGCTGGAACGTGCCCGGCCCCGCCCACTTCTGCCTGCTCGCCCGGTGGGTGTCGAACGCCGACCCGATGACGTTCGCCGAGGGCGCCAACACCCAGCAGAACGCGCAGCGGAACAACAACATCGCGTGGCGCAACGTCGACTCCGTGCGGGTACGCCCGTTCGAGCCCGTGCGCGTGCCGTACACGATCGGCAACCCCGAACGGACCGACGCCCGGCAGAACCTGGTTCTCGAGCAGCCCCGGCCGTTCGCCGGCACGATCACGTTCGACCTCGGCCAGGAGCTCACGGCGCGGTGGAAGGCCGCCGGCGGCAGGGCGACCGGCGTGAAGCAGGTGGGCGAGACGCAGTTCCAGGTCGTCGACCCCAAGGCCCGCTTCGACAACCTGACACTCAAGGCCGACGAACGCGTGCAGACCGCCCTGACGTTCGAGACCGCCGAGGAGACGGGACCGGCCGAGCTGCACGTGCGCCAGACCGACGCGCAGGGCACGGATCTCGGTGGGGCGCAATACCTCATCAACGAAAAGGACTGAGTATCAACCCCGGTGGGTCTGTCTCCGTTACTCGGAGACGGACCCACCGAAAGGGTTGTCAATGAGAACCATCATGGTGTTGTTGCTGCTTCTGCTCGGGATCGTGCCCGCGCACGGAGCAGCGGACTGCGAACCGCCGGACTGCCCGGTCGTCGTGGACGCGATCGACGGGCCCGTGCACGAGTCGGCGGACTCGTACACGGCGGCGCTGAAACTGCGCAACGGCCCGGCACAGCAGAACGTCGAGGTGGCCTACAGGTTCGTCGACGGCACCGCGAAGCAGGGTGAGGACTACCAGGCCGTGCCACGCGGAACGGTCACCGTCAAGGCGGGCGAAGGCCAGGCCGGTGTGCCTTACAAGGTGTTGCGCGTGACGGGCGAGCAGAAGACGTTCACCCTGGAGATCACCTCGGTGAAGCCGGGCCAGATCGGCAAGCGCGTCGCCGTGTTCACGATCGGCGGCAAGAGGTGAACAGCGTGACGGCCTGAGCCAGGTGCCGGGCAGCCTCGGTCCACCGCCCGCTCCGGCCCTCCAGGTCGGCGAACGTGTGGTGGGCCCGGGCCTGCTCGAACCCGTCCGGTGCCTGAGTCCTGGCCTCCAGGGCGGCGGTGAGGTGGTCACGGGCGGCGGCGAGGTCACCGAGCGCGAGTTCGGCGTCGGCCAGGTCGCGCAGGGTCGACGCCTCGCGGTGCCCGTCCCCCAGCGCCCGGCACACCACGAGCGCGGCGGTCAGGCATTCCCTTGCCCCCACGGGATCTCCGAGCGCGAGCCGGGTGACGCCGAGGCCGGTCAGCGCGTCCGCCTCGAAGCGGTCGTCGGTGATCTCGCGGCTGATCCGCAGCGCGTCGCCGAAGTAGCGCAGCGCCGGTGCCAGATCGGCGAGCCGGTGGAAGGCGTTGCCGAGCGACATCAGCGTCGCCGCCTCCAGCCGGAGGTTCTCCTTGGCGCGGAACGTCTCCAGTGCCGCGAACAACGGCTCGACGGCCAGTTCCGGCCGGCCCATCCGGACGTAGGTGTAGCCGAGGTTGCGCCGGGCCAGCGCCACACCCACCTCGTCGCCCGCGGCCCCGTGCACGTCCATCGCCGCGCGGTAGGAGTCCAGTGCGAGGTCGAACTCGCGCAGTTCGGAGTGCGCGTTGGCGATGTTGTTGTGCAGCCGTGCTTCTCCGCGCAGATCACCCGCCTCGCGCACCAGGGCGAGCGCCTGCCGTTGCACCACCATGGCTTCGGCGATGCGGGAGGTCATCTGCAACGCGATGCCCTGCCCCCGCAACATCTCCGCCTCGGCCCGCTGGTCGCCGAGTGCGCGGGCGGCCGCCACGGCGTGCTCGCACTGCTCGACCCGCGCCGCCCAGTTGCCGCGCGCCTCGAAGTAGCCCGTCAGCAGGTACGCCAGCTGCCACGTCTCGCGGTGCAGTCCCGACCGCGCGGCCAGCCGGATCATGTGCGACATGTTGTCGCGTTCGGCGTCGAGGCAGGCGAGCACCTCGACGCGGTCCGCGGGGAACGGCAGGTCGTCGCAGCGCGGCCGCGTCACCAGGTCGTGGCGCGGGTTGAGGACCTCCCCCGCCGCGTGGGCGATCGTGAGGTACCGGTCGAGCAGGCGCTCCACCCCGTCGCCGAGGTCGCCGCTCTGGCGGGCGAACAGCCGGATCAGGTCGTGCAGCGCGTACCGGCCGTTGCCCACCTCGCTGACGAGGTGCGAGGCGACGAGTTCGTCGAGGCCGGGGCCCATCGCGTCGGCGAGGTCGGCGGGGAAGCTCGCGCCGGGATGTTCGCCCAGCACCCGGAACAACCGCGCGGCCTGCGGGCTCAGGGTGCGGTGCGCGCTGGCGAACACGGTGCGGACCGTGCGGTCGTCGCCGTCGACCGACAGCACGTCCAGCGGGTCGTTGCGGGTCAGCTCGCGCACGAGGTCGGCGATCCGCCTGCCCGGCCGGATCGCGAGCCGCGCGGCCGCGATGCGCAGCGCGAGCGGCAGCCGTCCACAGTGGACCACCAGTTCCGCGGTCGCGCCGGGCTCGGCCTGCACCCTGGACGCGCCGAGGATGTCGGCGAACAGGTCGTGCGCCTCGGGTTCGCTCAGCAGGCCGAGGCTGATGGTGTGCACGGCGTGGCGCGTGCCGAGGGCCGAGAGCGTGTCGCGGCTCGTGATCAGCAACAGGTTCCCCTGGTCGCCGGGAACGAGGGGCAGCACGTCCCGCGCGTGGCGGACGTCGTCGAGCAGGATGAGCACTCGCTTGCCGTGCAACAACGTCCGGTACGTGGCGGACGGGTCGGCCGGCACCCGGTCCGCCGGAACGCCGAGGCTGTGCAGCATCTCGGTCAGCGCCTGGGTCGGCGTGAGCCGTTGCAGGTCGAGGAACACCTGCCCGTCCGGGAAGCGGTCGGCGACCCGGCGCGCCCACTCGACGGCGAACGTGGTCTTGCCGACCCCGGCGACACCGGAGACGACGACGATCGGCGGAAGACTTGCGAGAGAGGCGAACTCGGCGGCGCGACCGGTGAAGTGGCCCGCCCTGGCCGGCAGCTGGGCGGGTCTCGCGCTGTGCAGCGACGGATCGCGGCGGAGGATGGCGGTGTGCAGGGCGGTGATGTCCGGGCCGGGGTCGGCGCCGAGCTCGTCGGCGAGCCGATGTCTGAGTCTTCGGAACACCTCCAGTGCGTCGGTGTGCCGCCCGCCGAGGTGCAACGCCCGCATCAGCAGCCCGACGAGCCGCTCCCGCGTCGGATGGCCGACCACCAGCCGTTCCAGCTCCTCGACCGCGTTCTGCCGGTCGAGCCGCTCACCCCAGTACGTCTCCAGCGCGGCGATCCGCTGGTCCCGCAACCGGTCGATCTCCGCCCGGCCCCAGCCGAACAGCTCCGTGCCCGCCAGCGGCTCGCCCCGCCACAGGCTCAGGTCCCTGGTCCGTTCGAACGTCACCGCGTCGACGGACGCGTCGAGCTGGTAGCCACCGGGCTTGGTCATCAGCGCGCCCGGCAGGCCGCAGTCGGCGAGCGCCTGCCGCACCCGCGCGACATGGCTGTGCAACGACCGCACGGCCGTGCGCGGCGGGTCCTCACCCCACAGCACGTCCACGAGACGGTCGACGGGAACCGGTGTGCCCGCGCGCAGGGCCAGCACCGCGACGATGCTGCGCTGCCGGGCTCCGGTCAGCACCGCGAGGCCGTGCGGGCCGCACACCTCGACGGGCCCGAGAATCCTCACCTCGCCACCTGTTCCCAGCACATCGCGTTACGTTAGTTGCCCGCAACGTGCTGGTGGCAGCGCTGATCGTGGGAAGGAACCGGCAGTTCGCCGCTGCTCAGCGCAGCAGCTCCGCCAGGTGGACCACGTCGCCGCGAGCCCACGTCCGCTGCCCTCCGCCGTGCAGGACGACCCGCGCGTCGTCGTCGCCCAGTGCCACTTCGACCACCTGGCCGATCGGACCTATCGAGCCGTGCAACCGGATGACGTCACCCGGCTCCAGCTCGTCCGCGCGACACGTGTCGACGTTGCGGGCCGTCGAAGCAGGCCGCAGCCTCGTCGTGAAGAGCCACCACGCCGTGCCGGACAGCACCGGGGTCGTCAACGTCAGGACACCGGCGGCGACCGGGAACTCGGTCACCAGCGCGGCCGCTCCGACCAGCGCCCACAGCAGTCCCGCCAGAGCGGCCAGCAGCACCGAGCTCACGGGGTGGTCGCCGACCTGCAGCCAGCCCGTCGTGCGCACCCAGCCCTCGGCGGTCAGCCCGCGCGGCCGTCCGCCGTCCACCCTCGTGGGCGCCGGGTCGGCGGCGGCCTGTTCGGCGAACAGGTCGACGTGGTCCTCAGTCCGCACGCTGCCACCTCAACTGTCCCTTGGGACCGCGGGTGCAGACGATCTCGGTCCCCTTGGGCGACGTCTTGGTGGCCCCTTCGAGGAAACAGCGCCTGCCCACGAACCTGCCGAGCCACTCCTCGTCGCCGGGCTCCTCGGTGGTCGTGGGCGGAGGCTCCGGCGAAGGCTCGTCGGTCGTCGTGGTGATCACCGGCGGCGGTGGCGTCGTCGTTGTCGTCGGGACCGGTGTGGTGGTGGTCGAGGTCTGCGGCGTGCTGGACGGCGTCGCGAGCACGTCGTCGCGGTAGCCGGTGCACCCGCCCGCCCACAGACCGCGGCGTTGCTGGCGCGCGGCCGACTCGACCGGTGCGAGATCCCCGCGGGCCGCCAGGTCCGCGGACGCCGTGCCCTCACCGACGACCGTCTGCGCGTAGTCCGATCCGTCCGGCAGCTCCACGTCGACCAGGAGCCGATCGGTGCCGGTGTCGCCGTCGCTCTTGGCGGTGAGCCGCACCTTCTTGCCGCGCAACAGGTTCTCCGCGGCCGCCAGCGACTGCGACAGCCAGCACGGCGCCGCGTTCACCCCTGCGACACGGGCGCCGAAGACCCGTCCGGTGTCGGGCTCCACGCCCTCGAACAGGTCCACCCCGGACACCGCGCGGACGGTCACCTCGAAGGAGTCGCCCCGGTGCACGGCCACTCCGGGCCCGCCGCGTTCCGCCGGACGCGCGTCGCCGCTGAAGCCGGCCGCGCCGGTGACGGCGAGCGCCCCGAGGACACCGGCACAGGCGATCGCGAGTCTCGTCCGTTGACCGCTGCGCCACCAGAAGCGGCGAACGATCCCCGGACTCGTCGTGTACGTCGGGGGCTCGGAGGCGTTGCGCAAGGGCGCTCCTGGCTGGTTCGTCGTTGTCCGGGGCAGTGTTGTCGCAGGTAGCACGGCCGTCAAGGACGGAAAAGGTTCAATCGGCTTTCTATGTGATCCTTCACAGAACGCCTCGCTGTGATCGCATCTGCACACAGCGCCACCCGTCGTAGGGTGCACGTCGGCAGAAATTTTCCGTTATCGCCGGCCGCCTGGGACATCTCCTGGTCAGACGACCCCGGACTGGCAAGTGAGGTGGGCATGGCGATGACCGAGGAACCCGGCGTCGCGACGGTGACGGCCGCGCGGGACGGCGACCAGCGTGCGCTCGACGACCTGGTGAGCGGGTACCTGCCCCTCGTCTACAACATCGTCGGGCACGCGCTCGGCGGTCACCCGGACACCGACGACGTGGTCCAGGAGACCATGTTGCGCGCGGTGCACGGCCTGCCGGGGCTGCGCGATCCCGCCGGGTTCCGGTCGTGGCTCGTCGTGATCGCGATGAACCAGATCCGGCTGCGCCACCGCGATCACCAGCGCCTGCCGATCACCGGCCCGGTGCCGGAGGACGTGGCCGACCCCGGCGCGGACTTCGTCGACCTCACGATCATGCGGCTGCAGCTCTCCGGACAGCGCCGCGAGGTCGTCACGGCCACCCGGTGGCTCAGCGAGGACGAACGCGAACTGCTGTCGCTGTGGTGGCTGGAGGCGGCCGGACGGCTGACCCGCGCGGAGGTCGCCACCGCGCTGGAACTGACGCCGCAGCACACCGCCGTGCGCGTGCAACGGGTCAAGGCCCAGCTCGACGCCGCGCGCATCGTCGTCCGGACGCTGGAGCGCACGCCGCGCTGCCCGGAACTCGCCCACATCGTCGCGGAGTGGGACGGCGTGCCCAGTCCGTTGTGGCGCAAGCGGATCGCCCGGCACAGCCGGGACTGCGCCCGGTGCGAACGCTGCGGGCGCGACCTCGCGTCCGTCGAAGGGCTGCTCGCCCGGCTGCCCCTGGTGCCGCTGCCCGCCGCGTTCGGGTTCGACCCGGCCGCGCTCACCGGGTCGCACGTGGCGATCACCCAGGTCACCTCCGCTCCCGTCACCGGCGGCAAGGTCAGCCTGCTGCTGAAGGGCGCGCTGGTGAAGCCCGCCGCGGCCGCGGTGCTGGCGGCGGGCATCGTGGTCGCCGTGCTGCCCTCGGGTGAGGAGCCGGTCGCCCGCGCGATCCCGGTGGCCACCGCCGAGAGCACGACGTCCCCGCCTGCCACCACCTCGTCCGTCCCGTCGTCGGCTCCGGCGTCGACGACCACGACGTCCGCCAAGCCCGTGCCGCCACCCGCGGTCCCGGTGACGGCGTCGGTGAAGAAGGGCGTGAGCACCTGGAAGTTCGACGGTGTCGGCAAAGCGCTCACCGACGTCCGCGCGGGCTGGTACTACAACTGGGCCGCGCACCCCGACGGCATCCCCACGCCGCCGAACGTCGAGTTCGTGCCGATGATCTGGGGCGCGAAGTTCACCGACGACGCGACCCTGGCCAAGGCGAAGGCGAACGGCAAGGTGCTGCTCGGCTTCAACGAGCCGGACTTCCCCGACCAGGCGAACATGACCCCGGAACAGGCGCTCGACCTGTGGCCGAAGCTGGCCGCCACCGGTCTGCGCCTCGGCAGCCCGGCCGTCGCGCACAGCGGCGACAAGGCGGGTGGCTGGCTCGACCGGTTCATGACCGGTGCGGCCCAGCGGGGTCTGCGCGTCGACTTCATCACGGTGCACTGGTACGGCTCGGACTTCAGCGATGCCGCCGTCGGGCACCTGCGGAACTACCTCGCCGCGGTGCACGCGCGGTACGGCAAACCGATCTGGCTGACCGAGTACTCGCTGATCGACTTCTCCGGCGGCACGGCCCGCTTCCCGACCCAGGCACAGCTCGCCGCCTTCGCGAAGGGCTCCAGCGCGATGATGGAGGGCCTTCCGCACATCGAGCGCTACGCCTGGTTCGCACTGCCCGCGGAGAAGCCCGGCACCGGCCTCTACACCCCCGGCGGCACCCCGAACGAAGCCGGTGAGGCGTACCGCGCCGCGGGCTGATCCGCCGTCGTCGAGAATCACGGGGTGTCCACCGAGACGAACGCCCGCCTGCTGGTCACCGGGAGCACCGGGCCCGCGATCACCGACCTGGTGGTCCCGGCGCTGCTGCTGCGCACCCCCGGCGCGCAGTGGCACCAGCTCGTCCACATCTACGTGCCGGCCGGTCCCACCGTCGCCTTCAGCGGCAGGGACCTCCGCTCGCCCGGCATCGCCGAGGCCACCGCACTGGCCCGCGAGGCGGGCTTCGAACCGGTGGTCAGGTCGCCGGGCGGGCGGATGGTCGCCTACGACGGTGGTGCCGTCGTGATCGACCACCTCGACAGCACCACGGACATCCGCCACGCGGGCAGCGCGACCTTCGCCGCGAACGCCGAGAGCCACGTCCGGGTGCTGCGCGGACTCGGCGACGTCGACGCCCGCATCGGCGAGGTGCAGGGCGAGTACTGCCCCGGCGAGTACAGCATCAACGTCGGGGGCGTCACGAAGGTCGTGGGCTCCGCGCAACGCGTCACCGCCACCGGTTCCCTGTTCAGCACGGTCGTCCAGGTCGCCGTCTCGGACCGGGTGCGCGCGGTGATCACGGACGTGTCGCGCGCACTCGGTTACGAACTGCGGCAGAGCTCGATCGCCGGCCTGGCCGACTACGCACCGGCGCTGACCTCCGCCGAGGTGGCCGCGGCGTTCGCCTCCGACTACCGCGACCGGCTCGGCCTGACCGACGGACGGCTGCCTCCCGCGGTGGTCGCGCACGCGTCTCGGGCGAGCGGCGGATCCCCGTTCCACGTCGACGACTGGACGCGGGCGAACCCGATGCCGGCGGACCAGGACAGGTAGCGCCCCACGGCGGTTTTTGCCGCAGATACGTCGGGTATGTACGAATTCGTGACTGTCGATTCCGCAGAATTACTCGCCGAGGGCTACACCGCCGAGTTCCCCGACGCCGACGAGCCGATCCTCCTGGACGCGAACGGCAACGAGGTGCTCACCTGGCAGGAGAACTACCCGTTCACCGAACGAATGCCCCGCGCCGAGTACGACCGCCTCAAGCGGCTGCTGCAGATCGAGTTGCTCAAGCTCCAGCACTGGGTGGCCGAGACCGGGCAACGCCTCGTCATCCTCTTCGAGGGCCGCGACGCCGCCGGCAAGGGCGGCACGATCAAACGGTTCACCGAACACCTCGACCCGCGGGGCGCACGCACGGTCGCGCTCGACAAGCCGAGCGAGCGCGAGCAGGGCGAGTGGTACTTCCAGCGCTACGTGCGCAGGCTTCCCACCGCGGGCGAGAGCGTGCTGTTCGACCGGTCCTGGTACAACCGCGCCGTCGTCGAGCACGTGATGGGGTACTGCACCCGGGCCGAGTACGACCTGTTCATGCGGCAGGCGCCGGTGTTCGAGCGGATGCTCGTCGAGGACGGCGTGCTGCTCGTGAAGCTGTGGTTCTCCGTGTCGCGCAACGAACAGCGGACCCGGTTCGTGATCCGGCAGATCGACCCGGTGCGCCAGTGGAAGCTCAGTCCCAACGACATCAGGTCACTGGACCACTGGGACGACTACACCGAGGCCAAGGTCGCCATGCTGCGCTCCACGGACACCGAGATCGCGCCGTGGACGGTGGTCAAGAGCAACGACAAGAAGCGAGCCCGCATCGAGGCCATGCGCAGCGTCCTCGCCCGTTTCGACTACCACGACAAGGACTTGGAGGTCGTCGGCACTCCGGATGTGCGCATCGTCGGCCCCGCGGCGACGCTGCTGGAGGAAGGCGAGGACGACACCGCCCTCAGCCCGACCCCCATCGCTCCGAGCGCCGAACCGGGTCCGGGTCTGCACCCGTGACGCACGGCTAGGCCGGCGTCAGCGCGTCCAGCACGGACGAACGCACGCCCAGCACGCTCATCAGTTCCAGTGCCTGCAACGGCCGCAGCACGGCGGCGGTGTTCGCGACGACCACGAGCGCGCTGCCCCGGCGCAGGCACAGGTCCTGGTGGTCGAGCAGCAGGCCGATGCCCTGGGCACCGAGGAACCGCACGCCGCTCAGGTCGGCGACGACGGGAGCGGGCGGGGTGACCGATCTGACCGCCTCACCGAGGCGTTCGGCGAGGTCCGGGACGGTGGTGAGGTCGATTTCGCCGGTCACGTGCACGAGGACTGCGGCGCCCACGCTCTTGCAGGCGGTGCGGAAGGGGACTTGACCGTCGGTGAGCACGTGGCAACCTCCAGTTATGACGGTGCGCATGACCGTCCAACGGGCTGGCTGCTCAACCCCTGCCGACGGTAGCGCAGTCCACGTGTGTACGCGGATCGGCGGTCTCCCGGCCAGCGGTCGAAAGCCAGGTTCCCCCAGATGGACCACCGAAAAAGAGGCGTAGCATCGGTCCTCGTGACCGGTTTCTTCCACGAGACCGCCTTTTACGGCACCGACGACGACTTCCTCGCGCACGCCGTGCCGTTCATCGAGGACGGTCTGCGCGGCGGGGAGCCGTGTGTCGTGGCGTGCTCCGAGCAGAACACCGCGCTGCTGCGCGGCGCACTCGGTGGCACCGGTCTGATCTTCCGGCCGGGCGCCGACCAGTACTCCCGCCCGTCCGACGCCATCGCGAGCTACCGCGACCTCTTCCGCGAACACACGGCGGACGGCGCGCGCCAGATGCGCGTGGTCGGCGACGTCCCGCACCCCGGCACGGGTGCGAGCTGGGACTGGTGGGCGCGCTACGAGGCCGCGGCGAACCAGGCGTACGCCGAGTTCCCGGTGTGGGGCCTGTGCCCGTACGACACCAGGACGACGCCCGCCGAGGTGCTGGCCGACGTGGTGCGCACGCACCCGAACATCGCCACCGCGCCGGGCACGCACGAGGCCAACCCCGGCTACCGCGAGGGTCTCGCCGCGTCGCCTCAACTCCCGGACGTGCTCGAGGAGGGCATCCCGCTGCTCGAACTCGTCGACCCGGCGGCCGGTGTGGTCCGCGAGGCCGTGGGCACTGCGATCGACGGGATGGACCTGGACGAGGACGCCGCGCACGACGCCGTCTACGCGGCCAGCGAGATCGTCACGAACGGCCTGACGCACGGCATCGGGCCGGTCCGCTTCCGCCTGTGGGCGGACGGGTCACGCGTGGTGCTCGCGGTGAGCGACCAGGGGCCCGGCCCGTCGGATCCGATGGCGGGCCTGGTGCCGACGACCGAGACCCGGTCGGCCGGGCTCGGGCTGTGGATCCTGCACCGCACGTGCGACTACGTGTCCATGGGCCGCGACGCCGACGGGTTCACCGTGCGGGTCAGCGTCGGCGGCCAGACGTAGGGCAGATCGTCCGGCACGCCCGGGAAGAACCGGCGGTAGTGGGCGGGGTCCTTGCGCACCAGGGCCGACCGGTGGCTGAGGTGCACCTCGGGATCGCCCAGCCAGACGGGCAGTTCGTCCGCGGCGGCCAGCTCGTCCTGGGTGCGCACGACGACGATGCCCCTGGCCTGGGCCAGGTCGGACCGCATCGTCGCCTCGCAGGTGTCCCGGAACCCCTGCGAGCGCCACTCCGCGCAGATCTCCACGCCGTACCGGACGAGCGCTTCCTCGTGGCCCGCCCACATCCTCACCGCCGGGTGGTGGCGCCAGCCGTGGCCGGGCACCACCAGCGCGCGCTGGATCTGGAGCGTCTCGACCCGTTGCTTGCCGAGCCGGCGGTGGTCCAGCACACGGGCCGTGGCGGCGAAGTCCGGGAAGGGCAGGAAGGTCTGCATGACTTCAGAGCACGTACTTGGCAGCTTCGGCAGCACGTTCCCGGTCGACGTGCACCTCGTACCGGCGTGCCTGCAGGGTCATGGTGCTCGCGAAGTCACGGCGTCCGCGCGTGCTCCAGTGCGCCACGAACCCGAAGACCGCGCCCCAGAACGCACCGACCGCGAGGCTGATGAACACGAACCAGGCCCAGGTCTGCCCGGCGGTGAACAGCCCGAAGAGCACGCCGATGAACACACCGAACCACGCACCGCTGGCCGCGCCCGTCGCCGCGGCGCGGGCCCGCGTCATGCGTCCGGTCACCTGTTCGACCGTCCGGACACCGTCGCCGATGATCCGCACGCTCTCGACCGGGAAGCCGTCGTCGGACATCCGGTCCACGAGGCGCTGGGCGTCGAGGTAGTTCGGGAAACTGGCCAGCAGGGACGAGTCCGTCTGGCTGACTTCCGTCTGGGTCACTTCGTGCTTGATGTCCACGTCATCCGGTTACCCACGGCCGCCGCGTTCAACACGATCAGCTTCCCCGGCCGGTCTTCTCCTGGAGGCGGTCGATGAGCTGCGACGCCTCCACCTTGGTGAGCTCGGCCGGCACCTCCTCGCCCGCTTCCTGGGCGAGGGTGTGCAGGTACGACTCCTGCGGACCGGTCATCGGCTCGTCACCGGTCGTCCAGTCCTGCGGGTCCTTCTCAGGCGTGCGGTTCACCGCGATCCCCTTTCACTCGAACGTGCGTTCGAGATACCCAGGGGGGCGGTGCTCCAATCACCGGCCGAGAACGACGTCACCAGGAGTCGAGGGAGCCGGTACGGCCATCGACCGCGAGACACGGCTGAGCAGCCGGTGAGCGACGGTCAGCAGCATCCGGGCTTCCATCCGCTCGCCGTAGCGCAGGTGCTCACCCGCGGCTTCGACACACCCCACGACCTGCGACGACACCGTGGCATGCGCCGCCGAGCACGCCGCCAGCGCCTCATCGAGGCCTCGGCGGGCCTCGTCCGGGTCGACACCCGCGAGCGCGGTGCAGACCGCGTTGTCCAGCTTCTCCACAACGATCGCGCGCTGGTGCCGCGACGACGGTTCGTCGAGTTCGGTGGTCATGGTCATCGCCTGCCTTCACAGCCGGATGCTCCGCGCCGACTTGCTTGACGCGCACGCGCCCGTGTACCCGGGTCGAGCGCCCTCAAACCGGCACTTCACCGGACGCCGCTACGGTGTCGGAATGCGTGTGACCTGGCGCGAGAAGAACGCGCGACAGTGGATCTCCGAACTCTCCGACCGGATCGGCGTGGCCGGGTGGGCGACACTCGCCATCACCCCTGCCCTCGCCGCCGAGGTCGACCAGCACGGCGCGGCGGTGCGCGACATCCTCCTGCTCGGCGTCGAGGGCGCCGGCACGGTGGGCGCGGTCGTGCTCCTCGCGGCGTACGGGCGAGGCCTGCTGGACAACGCGCTCGACCCGGACTGGACCCCCACGTCGTGGCTCGGCGTCCGCCTGATGGCCGTCTGTCAGCTCGCGCACCTGCACGACGCGAAGCCGTTGACCGACGACGTGCACGCGCTTCCGAAGCTCACATGAGAAACGAGGCGCACCCGGTCGGGTGCGCCTCGTCGGTGATCCTCGTTCAGCGCTCGTCCGGCCTCCGCTCGCCGAGCACCGGGTCCTCCCCCGGTACCGGTCGCGCGGCGGTGGGCACCTGGGCGGCGGTGGGCACCGGCGCGGTGACGGGCTCGGACTGAGCCGGGGTACCGGTGCGCACGGCGTCCTCACGCCCGCGCTGGTACGCCTCCGCCTGAGCCTGGGCCTGCGGCAGCTCCTGCTCCGCGCGCCCCAGCCAGCCTTCCCACCGCTGCTGCATCGGCTTGACCAGGCCACCGCCGACACCGACGACGAGAATGCCGCCGGCCGTGGCGAGCACCGCGATCAGGACCGGAGTGGTGACCGTGGTGGCGACACCGATCTGGTTCAGCGCGGCGATGATGCCGAGCGCCCAGATGAAGATCGACGCGATGTTGGCGAGGACGCGGCCGTAGGACAGGCCGCCCAGCGCGCCGCCGATGAAGTCCTTGGCGGCGTTGGCGACCGCGCCCGCCACGACGACGATGATGATCGCGACCGCGGCCTTCGGCAGCCACGACACGATGCCGGTCAGGAGCTCGGAGACGGGGTTCGGGCCCCAGACGCCGAACGCGAACTGCAGCGTGATCAGCACCAGTGCGTAGTAGACCAGCTTCGCGAGCAGGTCAGAGGCGTCGTACTTGCTGTTCGCAAGCATCCTGCGGATGCCGCCGCGCTCCACGAGACGGTCGAAGCCGACGCGTTCGAGCACCTTGTCGACGAGCTTGCCCACCGCCTTGGCGATGAACCAGCCGATCAGCAGGATCAGCAGGAACGCCGCGAGCTTGGGCACGAACGTGGCCACCGCGCGCCAGGCGTCGGTGAGCCCTTGTTCGAAGTCCATGTCGAACTCCCTTCGCACGGGCGCCCGGCCGGGCCACCCGCACCTGGCATTACCCGGCGCGAACGTTTTTCACACGGACTTCATGAGACCTGCCGCAGTTCCCGATCACTGGCCACGAGGTGTTCCCAGGTCCGGCCTCGCTGGCTGGGCGGTGCGGAACCGTCCGCGGTGCACACCGGGTACACCAGGCCGAAGGGGACAGGCTGATCGAACTCGTCACCGGTGCGAACGTCGACGAGACGACGCAGATGTGCCATGACAACCACTCCTCACGACCGCGCTGAGGGCGCACGCGTCCGGACGACCACCCGGACGGTGGACCTGGGGTTTGGGATCATCGAATACCCCGTGAGCTGCGCGGACATGCGCGGACCCGTTGCTGCATAAGAGTGAACTCGTCCGTCCACAGTGGACTAACGCGCCGTGACGGTCAGGGTGAAGGTGCCGTCGTGGGGCACGGTGAGGATCTGCATCCGGCGGCCGGGATAGGTGATCGTGGACGCCGGCCGCAGCCGCGGCTGGAGTTCCCGCCCCCAGTCGAACCGGATCACCGTGCGACCGCGGGTGAGCATGAGGCCACGCGCATCGAGCGCCACCGTGTCGGAATCCTTCACCACCAACGGAATCTGCTCGGTGGCCGCGCCGCCGGCCCGCACCGACCGCACGATCCGGTCACCCACCGCCACCTCCGTCACGACCGAACCGGACTGCGTGCGGTAGCGGAACCGGTACGGCTCACCGCCGAGGAACTCCGCCTGCTGCGGGCCGTCGGAGTCCGGCACCTGACCGGGGAGCACGGTGGCCCAGCACGCGTGGTCGTTGTTGTTGATCGACTGCACCAGCGTGCCCGCGACGGGGTGCCACAGGAACGTCAAACCGGTGCGTGCCAACGAGGTCGCGCGGCGCGTGCCGAAGTATCCGCCGACATACCAGCGTGGACGACGCACGAACAGGAAGTCCTGTCCTTGATCGCTGCGCCGCTCGGTGAAGTGCGCGCGCCGGTAGGGCAGCCGCGCGATGGCCACCGTCCTTTCGGCACGGCTCGGGTAGCGCTCGCCGTAGATCGCGTGCGCGAGGATGCGCGGTGAGGTGTCCGGCTTGACGAGCGCGGGCACCGGCGCCGCGGAGGCCGCCCAGGCCGTGCGCGCGGCGGCCAGGTCCTCGCGGCTCGACACGAACGCGGCCAGGTCGGGCACCTCCGGCACGAACTGGGCGTTGAGCGCGGTCCGTTCGGGATCGGGCCGCACGTCGGCGTAGAACTTCGAGGACGTCCGGGAGTTCGGGGCGATGTTGGCGAACCAGCCGGAACCGTCCGGTTCGCGCAGCAGGTTGTAGCCGAGCCAGTCGGTGTACTTCCGGGTCATGGCGACGAGGGCCGGGTCGCCGGTCTGCCGCCACGCGTCGGCCAGTTCCGGCAGCATGACCTCGAAGTTGTAGTTGGTGTCCGCGCCGGACTCCTCGTAGAAGTACCCGGCGGGGCTCTGGCCGACGGTCGCCAGCCGCTGGAACGCCTCGGTCAGTCGCTGCCGCAACGCGGCGTCCGGGTCGTGCCTCAGTGCCAGCGCCGCGCCCGCGAGGCCTGAGGTCGTCTGGTTCGCCCAGGTGAGCGGTGACTGCCAGACGGTGCCGTTGGACGGGTCGAGGAACCACGTCATGGCCCGTCGCAGCGCGGCGCTGACCTGAGCCTGCCGTGACCGCAGCGCTCCGGCGCGTCTCAGCAGCGCGTTCGTCTTGCTCAGGTAGCCCATGGCGAACCCGGTCGCCGCCAGCGAGTGCTGGTCGGGCGAGTACTCCGGCCACGAACCGTCGGCGTGCTGCAGCCCGAGGTAGTGGCCGAGTCCCGCGTCGAGTGCGGCGAGGACCTCCGCGTTGCCGCGGTACGGGTTCCACGAGCGGGCCTGGGTCGCGAACCAGGCCAGCGTGTAGACGTGTTCCTGGACGCGGGCGTTGTACGAGGCGTTGGGGCTGCGCCACCAGCCGCCGCCGAAGAAGCCGCTCGTGTTCATGTCCGCGACCATCGGCGAGACGAGCATCAGGTACTGCGCGAACCGCTGCTCGCCCGGGGCGAAAGCGCGGCGGTCCGGGGTGACGGGCGGGGGCGCGGGCAAGGCGTGCGCCGATGCCGGCAGAGCGGCGAGAAGTCCGGCGGCGGCCGCACCGGTGATCAGACTACGACGGCTGAATGCGTTCACGAGCCTACCCCCTTGGTGCGGCACCCTCGCTCGCCCGCACCCGGCCCGTCAAGATGCTAATTCGAATTATTACAGGGTTGACGGCGGCACGGATGCTGTCGCAGACTCCCTGCCAATTCGAATTGGCAGGTGCTCATGGCGAAGAGGCTCACCCAGCAGGACATCGCCCGCATGGCAGGCGTCAGCCAGGCCACGGTGTCGCTGGTGCTCAACAACCGGACCGACAGCGGCGTCCGGATCGCGGAGGAGACGCGGGCCAGGGTGCTGGAGGTGATCAGACGGACCGGCTACGTCGCGAACCCGATCGCGCGCCGGCTGCACGACCAGCGCAACCGCATCCTCGGCGTCTTCACCTACGAGGCCGTCTTCCCGAGCACCCGCGCGGACTTCTACCAGCCGTTCCTCGAGGGCATCGAGGAGCAGGCGGAGGAGGCCGGCTGCGATCTGCTGCTGTTCACCAGCGCCAAGGCGACGAGCGGGAAGCGGCGGATCTTCAGCGACGACAGCAGGATCCGGCTCGCGGACGGCTGCGTGCTGCTCGGTCGTTCGATCGACCGCGACGACCTGGCCCAGCTCGTGACGGAGGCCATCCCGTTCGTCTCGGTCGGACGCCGTGACGACGCGGGCGGTCCGGTGCCGCACATCGGCGCCGACTACTCCGCCGCCGTGCGGGACCTGGTGGACCGCGCGGTGGCTCTCGGGCACCGCGAGTTCGCCTACGTGGGCGCCGGCACGGGCGCGGAGTCGTCGGCCGACAGGCTGCGCGGGTTCAAGCAGGCCGTTGCGGCACATGGCGTCAAGGGCACGCACGTCCAGTTCGCCGGGCTCGGCCAGTTGCTCGGCGCGGGTGTCACGTGCGTGCTCTCCGAGGAGGTCTCCGACGGTGCCGCGCTCGTCCTCGCCGCCCGCGAGCGCGGCCTGTCGGTCCCCGGTGACCTGTCCGTGCTGACGCTCGGCGCCGCCACCCGGCCCGCGCCGGACGACGTCCGGCTCACCGGTTTCCGCATTCCGCGCCGCGAGATGGGGCGGCGGGCGGTGCAGGCGCTGACCGAGGTCCTCGAACACGGCACCACCCCGCAGGAGCTGCTGGCCTGCGAGTTCGTCGAAGGCACCACGCTGGGCCACTCCACCGCTCAGCGTTGATCTGGAGGAATCTGTTGCCGCACAACACTGACGTCGTCGTCGTAGGTGGCGGACTGGGCGGAGTCGCCGCGGCCCTCGCCCTGCTGCGCGCCGGCCGCCGGGTCGTGCTCACCGAGGAGTTCGAGTGGCTCGGCGGGCAGCTCACCAGCCAGGCCGTGCCGCCGGACGAGCACAGCTGGGTCGAGCGCTTCGGCGTCACCGCGTCGTACCGCGCGCTGCGAGACGGCATCCGCGACTACTACCGCCGCCACTACCCGCTGACCCCGCGGGCACGGGCGTGGCGCGAGCTCAACCCCGGTGCGGGCAACGTGAGCCGCCTCTGCCACGAGCCCCGCGTCGCCGTCGCCGTGATCGACGAGATGCTGGCGCCCTACCGGGGCAGCGGCAGGCTCACGGTCCTGCAGCCCGCCCGGCCGATCGCCGCACGCACCGACGGCGACCGGATCGTGTCGGTCACCGTCGAGCACAACGGCTCCGAGGTCGAGCTGGCCGCACCGTACGTCCTCGACGCGACCGAGACCGGTGAGCTGCTCCCGTTGTCCGGCACCGAGTACGTGACCGGCTTCGAGTCCACCCTGGACACCGGCGAGCCCAGCGCGCCCGAGACCGCCCAGCCGGCGAACATGCAGGCGATGTCGGTGTGCTTCGCGATCGACCACGTCGACGGCGACCACACCATCGACAAGCCCGAGCGGTACGACTTCTGGCGCGAGTACCAGCCCTCCTACTGGGGCGACCGGATGCTGTCGTTCCGCTCCCCCGACCCGCGCACGCTGACCACCGCCGAGCGCACGTTCACCCCGAACCCGGACGACGACCCGCTGTCGGTGCTCTCCGACCAGCGGCTCAGCGCGGGCGACAGCAACCTGTGGACGTTCCGCCGCATCGCCGCGCGCCGCAACTTCACCGAAGGCGCCTACGACAGCGACATCTGCCTGGTCAACTGGCCGATGATCGACTACTTCGAGTCGCCGGTGATCGACGTGCCGGACGCGGACAAGCACGTCGCGGCGGCACGGGAGCTGTCGAAGTCGGTTTTGTACTGGCTGCAGACCGAGGCACCCCGCGCGGACGGCGGCACCGGCTTCCCCGGCCTGCGGCTGCGCGGCGACGTCACCGGCAGCGCGGACGGCCTGGCCCAGGCGCCCTACATCCGCGAGTCGCGGCGGATGCGGACCGAGTACACGATCGTCGAGCAGGACCTCTCGCTCGCCGTGCGCGGCGACAAGGGCGCCGTGCAGCACGCCGACGCCGTGGGTGTCGGCATGTACCGCATCGACCTGCACCCCTCCACCGGCGGCGACAACTACCTCGACGTCGCCAGCTGCCCGTTCGAGATCCCGCTCGGCGCGCTCATCCCCCAGCGCGTCGAGAACCTGCTCCCGGCGGGCAAGAACATCGGCACCACCCACATCACCAACGGTTCCCACCGGCTGCACCCGGTCGAGTGGAACGTCGGCGAGGTCGCGGGCGCGCTCGCGGACTTCTGCCTCGCGCACCGAGTCACCCCTCGCGCGGTGCGCAACACCCCCGGCCTGCTCGCGGACTTCCAGCACCGGCTGGAACGCGACGGGGTCGAGCTCCGCTGGCCGGACGTGTCCGGTTACTAGTCCAGGGAGACAACGATGTCCCGCCTCACCGCTCTGATCGTCGCCGCGCTGCTGGCCCTCACCGCCTGCAGCGGTTCGTCCCCGCAGTCCGGCCCCAAGTCGCTGCGCATGACCGTGTGGACCGCCAACGAGGCGCATCTCAAGCTGCTCAACGAGATCGCGTCCGAGTACAAGGCGTCGCACCCGGACGTCACCGAGATCAAGTTCGACTCGATCCCGGCCGACGGCTACACCACCACGCTCACCACCCAGATCGCCGGCGGCAACGCGCCGGACCTGGCGTGGATCCTGGAGGAGTCCGCACCGGACTTCGTCTCCTCCGGCGCGCTCGCGCCGATCAAGGCGAAGGTGGAGAAGGCAGACGAGCTCGTGCCGTCCGCCATCAAGCTCTGGGAGAAGGACGGCGAGCTCTACGCGTACCCGTTCTCCACCTCGCCGTTCGGGCTGTTCGTCAACACCGACCTGGTCGAGGAGCTGCCGAAGACCTGGGAGCAGGCCGTCGCGGCTTCCGCGGGCAAGAACCTCGTGCTGCCGGACTTCAAGTACCAGAACTGGGCGGTGCTCTCGGCGATCTGGCGCGGCTGGGGCGCGAACGCGTGGAGCGAGGACGGCAGGACGTGCGGCTTCTCCAGCCAGGAGATGAAGGACGCCATGACGTTCGTCCACAAGGCGATCTTCACGGACAAGGCGATCCCCGGCCCCGGCACGACCGTGGACTTCTTCGCGGGCAACGCGGCCATGGCCGTCAGCCAGATCTCGCGGGCGGGCGCGCTGAAGGACGCCAAGTTCGGCTGGACGCTGCTGCCGCTGCCGCAGGGCCCCAAGGGTGACTACGCGGTGATCGGCCAGGCCGGCGTCGGCGTGCTGAAGCGGTCGAAGAACGCCGACGCCGCCGCGGACTTCCTGGGCTTCTTCACCAACTCGGCCAACTCCGCGAAGCTCGCCCAGTTCTTCCCGCCGGTCCGCCAGTCGCTGCTCAACGCCGAGACCCTGGCCAAGAGCAACCCGCTGATCAAGCCGGAGCAGCTGCAGTCGGTCGTGATCGACGGCATCAGCAAGGGCGTGGTGAAGCCCAGCCACCAGGGCCAGGAGGAGCTGAACCAGACAATCCGCGCGGCGCTCGACCCGTTGTGGAAGCCGGACGCGAACGTCGGCCAGGTGCTCGACGGCGTGTGCGCGAAGATCAAGCCGCTGCTGGAGCGCCCGTGACGTTCTGGACGTATCGCAGGCGCGACAACCTGGTCGGCTACCTGTTCGTCGCGCCTGCTCTGCTCGGCAGCCTCGCGTTCGTGCTCATCCCGCTGGGCATGGTCGGCTGGTACAGCCTCAACGAGTGGAACGTGCTCGGTGGGACGTTCGAGTTCATCGGCGGTGAGAACTACGCGCGGCTTCTCGCCGACGAGAAGCTGCGTGACTCGCTCGTCGCCACGGCCTGGTTCGCCGCCGGGCTGGTGGTGCTGAACCTGTCGCTGGCACTGCTGCTCGCCGTGCTGCTCAACCAGAAGCTGGGCGGCACCACGCTGTTCCGCACGTTGTTCTTCTCCCCCGTGCTGGTGTCACTGGTGGCGTGGACGCTGGTCTGGCAGCTCATGCTGCAACCGGAGGGCAGCGTGAACGGGCTGCTCGGCGTCTTCGGCGTCGACGGGCCGAACTGGCTGCGGGGCGAGACGACCGCGATGGTGTCGGTGGTCGTCGTGCAGGTGGTCAAGAACGTCGGGCTGAACATGGTGCTGTTCCTCGCGGCGCTGCAAGGTGTCCCGGCGCCGCTGTACGAGGCCGCGAAGATCGACGGCGCGGGCGCGTGGAGGCGGTTCCGGAGCATCACCATCCCGTTGATCAGCCCGACGATCCTGCTCACGTCGATCATCACGATCGTCGGCTCGCTGCAGGTGTTCGCGCAGATCGCGGTGCTCACCCAGGGCGGGCCGGGCACGTCCACGACCGTGTTGATCTACTACCTGTACCAGCAGGCGTTCCAGTTCCACCACTTCGGCTACGGCGCGACGATCTCGGTGCTGCTGTTCGTCATCGTCGCCGCTCTGACGTTGCTGCAGTGGCAGATGCGCCGGAAGTGGGTGCTCCATGAGTCGTAAGGTCGCCCTCTACGGGTTGCTGTGCCTGCTGTGCGTGCCGTTCGTGTTCCCGACGTGGTGGATGGTCACCTCGTCGATGAAACCGATCAGCGAGATCTTCTCCGAGTCGCTGCTGCCGTCGGAGTGGACGTTCTCCACGTACGAGACGGTGTTCAGGATGCAGCCGTTCGGGCAGCAGTACTGGAACAGCCTCTACATCGCGGTGGTCGTCACGGCCGGCACGATGGCCGTCGCGGCGCTCGCGGGCTACGCGTTCGCGCGCATCCGGTTCCCCGGCCAGAACGTGCTGTTCGTGGTGGTGCTGACCGGCCTGCTGATCCCGAGCGAGGTCACGATCGTCCCGTTGTTCCAGCTGTTCCAGTCGCTCGGGATGACGAACACGCACTGGCCGTTGATCATCGTGCCGATCTTCGGGGCGCCGTGCGTGCTGGCGATCTTCATCATGCGCCAGTTCTTCATCGCGCTCCCGCCGGAACTGGAGGAGGCCGCCCGCGTGGACGGCCTGGGCCGCGCCGGGATCTTCTACCGGATCGCCCTGCCGCTGTCCCGGCCCGCGCTCGGGGCGGTCGCGATCTTCACGTTCCTGCACTCGTGGAACCTGTACCTGGAGCCGATCGTGTACCTGTCCACACCGGACATGTTCACGCTGCCGCAGGCGCTGACCCAGTTCGTGGACATCTACGGCGGTCCGATGTGGAACGTCCAGCTGGCCGCCGCGACGATGACGGCCGTGCCGATCCTGGTGGTGTTCGTGGTGGCACAGCGGCAGTTCATCGAAGGCCTCGCACACACGGGCGTGAAGGGGTGATCGACCAGGAGATCGCGGCACTCGTCGACCTCTCCCGGCCACCGCTGACCCCTGACCGGATCGCGGAGAGGCGGGCGGCCAACCGGGTCGTCACCGATGCCGAGCTCACCAGGGCCGGCACGGTGACGTTCAGCGAGCAGGACGCGGACGGCGTACCCGTGCTGGTGCTGCGCCCCGCCGGGTTCCCCGGTCCGCCCGTCCTGCACGTCCACGGCGGCGGGATGGTCGCGGGCACCCGCCGGTCGGATCTGCACGTGCTGGCGGAGTGGGTGTCGGAGCTCGGCGTCACGCTGGTCTCCCCCGAGTACCGGCTGGCGCCGGAGCACCCGCACCCGGCGCCGGTGCAGGACTGCTACCGGACGCTGATGTGGATGGCACGCAACGGTCTCGCCTCTCCCGTCGTCGCCGGCACGTCCGCGGGCGGCGGGCTGGCGGCGGCCGTGACGCTGATGGCCCGCGACCTCGGCGGCCCGGCCGTCCGCGGCCAGCTGCTGATGTGCCCGATGCTCGACGACAGGTGCGACACCCCGTCCAGCCACCAGTTCCTCGACGGCACCACGTGGGTGCGCGCCTCGAACATCACCGGCTGGACGGCGTTGCTCGGCGACGCGCGGGGTGGGCCGGACGTGTCGCCGTTCGCCGCTCCGGCTCGCGCGGCCGACCTCTCCGGCCTGCCGCCGACCTACATCGACGTGGGCTCGGTGGACGTGTACCGCGACGAGGCCGTCGGCTACGCGTCACGCATCTGGCAGGCGGGCGGAGACGCGGAGCTGCACGTGTGGCCGGGTGGCTGCCACGGCTTCGACCAGCTCGCACCGGAAGCGGCGTTGTCGCGCCGTGCCCGAGCCACGCGGATGGCGTGGCTCAGGCGGACGCTCTACTTGTAACGCGGATGCGTGGTGTGCCATTCGAAGCCGCCACCCATCCAGGCCTTGGTGCCCTTCAGGAACCGGTGCAGCTCCACCGACGGCACCGCGAGCAACGCCTTGTGCCCCGCCTCGAAGTCGCGCACCAGCTGGTTGTGCAGCTCCACGGTCCGTGCGGTGGCCTCGGCGATCGAGCACTCGCGGTCCGCGGCGATCTGCAGCACCATGTTGCAGACCGGCTTCTCGTCGGCGGCGTCCTTCTCCACCGACACCAGGTCGTTCACCATCACCGCTGCCGTGCCCGCGGACGTGAGCAGCTGCCGCACGCGCGGGTCGTAGTACAGCGGCGCGGGCAGTTCATAGCCGCCGACGGCGTCGATCAGCGTCATCGACGTGTAGAAGGTGTCGTGCTGCCTCGTCGCGAGGTACTGCCACGCGGGCGGGTAGTCGCCGGTGTGCCGCCAGGCCGCGTAGGCGCCCCACGACACGAACATCGCGAACGTCGAGTAGCAGACCCGTTGCACCACAGTGGCCGTGCTGCGGGCCGTGAGGTGCGCGATGCCCGAGCGGAGGCCGACGAGGACCGGGTCGGACGAGATCCTCTCCTCCAGGTCCGCGGTGAACTCGGCTGCGGGCGCGACCGGGTCCATCGCGGCCATCGCCAACGCCAGGCGCGGCGGCAGTTCGGCCGGGATCGCGCCCATCTCGGTGTCGTCCGCGTACAGGTCGTCGGCGGCCCACCACGCCGCGTTCAACCTCGCCGCGATCAGCAGCTGGTCGACGTCGTCGGTGTCGACGTGGGTCAGCACCGCGAGCCGGCCGAACATGCCGCCCAGGAACCGTTCCGGCTCTTCGAACCCGCACTCCTCCGCCCACGCGACGAGGCGTTCGTCCACGGCGGCCGCCAGCAGGGCGTCCTCGCGTTCGAGCACCGGCACGTACAGCGGTGGCGCGGTGCCGTCGCCCCACGGGCGTTCCGCGTAGCCGGGTTCCGGTGGTCGTGCGACGGCCTCGGGCCGCCCGAGCCGGGCAGCGGAGGTGCCCAGCCCGGACGGCCCGGTGAGGAGGTCCTTCATCAGATGCGGTCCGCCACGATCAGCAGGTAGTGGAAGCTGCCCTCCTTGTAGGCGGTGAGGAACGGGTCCTCCACGCCGGTCGCGACCGACGACTGGGCGCGCAACTCCCAGTACGGGATGGTGTCCGGCGTCAGGTCGACCACGCTGATCGGCACGAAACCGTTGTCCGCCAACGCCCTGAAGTACTCGCTGCGCGGGTGGATGTTGCAGATGTAGTGCTGGTCGATCTGACTGACGGCGCGCGACCGCAGGCCCGTCAGGTCGTTCGAGCAGCCGGTGATGCAGACGTACCGGCCACCGGGCGCGATCAGGCGCGCGAACTCGCCGTACAGCTGCTGGAGGTCCACGTACATCGTGGTCTCGTTGGTCCAGATGCCGTTGAACGAGCCGGTCTCGAAGCCGGTGTCGAGCATGTTCTTGAAGTGGAACCGCACCTGGTCGGCGACACCGCGCTCGACGGCCTGGTTGTTGGCGAAGGCGACCTGTTCCTCGGAGATGCTGACGCCGTCGATCCGGGCGCCGAACCGGGCGTTGGCCATGAAGCTGGTGCCACCGCGGCCGGAGCCGCCGTCCATCAGGTGGCCGCCGACGGGGACGTCGCCGAACGCGTCGAGCAGCACCTCGGCCTGCGCGGTCTCCAGCCGGTGCATCTCGGCGATCATCACCTGGTCGCGCACCTCGGCGGGCGCCTCCAGCACCGCCGGGTCGTACTAGCCGAGCCCGTAGTGGTGGTGGTAGAGCCCGTCCACCTCACCGAGCTTGATGTTGACCGGGTCCTTCTCCTTGTTCCAGTACTCCGCGACGGAACGCTGGTAGTCGGTGCGCAGAACCGGCTTCACAGTGGGGCTCGCCATGACCTGAGTGGCTCCTGTTCGTTGGAACGCTCGCTGCCGAACAGCAACTGACCTTTGCAGCTGATGGACCAACGGGCGATCCGCCGTTCAGGCTTGGTTCGGACACGAACAGGTAGGCCCGACATCGCGTTCCGGTGGTCCTCATAACCCGCGCAATCGGGTCGTCATCCCCACTTTCGTGGGTTTTGCACGACCAACCGGATGACAGGACGAGCCAGAATTCCAGGCCACCTGGACGAAATCGCGGTCAGGCGTTCTGGCGCATCGACCGGACTTCCTCCCGCAAGGCCCGGACCTCCTGCAGCAGCAGGTCGTCGTGCGACGCGGAACGGGGCGCGGGCAACTGCTGGACGTCCGGCTCCATTGCGCTGCACACCACGGCGATGAACAGGTTGAGCATGGTGAACGTGCCGACCATCAGGTAGCAGAGGAAGAAGATCCACGCGAGCGGCTGGTACTCCATCAGGTCGCGCATGACGTCCGACCAGCCGTCGCCTGTGGTGATCTGGAACAGCGTCAGCAACGTCGGCCCCAGGCCGGCGAACCGCGGGTCGCCGGAGTCGCCGAACAGGTTGCTCGCGATCACGCCACCGATGTACAGCAGCAGCATCAGCAGCCCGGTGAGCGAGATCAGGCCGGGAACGGACCTCACCAGCGCGGTCACGACCCTGCGCATGCTGGGCACCATCGCCACGAGTCGCAGCGCCCGCAGGATCCGCAGGGACCGCAGCACGCTGAGCGGACCCGCGGCCGGCAGCAGCGCCACCGTCACGATGACGAAGTCGAAGACGTTCCAGGGGTCGCGGAAGAACCGCCAGCCGAACGCGTAGAGCCGGGCGGCGAGCTCGGCGACGAAGACGGCGAGCGCGAGGTGGTCGATGGCGCCGAGGAGGTCGCCGTGCTTCGCGACGATCGAAGGTGAGGTCTCGGCCCCCAGAGTGGCCGCGTTCACCACGATCACGCAAATGATCATCCACTGGAACCGTGTGCTCTCGACGACCTCGCCGATGCGTGCGCGCAACGTCATGCCTGACTACTCCTTGCCGGGGGGACAAGGGCACTATCGGTCGGCAGGACGCCCAGCTGATCACCCGGTGGTGTTGATCAGCTCCAGCCTGCTGGCGGTGCGGGCGAGGTCACGCGCCTCGCCACCGATGATCTCGCCGAGCAGGTGGTCACTCACGAGTGTCAGCCTGACGTCCTTGTCCACCAACACGTCCACGACGTTCGCGAACCTCTGCCGCGCCTCTCGGTCGCGGGTGTTCAGCCGTGGGACGTCGACGATCACCCAGTCGTCGAAGCGTTCCGCGAGCACCAGGTAGTCCTGCGTCGAGGTCGGTTTCTCGCACAGGTCACCGAAGTCGAACCAGATCTTCGAGCCGTCGGTCCCGAGCGCGGTGATCGCGCGGCCGTTGACGTCGAGGGTGACCGGCGTGGCCGGCAGCGAGGCCGCCGTGACGATCTCGCCGGTCTCGAACCGCGACCGCGGGGCGCCGCGCAGGTGCCGGTAGTCGTGGGGGCCGTTGAGCTCCACGACGTCCATGAGCTCCTTGACCAGCGCGATGCCGGGCAGGAAGTGGTCGTGGTGGAGCGGGTCGGGCAGCAGGCCGTCCGGCGGGTAGTTGGAGGTGGCGATGATCATCACCTTGCGGTCCTGGAGCGCCTCCAACAGCCGTGTCATCAACATGGCGTCGCCGACGTCGTGCACGTGCAGCTCGTCGAACGCCAGCACCTTCGCCCGTCCGACCAGCTCCCGCACCGCCCTGGCGACGGCGCCGCGCTCGCGCAGCCGTTCGGAGATCCTCCGGTGCAGCTCCTGGAAGAACGCGTGGAAGTGCACTCTCTTCTTCGGCTCCGGCAGCACGTCGAACAGCGCGTCCGCCAGGAAGCTCTTGCCGCGGCCGACCGGCCCGTGCAGGTAGACGCCCCTGCGTCGCTCGCCGAGTTCCGCCAGCCGCGCGACGGCTTCCAGCTGTGCGGCGTCGAGCTCGTACCCCCGGCTCGACACGTGTTCACGAAGATCCACTGTTCCCCCCGCGCCAGCTTACGATCGGCCCCGTGAGCAATGTCGAGGCCGAGCCCGCAGAAGTGACGTGCACCTCCACCCCCGGCGGTGTGGAGGTGCTGACCCCGCGCGACGTCCCCCTGGGCGGCCCGCGAGCGATGTCGGTGCGCCGGACGCTCCCGCAGAAGCAGCGCTCCCTGATCGGCGCCTGGTGCTTCTGCGACCACTACGGCCCCGACGACGTCACCATGGACGTGGCCCCGCACCCGCACACGGGCCTGCAGACCGTCAGCTGGCTGTTCACCGGCGAGATCGAGCACCGCGACAGCCTCGGCGTGCACGCGTTCGTCCGCCCCGGCGAGCTCAACCTCATGACCGGCGGCAGCGGCATCTGCCACTCCGAGCAGTCCACCGCCTCGTCCTCGGTCCTGCACGGCGTGCAGCTCTGGCTCGCCCTGCCCGACGCCCACCGCGACGCGCCACGCGACTTCCAGCACCACGTCCCGCCGACCGTGGTGGTGGACGGCGCCTCGGTGCGGGTGTTCCTCGGCTCGCTGGCGGGCTCGACGTCGCCGGTGCGGACGTTCACGCCGTTGCTCGGCGCCGAGATCGTGCTGCCCGCCGGCGCGTCCCTGACCTTGGACGTGGCGCCGTCGTTCGAGCACGGCGTCCTGCTCGACACCGGCGACGTGACACTGGGCGAGACCCCGCTCCAGCCCGGCGACCTCGGCTACGTCGGCACCGGCCGTTCGACGCTGACGCTCTCGTCGGCCGACGGCGCGCGGGTGGTGCTGCTGGGCGGTGTGCCGTTCGGCGAGGAGATCGTCATGTGGTGGAACTTCGTCGGGCGCACGCACGACGAGATCGCCGCGTTCCGGGAGGAGTGGCAGGCGGAGACCGACCGGTTCGGCCGGGTCGAGGGCTACCCCGGTGCCCGCCTGCCGGCGCCCCCGCTGCCCGGCGGACGGCTCCGGCCGCGCGGCAACCCGGCCTGATCGGACATCACTTTGCGTGCCGAATTAGCTACGGAAAGCACTTCCACCTTTAACTGGAATTAAGGTTCCGACCTCACACCGTCCCAACATTCGGGTCGCGAGCTGCCCGTCTCATGTCGTGATCCCGTCCACAGATGACCGAACCCGACCAGTCCGAACAACACTGAAGGCCTGGTCAGGGCAGGTGATCGACCCCGTCTCACCCGGCGGTCGCTGCTGCATGTGAAAAGTCATACTTGAGGACCATTGAAAATCACGTTCCGATCGATTTTCCTGATCGAGGCATCCACGGAGGCTGCCGGACGTCTAAGGGGGCATGAGGAACGTGACACGAGTGGGCGCCGACTCGACATTCGCCTTCATCGCTCCGTCCGGGCGCCCTCTGCCCGTCGACGTCGAGCTCGGCTACCGCGCCGACGACCCCCACGCCGTGACCATGACGTTCCGCATGGGGCGCCAGGAGACCGTGTGGCTCGTGAGCCGGGACCTGCTCGCCGACGGGTTGATCACCACCAGCGGCGCGGGTGACGTGCGGCTGCGGCCCCACAACTCCACGACCGCCGTGCTCGAACTGCGGTCCGACGTGTCGCACGCCGTGTTCCACGTGCGGTCGTCCGAGCTGCAGGAGTTCCTCAACTCCACCTACGACGTGGTCGCCCCCGGCTGCGAGAACGACTACGTCGACTTCGACGCGGAGCTGCGCAAGCTGATCGACTAGCGCGCGTTTTCACCCGAACGAGCCCGTATCATGGAGTAATTCCAACCCATACGTTCGAAGTCGTGACAGTGACGACTTCCACCGCGTACAGCAGGGATCTGGGCGACGAACTGCGCCGGCTCCGGCAGAGGTTCACCGGTCTGAGGGGCCGCGCGATGGCGCTGCAGCTCGGCTGGGATCCGAGCAAGGTCTCCAACCTCGAGCACGGCAAGATCCGGGGCAGCGACATCGACCTCGCGCAGTACCTCACGGTCTGCGGCAAGGACATCGACTACTTCGAGGACTTCCTCCGCCGCTACCACAACGCCTTCGACCAGTACCTCGCGCAGATGCCGAACAACACCCGCACCCTCGCGATGACGGAGGCGATGGCCACCGGCATCACGGCCTACGACGTCCTGACCGTGAACAGCCTCCTGCAGACGCCGAACTACGCGCGAGCCCTGCAGGCCGCCACCGGGCAGCCCGCCGAGGACCTGGACAGGCAGGCGGTCATGCGCCGCCCCAACGGCCCCAGGTGCGTCTTCTACCTGCACGAGCTGGCACTGCGGATGCGGCTCGGCACCAGGCAGGTCATGGAGGAGCAGTACGTGTGGCTGCTGGCGAACTCCGCCATCATCCGCGTCGTGCCGGAAGAGGCGGCCACGGCGGCGTTCCAGTCGGCGTGCACGCTGTTCGAGTTCGAGAAGGCGCCACCGCTCGTCTACGCGGAATCCGACCTGGCCAAGGTCTTCGCCCAGGGCGAGGCCGCCGTCGAGCGCAGCAGAAGGCTCTTCGACCTGCTCGACGAGATCGCCCTGGACGAGAACCAGACGCGGCGCAAGCTGGCGGAGTACCGCGGGCCCACACCGCTGCGCGCCCTGGCTCAGTAGCCGTACACGAGGTCGAACGCGAGCTGCGGGTCGAACTTGCCGGCGTCGACACCCGGTGCCTTGCCGCACCGCCCGTCCGAGTCGCCGGGAACCTTGACCCACAACAACATCTCCGCACCGCCACCGGTGCGCGCGGGCGTGCCGAGCTTGCGCCCACCGGGGTTGCACCACTCACCGTTGTGGCCGTTGCCGTTGCGGCTGGTGTCGATCACGTACGGCTTGGTGTAACCGGGCAGCGAACCGCTGACCGAGTTGCCGTACGCCGTCGAGGCAGCGGTGGTGTGGTAGTTCGACACGTTGATCGAGAAGCCGCGGACGTTGCGCACACCGGCCGAGTCCAGGCGGCCGGCCATGGTCGCGGCCGGCACCCACTGCGCGTTGCCGGCGTCCAGGTAGGCCCACGTGTTGGGAGCCTTGGCCTTGAACTGCTCGGTGGCGTACTTGATCATCGCCGTCCGCTCGGCGACCTTGCCGCTGTCCATGCACCCGAAGTCCGCCAGCGAGTCCGGCTCGATCACCACGACGGCCGGCCGCGAACCGATCGCCGAAGCGAAGGAGGAGATCCAGGTCCGATAAGCCTCAGGCGTCCCCGCGCCGCCGCCGGAGTGGCCACCGCACGCGTCGCGGCCGGGGATGTTGTAAGCGACCAGCACGGGCAGCTTGGTGCCGGTCTTGTTCACGTAGCCGCTGACAGCGGTCTTGATGTCACCGCTCCAGGCGCCGAACCAGCGGGCGATCGGCTTGGTCGAGATGTTCGTCTTGATCGCGGCCTGCCGGCCGTCGCCCGCGTGGTCGCGCACCCACACGGCGGGGTTGGAGTCGGGGTCGACGTAGAAGCCGTCGGTCAGGCTGACGGGGCTGGCGGCGTGCGCGGCCGGGGCCGTGACGACGACGGCCAGCAGGGCCAGCGCGAGTGCTCTGATCATGGCTTCGACCCTCGCGCAGGCCGCTTAAGGGGTGGTTATTCGGGGGTGAACCGGGTCATCGGCGTTATCATCGGTCATGGGTCGGGGCCCATCAGAACGGACGTCCATGACCGGTCCAGCGCAGAACGGCCCCACGCACAACGAGTTCTCCGGCCATGCACGAGAGGTCTTCCAGTTCCAGAACCTCGTCGGACCGCTCAACGTCTTCAACGCGCCGGCGGCCCGCGCGACGCCCCGACGCCCGCGCTTCTTCTTCAAGCGTGCGGCCAGTGAATCGGGCCCGGTGCATCGCCGCATCGGTTTGTGGGGCCCAGCGGCCTCGGGGAAGACCTGCTTTCTCACCGCGCTGAACGTCGCCGCCGCCCAGGCCTCGCCACCTTGGGCAATGGCCGGCACCACCGACAGCTCGCGTGAGTTCCTGACTCGTGCAACCGCGACGATGGTGGGTAGCCGCTCCTTTCCAGGGGGCACTTCGACAGGAACCTACCTGTACGACTGGTTGTTGACCGGTGAACTGCCGGGCCGCCGTCTTCTTCGCAGGACTGGCGTTCGCTCGGAGTTCAGCCTCACCATCATGGACGCGGCCGGAGAGAACTTCGTCAGCGCTTCTCCCCGCTCTGAGATGTGGCCATACCTGGCGAGCTGCGACGGGCTGGTGTACTTCTTCGATCCGCTGAGCCCGTGCGCCGCTTCGGACCACACAGTCCTGTGGACGTTGGACCGCCTGGAAGCCATGTGCCGCCACAATCCCGGCACAGGTGACCGGCGGCTCCCTCACAAGTTGGCGGTGTGCATCGCCAAGGCTGACAAACCCGAGATCATGGCAGCCGCGCGTCGACACGGCCTGGTGAAGTTCGTCGTCGATCCCACCGGACGACCGCTACCCGCGGTTCATCCAGACGACGCCGAACGCTTCTTCGACCTGCTCTGCGACAGCATGGCGAACGGCAGCGGTGAACTCATCCGGCATGCGATCAGGAGATATTTTCGGCCGGAGCGCGTTCGGTACTTCGCGACGTCGTCCATCGGGTTCTACCAGGACAGCACTCCCGACGATCTCTACAACGTGGTCCGCGACGGAACCTCGGCCAGGTTGCGTGGCCCGATCAGGCCGTTCAACGTCCTGGAACCCATCCTGTGGTTGCAGGCGCCGAAGTGAACTCACCGCACGAGATCCCTGATTGAAGCGGAAGCAGCGGCGCGGCCACCCGAGCCAGCGGCCCGCTCCGCACCACTGCCCCACCTGGCCCGGCGAACGGCGCGGCCGGGTCCACCGAGTCGGGCAGGCGGGCCCACACGGCCCACCTCTCGTCCCAGGCCTGGATCACGTCGAGGTGCCCGCCGGGGAGGAACCGGGCCAGGTGCACCCCTGCGACCTGCCCGGTGTTCCCCAGCAGCGGGAGCAGCCGGAAGCCGCCTTCCCGCCGCAACCTCTCGATCAGCTCCGCGCTGTCCATCTCATCTCGCCGCCAACTCCGTGTCAGCCCGATAAGTCTCCACCGCTGCATCACGTTCAGCCGAGGACCACCCCAGCGGACCGGCGATCAGATCAGCGACCTCACCCGCGACCGACGCACCGAAGTCCAGGTGCTCCATCGAGATCCGGGTCCGCCGGGCGAGCACGTCCTCCAGCCCCAGCGCGCCCTCGTGCGTCACGGCGTACACGATCTCCGCCGCCAGGTAGCCCGCCACGGGTGAGGCGAGCGACGAGTCCTGCGCGATCATCGCCAGCACGTCGGACACCGCCGAGCCGTAGCGGCGCAGCAGACGCTCCACAGTGGACGTGGGCAGGCCGGACTCCGCAGCGACCCGAGCCCGGTCCGCCCACAGCTCTTGAAAACCGACGGCGCCGCACAACGGCAGCCGCGCGGTCAGGGAAGGTGCCACGCCGCGGCCCAGTCCGGCGACGGCCGCGTTCACGACGTCCGCGGCCATCACGCGGTAGGTCGTGTACTTGCCGCCCGCGATCACGAAGAACCCCGGCTCGGGTTCTGCGACTGCGTGTTCGCGGGAGAGCTTCGACGTGTCGCTCGACGCTCCGGCGAGCAACGGCCGCAGGCCCGCGTACGTGCCGACGACGTCGTCCACCGTCAAAGGGGACCGGAGCACGGCGTTGACGTGGTCGAGGATGTAGGTGACGTCGCCGGCCGTGGCCGACACGTCCTCGGGCGCACCGGAGTACGGCGTGTCCGTGGTGCCGATGATCCAGTAGGCGCCCCAGGGGATCACGAACAGCACCGACTTCTCGGTCTGCGTGATCAGACCGCCGTCGAGCTGGATCTTCGACCGCTCCACCAGCACGTGCACGCCCTTGGACATCCGCACGTGGAACGGCGGCGTGCCGGGCGACATCGAGTTCAGCGAGTCGGTCCACACACCGGTCGCGCTGATCACCCGCCTGGCCCGCACGACGTGCGTCACGCCGGAGAGCTCGTCGCGCACCGACGCACCGGAAACCCGGCCCTCCGAACGCAGCAGCGACGTGACCCGAGCGCGTGAGACGACCGTCGCACCGTGCTGAGCGGCCGTGCGCACCAGCGTCGCCACGAGCCGCGCGTCGTCCATCTGCGCGTCGTAGTAGCGAATGGCGCCGGCGAAGGCGGAAGAGTCCACCGACGGTCCGACCGAAGCCATCTTGCGGCGGGAGAGGTGCCGGTGCATCGGCACGGCCCCGGCGCCGCCGATCGAGTCGTACAGCAGCACGCCCGCGCCGACGTAGGCGCGTTCCCACTGCTTCTTCAACGGGAAGAGGAACGGCACCGGCCGCACCAGGTGCGGTGCGAGCCGGCGCAGCAACAACCCGCGTTCCTTCAGAGCTTCCCGGACCAGCTTGAACTCCAGCTGCTCCAGGTACCGCAGCCCGCCGTGGACGAGCTTGCTGGACCGGCTCGACGTGCCCGCCGCCCAGTCGTCGGCCTCGACCAGGGCGACGGAGAGGCCGCGGGACGCCGCGTCGAGAGCAGCGCCCGCGCCGACCACCCCGCCTCCGACGACGAGGACGTCGAACTCCGTGCTGCCCAACGCTTCGAGCGATCGGGCACGGCGAGCCGGATCCAGCCTTGCGAACAACTTCTTCAGCTCCCTAAAGAAAGAAGTCAGCGGACGTCGGCGTCGACCCAGTCGAACGACTTGGTGACGGCCTTCTTCCAGTTGCGGTACTCGCGCTCGCGCTCGTCGGAGTCGAGCTCCGGCGTCCAGCGCTTGTCCTCGGCCCAGTTGGCGCGCAGCTCGTCGAGCCCGGACCAGTAGCCGACGGCCAGACCGGCGGCGTACGCGGCACCGAGAGCGGTCGTCTCGGCGACCACGGGACGCACGACCGGCACGTCCAGCACGTCCGCCTGGAACTGCATCAGCAGCTCGTTCGCGACCATGCCGCCGTCGACCTTCAGCTCGGTCAGCGGCACACCGGAGTCGGCGTTCATCGCGTCCAGCACCTCGCGGGTCTGGAACGCCGTCGCCTCCAGCACGGCCCGCGCCAGGTGACCCTTGTTGACGAACCGGGTCAGGCCGACGACGGCACCACGGGCGTCCGCTCGCCAGTACGGCGCGAACAGACCGGAGAACGCCGGCACGAAGTACGCGCCACCGTTGTCGTCCACCGTCTTGGCCAGGGTCTCGATCTCCGCGGCCGAGCCGATGATGCCGAGGTTGTCGCGCAGCCACTGCACCAGCGAGCCGGTGACCGCGATCGAACCCTCGAGGGCGTAGACGGGGGCCTCGTCGCCGATCTTGTAGCAGACGGTCGTGAGCAGACCGTTCTTCGAGGCGACCTTCTCGGTACCGGTGTTGAGCAACATGAAGTTGCCGGTGCCGTAGGTGTTCTTCGCGGTGCCGGGCTCGTAGCAGACCTGGCCGAACGTCGCGGCCTGCTGGTCGCCGAGGATGCCCGCGATCGGCACGCCCTTGAGCACGCCGCCGGGGCCGCCGGTGCCGTAGACCTCGGAGGAGGAACGGATCTCCGGCAGCATGGACAGCGGGATGCCCATGTCGGCGGCGATCTCGGCGTCCCACTGCAGCGTGTCGAGGTCCATCAGCATGGTCCGCGACGCGTTGGTGACGTCGGTTGCGTGCACACCGCCGTTGGGTCCGCCGGTGAGGTTCCACAGCGTCCACGTGTCGGTGTTGCCGAACAGCAGGTCGCCGGCCTCGGCACGCTCGCGGGCGCCCTCGACGTTGTCGAGGATCCAGCGGATCTTGGGGCCGGAGAAGTAGGTCGCCAGCGGCAGGCCGACCTTCGCCTTGTAACGGTCGGCACCGCCACCGAGGGCGCCGAGCTCCTCGACGATCGACTGGGTGCGGGTGTCCTGCCAGACGATCGCGTTGTAGACCGGCTCGCCGGTGTTCTTGTCCCACACCACCGCGGTCTCGCGCTGGTTGGTGATGCCCACGGCGGCGAGGTCACCGGTGTTCAGGTCGGCCGTGGACAGCGCCTGGCCGATCACGAACCGGGTGTTCTCGGAGATCTCCACCGGGTTGTGCTCGACCCAGCCGGCACGCGGGAAGATCTGCTCGTGCTCCTTCTGGCCCACGGCGACGATGGAGCCGCTGTGGTCGAAGATGATCGCCCGCGTGCTGGTCGTGCCCTGGTCGACGGCGAGAACGTACTGCGTCATCGAAACTGTCCTTTCCGGATGGTCAGATCAGAACGCGAGCGAGGCGATGACACCGGCGAGCGCGCCGCCGATGATCGGGCCCACGACCGGCACCCAGGAGTAGCTCCAGTCGGAGTCCTTCTTGCCCACCGCTTCACCGTCGGTGCCCTTGTAGGACAGGGGAAGCAGCGCGTGGGCGATGCGCGGGCCGAGGTCGCGGGCGGGGTTGATCGCGTAGCCGGTGGGGCCACCGAGAGACGCACCGATGCCGACGACGAGCATGGCCACGGCCAGCGGGCCGAGCTGGGTCGGCGTCTTGCCGAGCGCGAGGACCACGAAGACCAGGACGAACGTGCCGATGATCTCGCACACCAGGTTCCAGGTGTAGCTGCGGATCGCCGGGCCGGTGGAGAAGACCGCGAGCTTGAGGCCCTCGTCGGGCGTCTCGTCGAAGTGCGGCTTGTACGCGAGCCACGCGAGCACGGCACCGAGGAACGCGCCGAGCATCTCACCGGCGAAGTAGACGAGCGTCGAGCCCACGCCGACCGGTACACCGGGTGCGAACTCGTCCGCGCCACTGGTGAGGATGCCGATCGTCACGGCGGGGTTGAGGTGCGCGCCCGACTTGTAAGCGATGTAGACACCGGCGAAGACACCGAGGCCCCAGCCGAAGTTGATCAACAGCCAGCCGCCGTCGAAGCCCTTCGACTTGGCGAGCAGCACGTTGGCCACCACACCCGCACCCAGCAACAGCAAGATGCCCGTACCGAGCACCTCGCTGAGGAACACTGTCCCGAGACCCACGCTGGCCTCCCATTCGTCCTTGAACGGCTGATCACCACGTGGTGATTGAGGCGGAACGTAATGAGCCACGTCACGCCTGCTCAACAGGCACGTTTCGACAATGTCGACACCTGTGACCCACGAAGGTGTGACCGAGTGGTCACGCTGCGCGCAGACAAGGCGTTTCAGGCCTGTTTCCTGCGCCGATGGCCGCCCTAGCTGTTCGACATTGCCGACACGGGTCGTCTCAATTACGTTTCTCGCGTGCCGGGACCCATCCAGTCGATCGAACGCGCCGCAGCCGTGCTGCGGCTTTTGGCGCGTGGCTCCGGCCACCACGGTCTCACGGAGATAGCCGACTCGCTCGGTCTCGCGCGGGGTACCGCGCACGGGATTCTCCGTACGCTGCAACGGGTCGAGTTCGTCGAGCAGGACCACACGACCGGGCGATACCGGCTCGGTGCCGCGCTGCTGCACCTGGGAACGTCCTACCTCGACGCGAACGAGCTGCGTTCTCGATCGATCAACTGGGCGGACACGCTCGCCGCGCGGTCCGGCCAGGAGGTGCGGATCGGCATGCACCACGACGGCGCCGTGCTCGTCGTGCACCACGTGTTCCGTCCTGATGACTCTGTGCAAACACTCGGCATCGGCGCCATGCTGCCGTTGCACGCCACCGCGCTCGGCAAGGTGCTGCTCGCCTACGACCCGGACCTGTCTGCGGCCGCACGCCGGCGGGAGCTCACGTCGTTGACGCGCAGGACGATCACGCGCACCCAGATGCTGGAGCGCGTGCTGACCGAGGTGCGCGGGCAGGGCTGGGCCGGCGAGGCCGAGGAGTACATGCCGGGCGAGGCGAGCATCGCCGCGCCGATCCGGATTCCCGGCGGGCTGGTGATCGGCGCGATCGGGATCTCGGGTGCCGCGGACCGCCTGTGCGACTCGGCGGGCCGTCCGCGTGCGACGCTGGTGCGTCAGGTCGTGCAGGCCGCCGAGGCGGTCACCACTTCGCTCGTCGACGAGAACTGAAGGGCTCGCCGTGCAACGGTTCGTAATGGCGATCGACCAGGGCACGACGTCGACGCGCTGCATCGTGTTCGACCAGAACGCCCGCCTCGTCGCGGTCGCCCAGCGCGAGCACCGGCAGTACCACCCGCGGCCGGGCTGGGTCGAGCAGGACGCCGTGGAGATCTGGCGCAACGTCGACCGGATCGTGCCGCAGGCGTTGCGGCAGGCGGGGATCACGGCCGAGCAGGTCGTCGCGATGGGCATCACGAACCAGCGCGAGACGTTCGTGCTGTGGGACCGGCACACGGGTGTCCCGATCGGACGCGCGATCGTCTGGGAGGACATCCGGACCGAGGACCTCGTCACCGAGCTCGGGAAGAAGCAGGGCATCGAGGAGGTCCGCGACCGCTGCGGCCTGCCGCTCGCCACGTACTTCTCGGCGCCGTCGCTGCGGTGGATGCTCGACAACGTGGCCGGGCTGCGCGCGAAGGCCGAACGCGGCGACGTCCTGTTCGGCACCATGGACACCTGGCTGATCTGGAACCTCACCGGCGGCGTCAGCGGCGGTCTGCACGTCACGGACGTGACCAACGCGTCGCGGACGATGCTGATGAACCTCTCGACGCGGCAATGGGATCCGATGCTGCTGGAGTTCTTCGGCGTGCCGTCGTCGATGCTGCCGGAGATCCGGCCGTCGACCGAGATCAGCGGTGTCACGACCCGCGTGGTGCCGGGCATCTCGATCACCGCCGCCCTGGGTGACCAGCACGCGGCGCTGTTCGGGCAGACCTGCTTCGAGAAGGGGTCGATCAAGGGCACGTACGGCACCGGCGGGTTCCTGCTGATGAACACCGGCACCGAGCTGGTGCGGTCGAAGCACGGGCTGCTGACGACGATCGGCTACCAGATCGGCGGCGAACCGGCGTACGCGCTGGAGGGGTCGATCGCCGTGGCAGGGTCGCTGGTGCAGTGGTTCCGCGACAACCTGGGGCTGATCCACAGCGCGCCGGAGATCGAGACCCTCGCGCGCACGGTGAAGGACAACGGCGGCTGCTACATCGTGCCGGCGTTCTCGGGGCTCTTCGCGCCGCACTGGCTCTCGCAGGCGCGCGGGCTCGTCGTGGGGCTGACGTCGTACATCAACAAGGGCCACCTGGCGCGGGCGGTGCTGGAGGCGACGGGCTGGCAGACGCGCGAGGTGGTCGACGCGATGAACGCCGACCTCGGGGTGCCGACGCCGGTGTTGAAGGTGGACGGCGGGATGACCGCCGACCACCTCCTGATGCAGTTCCTCGCGGACGTGCTGGACATCCCGGTGATGCGGCCGCTGGTGGCGGAGACCGTGTCGCTGGGCGCCGCGTACGCCGCCGGTCTGGCCGCGGGGTACTGGCCTGACCTGGAAGGGTTGCGGAGGAACTGGCACCTGGCCGCGCGGTGGAACCCGGCGATGGACGCCCGGCACCGCGAGGACGAGTACGCGAACTGGAAGCGGGCCGTGGAACTCACGTTCGCGTGGGCCCGCTCCACTCCGTCCAATTAGGAACGTTGCTTCCGCACCCACGCGGCGACGTCGTCGGTCTCGATCGGCAGCGCGTCGGACAGGACGTCCGCGCCGGTCGAGGTGACGACCAGGTCGTCCTCGATGCGCACGCCGATGCCGCGCAGCTCCGGCGGCAGCGTCTCGTCGTTGGGGTGGAAGTACAGGCCGGGCTCGACCGTGAGCGCCATGCCGCGCTCCAGGATGCCCTGCTGGTAGGTCTCCTGGCGGGCGTCGGCGCAGTCGTGCACGTCGAGGCCGAGGAAGTGCCCGGTACCGCAGACGATGTAACGGCGGTGGTGCTGTCCGGACGGGTCGAGCGCCTTGTCGACGCTGACCGGCAGCAGGCCCCAGTCGTGCAGGCCCTCGGCGAGCACGCGCATCGCGGTGTGGTGGAACGCGCTGTAGTCGTTGCCCGGCCGCACTTCCGCGAGCGCGGCGACGTGCGACTTCAGCACGAGGTCGTACACCTGGCGCTGCGGCTCGCTGAACTCGCCGCTGACCGGGAACGTGCGGGTGACGTCGGCGGTGTAGAGGGAGTTCATCTCGACGCCGGCGTCGAGCAGCAGCAGGTCGGCGTCGTTCACGCGGCCGTCGCAGCGCGTCCAGTGCAGGACCGGGGCGTGCGGGCCGGCGGCGACGATCGAGGTGTAGCCGGGGCCCTTGCCCTCGGTGCGGGCGCGGCGGTCGAACGTGCCCTGCAGCCAGCGCTCTCCCCCGCCGCGCACGGCCTGGCCGAGCTCCATGGCGACGTCGGCGAAGCCCTTGACCGACGCGTCGACGGCCTGGCGGAGCTGGTCGATCTCCCAGTCGTCCTTGATCCGGCGCAGCTCGGCGAGCACGGTGCGCAGCTCGTCGCTGTGCGAGCCGGTCAGCGCGTCGAGCAGCGGGTCGACGCCCTTGGCGACGAGCGTCTCGGGGTGGCGGCCGCGCAGGGCGTTCGCGAGGTCCTCCAGCGGCCGGGCCGTGATGCCGAGGGCGTGGCCCCACTCCTTCGGGCCGGCTGCGGCGCCGATCCAGAACGGGCTGCGGTCGGCGTCACCGAAGAAGTCGACGCTGTGGGTCTCGCTCGGGACCGGCACGAACAGCGTGGCGTCGTCGCCGCTCAGCACCAGCACGGCGCCCTCGACCTGGCAGCCGGTCAGCCACACGAAGTCGCTGTCGGCGCGGAACTCGTGGAACGTGTCGTTGGACCGCACGTGCGCGCGCCCGGCGGCCAGCGCGATCCGCTTGCCGGGCAGCGCCGCGGTGAGCCTGGCGCGATGAGCCGCGGCCGCCTCCGCCGTGCCCTCGGGCAGGTCGACGGAGCTGTCCCACTCACCCCAGCCGTCGCGGATGTACGAGCGGAAACCGTCCGCGTCCACCAGTTTCGCCATGTCGCGGCGTGTCCGAGCCAATTCAGGTCCTTCCGGAGTAGTCCTCCGCTCCACCCTTCCCGCACCCGTTGGGGTCCCGCCAATCCCAGATGGCCATAGCTTCGCGCTATGGAAGACGGGAAGGTGTATCCACCGGACGGCCGCAGCGCTCTTCCTACAGGAGGAGGCATCGCCATGAACCCTCTGACCCTCACCTGTCTCGTGGCCGCCGCCGCGCTCACGGCCTGCGGTCAACCGCCACCGCCTCGCGCCCCGCAGCCGGAGGTCACGTCCACGTCGACCAGCGCGGCCACGACCACCGCCGACGTCGTCGCTCCCACGACCACGAGCAAGGTCGTCGCTCCCACGACCACGACGAACACACCTCCGAAACCACCTCGCACCACCACGACGAAGCCGCCACCACCGCCGAAACCCCCGGACCGCTGGGTGCTCCCGGCCGGCCTGCGCGGGTCGATCGAGCAGCAGGACGCGCAGTTCTTCCCCGCGAGCTGGGGCCGGATCCAGGGGCAGGTCGCCGAGGTGTGCCCCGGCCAGACGTTGTGCGTGGGACACGCGCTGGTCATCGACCCGGCCAGTGAGCTCACCGACGACTGCTTCATCGTCCCCGGCGGCATCTCGGTGCCCGATCCCCTGCACGAGGGCGGCACGATCACGTTCCGGGTCACCAACGACCTGTGCTCCGGGGGCTGAGCCGTGCGCGCCGCACCCGCGCGGCCGAAGGACGAGGCGCCGTCCAGGGCGTTGCGGGTCTTCGGTTCCGTCCTCGCGCCGACCACCGTGCTGACCGCGCTGCTGTTCTTCTTCGGCACCCGGCACGCGTTGTTCTTCTGCGAGTGGTTCGGCGTGCACTACTCGGTGCTGGGCCTGACCGCGTCGGACTACCTGATCCGCAGCGCGGACGGCATGTTCGTCCCGCTGACCGTGCTGGCGGCCGCGGGCCTGGGGGTGCTCTGGGGCTACCGCTTCCTGCGCTCCGCGCTGGCGCCGAGGACGTGGCGCGTCCTGACGCGGCGGGCCGTCCCGGTGCTGGTGTCACTCGGCTTGCTGCTCGTGCTGGCCGGTCTCGCCGGTCTAGCGGCGCCCGGCCTGTTCCACAGGGCGGCGGGCCTGCCGGGTGTGTGCGTGGCGCTGGGCGTGGTCCTGTTCCCCGTGGCGGAGCACCTGCACACGTCGCTGTCCGGCAAGCAGGCCGCCGGCGTCGTGCCGGTGATCCAGTGGACGTTGACCTTCGTGCTCGCGAGCATCGGCCTGTTCTGGGCGGTCAACGACTACTCGGCGGCGGTCGGCGAGGCCAGGGGGTACGAGTACGAGACCAAGCTCCGCACGATGCCGGAGACGGTCGTGTTCAGTTCCAAGGACCTCGGGATCCGGGCACCGGGCGTCACCACGACACCGTGCACGGCGCCGGACTCGGCCTACCGGTTCCGCTACGACGGCCTGGTCCTGGTGCTGCAGTCGGGCGGCCAGAGCTTCCTGCTGCCGAAGGGCTGGAACAGGCTCGACGGCGTCGCCCTGGTGCTGCCGCGCTCGGGGGACGTGCGCCTGGAGTTCTCTCCGCCGGGCGCCCAGCGCGACCGCGGCTGCTGAGCTCGCGTATAGCCTCGCCCTATGGAACTGGAGATTCGGCACCTCCGGGCGATCTGCGCCATCGGTGACGCGGGCAGCCTGTCCAGGGCGGCCACGCAGCTCGGCATCTCCCAGCCGTCGCTCACCACCCTGCTCCAGCGGGTCGAGCGCATGGTCGGCGGCACGCTCTTCGACCGCGGCCGCTCCGGCACCGTTCCCACGCCGCTCGGCACGCAGATGCTGCAACGGGCCAGGTTGCTGCTGGTGGAGCTGGAGGCGTTCGGCTCGGACACGGCGACACGCGGCGGGCCCGTCCGGTTCGGGTCCGTGCACATGGAGTGCGTCCCGGCGCTCTACTCGCGGCTGGAGGAGGCGCTGGACGACATCACGCTCGTGGTCGACCCCTCCTCGACGGGGCTGGCGCTGGCGCTGGCGAACGGCCACCTCGACGCGGCGGTGATCGCGGTCGACGAGGAGGGCGACCTCGGACTACCGCGCGGGGTGGCGCAGCGGATCGTCGTGCCGTGGGTTCCGGTGTACATCGCCGTTCCCGCTGCTCACCGGCTCGCCTCGCAGGACGTGGTGGAACTCGCGGACCTCGCCGGGGAGGCGTGGATCGGGCCGCCGGGTGCCGAGGACGGCTCACTGACGGCACTGCGCGCGGCGTGCCGGGCGGTGGGGTTCGTGCCGCGGATCCGGTTCGAGATGCCGAGCGGCGCGGGCCGTCAGCTGATCGCGGCGGGCAAGGCGGTGCAGCTGGTCGAGCCGACGTCGCAGGGTGGTCCGGGGGTGGCGGTGCGGCCGCTGGCGGGGGCGCCGATGCGGATGAGGCTGGTGTTCGCGTGGCGGCGGGAGCGGCTGACCTGGAGTCAGGCCAGCCGCGTGTTCGCCGAGGTGCTGGGCGCGTATTCGGATCAGGCGCTGGCCAGCCCGGTGTTCCGGCCCTGGTGGGAGGAACGGGGCGCGGCCCTCACCTCAGCCGACTGAGCCCAGCCACGTGTACCAGCCGGAGTCGTAGCGGGTGCCGATCACCCGCGTCAGGTGGTCCCTGGCCCCCGCCCAGTCCCCTGCCCGGTAGTCCGCCAGCACCTCCGCGACGTCGGCCGGGTGCTTCTCCAGGAGGTACCTGACGGCCAGGTAGCCCCAGTTGTAGACCCGCTTGGCGTCGTGGTCGTAGGTGGTGTCGAACAACGTGCTCAGCGCGTACGTCTGCTTCTTCGCCTCGGCCAGTGCGTCGGTGTGGACCTCGCCCCGGTAGCTGTACGAGAGGTACTCGGCGAAGCCCTCGATCCACCACACCGTCGGTGTGGTCATGTTCTCCTCGAAGTCGCCGTGCATGTCGAACCGGCCGTCGAGGTAGTGGGTGTACTCGTGGTTGAGGTTCCAGATCGCGAACGTGGGCAGCCAGTCGGCCTCGTGCGCGATGAACCGCGCCTGGTTCAGCGCCGGGTCGCCCTCGAGGTACATGCCGCCGTTGTTGGTGGAGATGTCGAACAGCACACCGGCGTAAGTCCGGTAGTCGTTGCCGGTGTTGAAGACGACGACCTCCAGCGACGTGTTCTGGTCACCGGCAACGGGTCCCGGATCGCGCACGACGCGGTGGAACGCCGCGTCCTGGCCGGCGAGCGACGCGCAGGTCTGGCGCAGCTGGGTCCGGGTGAGCTGCTGGGCGCGGATCTTCAGCGTGGCGCTGCAGGTGTGCCGGACGGTGAGGACGCGGCGGTCGATCTTCGCGCGGAAGTCGCACGTGCCGTACCGGCGGCAGTTCGCCTTGTCGTACCAGTCGACCATCTCCGCGACGCCCACCCACATCGGGGCGAGCCGGCCGACGACGTCCCCGCGCGAAGCCAGGTCCGCGAGCAACGGGCGGACCAGCGGCGCGATGTCGTTGTGCTGCAAGAACCTGCCCAGCTCACGCGTCGCGTTCTGGACGAGGTACTGCCGGTCGGTGCCGAAGAGGTCCAGGTGTCCCACCACGAACCGGCGCAGCGCCCGCAGGATCTCCGGCTCGGCCCGCACCGCGGCGAGGAATTCAGACTGGGCGTGGCCGTAGTAGAGCAAGAGCATTCCGGCGTGCACGGCCGCGTCGTCGGCACTGGTGTAGGTGTCGAGCACGCGGGTCAACGCGCGCAGTTCGGCCGGGTAGTCGGCGATCGCGGTGTAGATGGTCGAGTCGGGCGCGGGGTGCAGGATGGTCCTGGCGACGGCGGGTGGCAGCAGCGGGCTGTTCGGCGTGCCGGGAGCGGCGGCCTGCGCCGCGGCAGGGGCCAGCAACCCGGCCAGCAGGGCCAGGACCAGGGCGAGTGATCTCATCAGGGTGTCCTCCGCAGGGTTCGAGGTGTCCCCGAGCGTCACACCGGCCGCGGCCTCGCGATCATCCCTTCCGCACATAGCGCGCTGCTATGGAAAGCACTCACGACAACCGGGCTACTCCGGCTTCGTCGGTTCCGCGAACAGCAGGTGCCGCACGTGCGCGGGTCCCTTGGCCAGCGCACGCGCCGTGTCCTGGTTCTGCTGGTCCACGACGGTGCCGCGTTCGACGTGCTGGCGCAGGTGCTCCTGCCACGTCGCCACGGTGAAGGTCTCCAGGAACGTCTCGGGCTGCTCGGTGTCCCGGAACAGCCCCCACATCGTCGCCCCGGTGCGCCTGCGGGCGCGGCCGACGCGCTGCATGGCGTCGATGAAAGCGTCCTCGTTCTCCGGCGCCACCGGCCACTCCACCGTGACCAGCACCGGGCCGGCTTCGCTGTCGGTGATCTCCGGCGGCTCCTCCCAGTACGTGGCCGGGCTGACGTCGAGCGGCCGGTCGTTCAGCGGCAGCCACCTGGTCGCCAGGAGCGCCAGCACGACCATCGCCACCGCGGGCACGATCATGGCCGCCTCGAGGCTGTACGCGTCCGCGATGGCACCCCACACGACCGCGCCCAGCGCCTGCCCGCCCATGAGGATCAGCTGGTAGTAGGCCAGCGCCCGCGCTCGTGTCCACGCGGGCAGCAGGACCTGGGCGGTGGCGTTGAACGTCGAGAGGGTGGCGATCCAGCAGGCCCCCGTCAGCAACATCGCCACGATCACCAGCGCGAAGCTCTGCGTCAGCACCGCCGTGCTCGTCGCCCCCGCGTAGACGAACGTCGCGAGCAGGACCATCCGGTTCTTGCTCATGCGCTGCAACAGCTTCGGCACCACGAACGCGCCACCGATCGCCCCGGCCCCGACGCTGCCGAGCAACACGCCGTACCCGCTGGCGTCGAGCCGCAGCGGGCCGCGCGCGATCGCCGGCAGCAGCGCCCACAACCCGCTGCCGAACACGATGAACAACGTCAGCCGCGTGAGCACGCGCCGGAACAGCGGCGAACTGGCCACGTACCGCGCGCCCGTCCGCATCGCGGTCGTGATGTGCTCCGCGCCGAGCGGACGGTGGTCCGACGGCCGCTTCCACCGCGCGAGCACGATCAGCACGCCGAGGAAGCTCACCGTGTTGAACGCGAACGTCGCCTCCGGCCCCGCCAGCGCGATCAGCAACCCGCCGAGCGCGGGCCCGATCGCGCGACCGACGTTCATGTTGACGCCGTTGAGAAGCGCGGCCTGCGGAATCTCCTCGCGCGACACCAGTTCCGGCTGGATCGCCTGGAACGACGGCATCGACAACGCCTGTCCGATCGCCATCAGCGCGAGCAACCCGAGCAGGCTCGCCGGTGTGGCCCTGCCGGTGCCCGCGAGCAACATCAGCCCGCCCGCGCCTGCCAGCATCAGCGCCTGGCCGGCGATCAGCACCAGGCGCCGGTCGAGGATGTCGCCCAGCGCCCCGGACGGCACCACGAGCAGGAACACCGGCAACGTCGTGGCGGTCTGGACGAGCGCGACCTGCAGGGCGCTGCCGCCCAGGTCGCCCATGAGCCACTGGGCGCCGACGGTCTGCGCCCACGTACCGATGTTGGAGGCGAACTGGGCGAGCCACAACGCACGGAACGCGTTGCGGCGCAGGGGTGCCCACGAGGAGATGGTCACCCGCCGATCTTCACATCCGCGGATGTGCGGTGCCGAACACCCGACCAGTGACTTCGGTCAACACTGAAGTCATCAAGAGAAACACACTTCCCCATGCTAAGTGATTTGGGTCACACTCGACCTGTCGATCCGGCCGTCGTGGACGTGTGAACGGGCGTCGCGCGTCCGCCCTGTTCAGGTCCTGAAAGCGCTCTCGGAACCTGGGAAAACAAGCGTTCGCCCGGCCGGCGACCGCCCGGAAACTGCCCGATTCATCGGACCACGACGGATTGTGAACATTCGTCTCAACCGGGTACGTATTCCCTCGATGGTGAACGGTTGCCCCAATTCTGCTTGATACTGCGCGCAAAGCAGGCAGAGCAGAAAGGTTCCGAGCACTCGTGATCACGCCCGAGTACTTGCTGTCGACCCGCGAGTTCGAGGTGCTGTGGCAGACGCTGCGGCTCGGCAGAATGCCGTACCCGCTCGACGTGCCCAGCGAAGGAGCGACCGAGCAGGACGTCAAGAACCTGCAGGAGCAGACGATCGCCGGCCTGCGCCGGCGCGGCATCGCCGACGACGCGCGGCTGGAGGACCTGCTGCGGGTGCTCGGCGACCACGAGGTGTCCGTGGACGCCGTCGCCGGGCTCGACCGGACGGTGCGGGCACTGGCCGCGTCCAGCGGGGACCAGGCCGTTCTCGCCGTCATCGACGGGGAGAACGTCGGCCTCTCGGAGATCAGGGCGACCGCACTCGCCCGCGAGATCGTCCGGGTGCTGCCCGAGGGAGTGGCGGGCCCCGGCAGCGCGCTGTCCGTGCGGCTGGAGACCTTGCAGCAGGCGGTCGCACTGCAGGAGGCCGAGCAGGAGGAGGACTCCGAGGACCCGTGGGGCGCGGCCGACGAGGAGCTGGACGACCGCGAGGCGCTGCTGAAGGCCGGGCTGTCCGCACAGGACGCACGGCAGATGGACGAGCTGGCGCAGAACCGGGTCGCGGGTGGCCAGTTCGGCGTCACGCACGGACGGCACCGCGCCGACGTGGTGATCAACTGGTTCGACACCCACCAGGGCCGTTACCTGATGGTGCGCTCCGACGGTTGGCTCAGCCTGTCGCCCACCGACAACGACCGGATCGCGACGCGGATCGACGCGGTGCTGGCCTGAAGGTGAACGTGGTGCGTCCCAGCGCACAACAATGATCCAAAACGGGCAAGACGGGCGTACTCTCCGGAGTGCGCCCGCGCTCTTGTGCCAGTCCCAAGATTCAGCCGATCCGGTGAACGCCGAACCAGCTGGTGACGTACCTCAAGAGAGCCCTAAATTCCCGTGAATCGCCTGTGTGATTTGGGTCACAACAGCCCCAGATCAAGGGCCGTTCCAGGGATGTGAACAGAGATCGAGAGCCCGAACGGGCAACACCCCGAGAGCGCTCCCACAACCAGCGCAAACGATCACGCCGTTACACGACGTTCACCTGTTAGTGGCCCGTTTCGGTCCGTGGCAACGCATTGTGAAGCCCGGTCTCAATTGGTAACTCGCGCGCCACAAAGTGAGCATTGCGCCAAAAGACACCCGATACTGCCCGCATGTACATCGTCGGTGACAAAGACGCTGTCCCGCTCGGGGACACCGTCAGCTCGGGTCAGGTGCAGATCGACCCGGACGCGGGCGAGGAACTACGCAAGCAGTTCCAGGCCCAGATCGACCAGGTCGACTCCTGGATCGAGCGCGCCAACACGAGCATCGCCCGCCCGGCGCCGCTCGGTGCGAACCCGGTCGGCGACAAGATGCGCGACAAGTTCACCCATCGTGCCGAGGGTGAGCAGTACTCGTTCGTCAGCGTCATGACCGCCTACCGCACGGTTCTGGAGCAGACGAAGAACTCCATCGTCGAGGCGATCGAGAACTTCACCAAGCTCGACGAGGAACAGCAGGCCGAACTGAAGAAGCACATGGGTAACAGCTGATCTCGTGGCCAGCTGATCCAACGGAGTGAGAGGCGAGCCGGTCATGCCCCCCGAGACCGACCCGAGCGAAGTCGAGAACGTCCCGGTCCTCACGGACCCGCAGAACTGGGCGTCCCGATCGCACCAAGAGCTGTATGCCGCAGTGCACAACAACAACGACCCCGGTCAGGCCGGCCAGATCAGCTCCGAGTGGGGCAAGTACGGCAACGAGCTGACCGAGGCGTCCCGAGTCATCAACTCGGTCATCACCTCGTCCGAGTCGAAGTGGACGGGTGACGCCGCCGAGGCCGCCCGCGCCGCGATGAAGAAACTCGGGGACTGGGTCGACGAGACCGCGCGCACGGCCGTCGAGGTCGGCAACAAGGTCGCCGACCAGGGCCGTGTCATGGAGACCGCCAGGGCGCAGATGCCCCAGCCCGTCCAGTTCGACTGGAACAAGGCCGCGGCCGCGCTCTCCCAGCCCGGCACGCCCGCCTTCGTGCTGGCCTCCGCCGACATCGCGATCGCCAACGCCGCGTCGCGCGCGGCGCACGACCAGGCGATCGGCGTGATGACCAACATGGAGAACAACTCCCGGCAGATCGACACGACGACGCCCGCCTTCAAGCCGCCGTTCAACCCGAACACCGGCAAGGTCGAAGAGCCGGTCATGGCGCTGTCGCGGTCCGGCGCTCCCGCGCTGAGCAACCAGGTGGACGGCCTCATGTCCACCCAGACGGCGAGCGCCGGCACGGCGACGGCCGCCCCGCTCGCCCAGCAGACCGGCTCCGGCACGACCGGTGCGGGCGCCGGCGGTGCCGGTGGCGGCAGTGGCGTGAACCAGCCCGCCGCGGCCGCCTACTCGCCGACCGCGCCCGGCTACAACGCCCCCGCCGGTCCCGGTGGCGGTGCGGGCGGTGGCGCCGGTGGTGGCGCCGGCAGCAGCTACACCCCTCAGATGGGCGGCTACACCGGCAACACGAACACCAACACCGCCGCGGCCTACACGCCGACCGCGCCGGGCTACAACCCCGGCAGCACGTACACCAGCGGCAGCGGTGGTGGCGGCGGTAGCAGCTACACCCCGCAGATGGGTCCCGGCTACACGCCGCAGATGGGCCCGGGTGGCAAGACGAACACGGGCGGCAGCCAGAACACCCCGAAGGTCCCGGTCGTCGGCCGCGACGTCGCGAACCCGAACTACACCCCGCAGAACATCAAGGGTGGTCCCGCTCCCTACTCGCCGACGGCGCCCGGTTACAACGGTCCCGGTGGCGCGGGCGGCGGCGCCGGTGGTGGCGGCGGTGGCGGCGGTGGCGGTGCCGGTGGCGGCGCGGGCATGAAGGGCCCCATGCCGTACACCCCGCAGATGGGTGCCGGCGGTGGTGGCGGCGGCGCGTTCGGCGGTGGCGCGGGCGGTACCGCGGGTGCCGGTGGTGGCGCCGCGCAGTCCGGTGGCGCGGCCGGTGTCCAGGGCCAGGCAGGCCGTGGCGGCATGCCGATGGGCATGGGTCCCGGTGGCGCCGCGGCGGCCGGTGCCGGCATGGGCGCGGGCGCGCCGATGGGTGGCGCTCCCGCCGGTGGCCGTGGCGAGGAGGACAAGGAACACCGTTCCGCCAGCTACATCATGGGCGGCGACCTGTTCGAGGTCCCCGGTGAGAACCTGCCCCCGTCGGTGATCGGTGCCGCGAAGGTCAAGAAGCAGAAGGGGACCGAGTCGTCTTGATCACGCCCGAGTTCCTGCTCTCGCCGCGCGAGTTCGACGTGCTGTGGCACGACCTGCGGCTCGGCAGAGTGCCCTACCCGCTCGACGTGCCGACCGAGGGTGCGACCGAGCAGGAACGCCGCGTGCTCGTCACGGAGACGATGGACGACCTGCGGTCGCGGGGTCTCGTGGACAACCACCGTCTCGAGGACTTCCTGCGGCTGCTCGCCGACCACAAGGTGTCCGTGGACGCCGTCGCCGGTCTCGACCGCACGGTGCGGGCGCTCGCCGTCTCCAACGGTGAGCGCGCCGCGCTGGCGATCATCGACAGCGACCGGGTCGGGCTGCTGGAGATCCGGGAGACCGGTATCGCCCGCGAGATCGTCAAGGTGCTGCCCGACGCCGTGCCCGGACCGGGCACGGCGGTGAACGTGCGGGTGCAGTCCCTCCAGGACGCCGTCGCGCTGCAGGAGGCCGAAGAGGCCGATGCGGACGACGACCTGTTCGGTGACGGCGGGGTGGACGACGAGGAGGCGCTGCAGCAGGCCGGTCTGTCCGCGCAGGACGCGAAGCAGTTCGGTGAGCTCGCCTCCAACCGCGTCGCGGGCGGCCAGTTCGGCGTCACCCAGGACCGCCAGCGGTCGGGTGTCGTGATCAACTGGTTCGACACCCACCAGGGCCGTTACCTGATGGTCAACTCGGACGGCTGGCTCAGCCTTTCGCCGACCGACAACGACCGCATCGCCACCCGAATCGACGCCGTGCTCGCGTGAACTGACGCGCCACAGCCGAACCGCAGTTGAACCGCCGCCGCCGGAGGACCGTGTGAACCCCGCGAACCCTTATCAGTGGGTCGAAGAGTACGAGGCCAAGCTGGCCGACCTGAAGCAGAAGTCGGAGGACCTCACGGAGAACTTCGCGGCGGCCTCCGCCACCGTGACGTCGAAGGACGGCGCGGTGACCGTGACGGTGGGTCCCAACGGCGGCCTGCAGAACCTGCAGCTGGGGCACCGCGCGGTCGAGCTGGGCGGGCCCCGGCTCACCGCGCTGATCCTGGAGACCGCGCGGGCGGCCCAGAAGCAGGCGGCACAACAGGTCCTCGAGCTCTTCAAGCCGCTCGGCGAGGGCACCGAGGCCTACCAGATGGTCTCCGACTCGATCCCGGACGACGAGGTCGAAGAGGACAACGACCCGTACGACGAGATCGACGACGAGCCGGAACCTGCTCCGGCTCCCCCGGTCAGCCGACCGGCGGCGGCCCCGCAGCCGGCTGCGGCCGCCCCCCGCGGCCGGCGCCCTGCGGACGACGACGAAGACGACGACAACCAGCCCTGGTAAGGAACAGCGATGACCGCGCCTGAAACTCCCCTCCCGTCACCTCCCGGGATGCACATCACCGAGGAGAACAAGCTCAAGGGCTCGCTGTTCATCGAGGCCTACGGCAGCTTGATCGACGGCATCAGCAAGGACGCCGAGAGCGAGACCGAGAAGGCGCTGGACATCACGTTCAACGCCATCGGCGCCGCCTCGGCCACGGTGATGCTGGCGATCGACCCCCTCGGCAGCATCATCGGCGCCGGCGTCGGCTGGCTGATCGAGCACGTGTCGTTCCTGCGCGACGCCCTGAACCAGCTGATGGGCAACCCGGAGGAGATCCAGGCCAACGTCGAGGCCAACAAGGCGCGCGCGGCCGAGCTGCGGGTGCTGGCCGAGGACCACAAGAGCGGGCTCGCGACGTTCGACGGCTGGACGGGCGCGTCGTCCGAGCGGTTCAAGGCGTCGATGGACGGCATGGGCCAGGAGCTCGACGAGCTCGCCCAGGCCGTCGAGACCAAGGCCAAGATCGTCGCGATCATGGGCATGCTCGTCACGGTGCTGCGGGACATCGTCCGCGACCTGATCGCCCAGCTGATCGGTTCGCTGATCGGTGGCGCGATCCTCGCGGCCGCCGCCATGATCCCGACGTTCGGCGCCTCGATCCCGATCTTCTGCGGCTTCGCGGTCGGCAAGGCGGTCGCGCTGGGCGTGAACATCGCGTCCCGCGTGGCGCGCGTCGTCGCCGCCCTCGGCCGTCAGATGAAGCGCATCGGCGACCTCGACGAGATCATGAAGAAGGTCAGCAAGGGCTGGGAGCGCTTCGAGAACTCCGCTGACGTCGCCGAGATCACCTACGAGGGCTACAAGGCCCAGGACGGCGTCAACAAGAAGATCGACGAGGCGATGGAGAACCGCGGCGGCGGCGGTGGCAACACGCCTCCCGGTGCCACCGACGGCAAGACCGCCGCGGACGCCACCGGCACCGCGACCGCGCAGATGGCGAGCGCCCGTGTCGGCACGGTCCAGCAGGACGGGACCGTGCAGGCGACGCTCGCCAGCGCTCCCCTCCGGGCGACGGAACAGGGCGAGCCGATGCAGGCCCTCCGGCGCACGGAAGCCGTGGCGGCCGAGCCGATGCAGGCCGTCAGGCGGATGGACGCGGTGGCCGCCGAGCCGATGCACGCTCTCCGGGCGGCGTCCGTGACCGAGGCACAGCCGATGCAGGCCCTCCGGGCGATGGACGCGGGCGAGCCGATGCAGGCGCGCGCGGCGGTGCACGCGACGGAGGCGGTGCAGCCGTTCCAGCGGGCAGAGGCCGTGCGCGCGACCGAGCCGATGCAGGCGTTCCAGCGGGCGGAAGCCGTGCACTCCACCGAGCCAATGCAGGCGTTTCAGCGGGCGGAGGCGGTCCAGGCACCCATGGCGTTCTCCCGCGTGGAGGCTTCGGACTCCACGATGGTGTCGGGCGTCAGCATGACCTCGGGAACGCCGGCCTATGAGGCCGTGCAGCCGATGCAGGCGCGTGAGATGTACATCAGCCCGGAGACGCCGTCCGAGCCGTTGCAGGCCTCGTCGGGTTACGAGCCGCTCGCGCGCACGCAGATGTCGCACGCGTACGACGCTCTCGAGCCGTCGCAGCCGCGTGAGGTGTACGCACGCGTCGACGCCGAGCCCGCCTACGAGAGCGTCAACCCGCTGATGGCGAGCGAGCAGCTGCAGGCGACCACGGCGTACGAGGTGGCAGGCGGTGCCGCGGCCCAGCCTCTGCAGCCGACCGTCGCGCACGAGCGTTCCGTCCGGCCGACAGAGTAAGTCCCAGCCAACAGCCGGGATCCTGCGATCCCGCCTTGTTCTGACGCAGTTCTGGAGAATCGCCGCTCATGGCCAAGGGGAACGTCAACCCGAACCCGTCGTCGAACCCGGGAGCGAATCCTCCCCCCTCGGCGCCGCCCACGAGCGGAACGGGCGGAGGCGGCCCCACCGGCAACAGCGGTTTCTCCATGAACGACTCCTCGATGCAGGGGTTGCAGAGCAAGGCGGGTGACCTGGGGTCCCGGCTGTCGAGCATCTCGTCCGGCCTGCGGGGCCTGAACTTCAGCGGCAACGCGCTCGGCCCCATCGGCCTGTTCGCGGTGCCGGCGCTCAACGCGTCGAACGACAACGCGATCTCCCAGGCCGACCGGGGCGCCAAGGCGTTCACCGACGTCCAGAGCAACCTGAAGGCCACGCACCAGACCTCGACGCAGGTCGACCAGACCAACCAGACCAACATCAAGTCGATCGACTCGACCACCGACGCGAAGAACGTGCGCGGTGGCAACACGTCGACGTCGGGCAACTTCACGCCGAACAGCCCCACCGCGAACGGGCCGGGGAAGATCAACGGCAGCACCGACACCAGCACCACCGGTCCCAAGGGACCCGGCGGGGGCGCGGCGAGGGGCCCCGGTTCGATCAAGGGCGGCACCGACACCAGCACGACCGGTGCCAAGGGACCCGGCGGTGGTCCCGGAGCCGCCGTGCCCACCACCAAGGGCGGCACCGGTGGCCCCGCCTCGACCGGGGTCAAGACGCCCGGTGGCGGTCCGGCCAGTGCGGTGCCGAACATCAAGGGCGGCACCGGCGGCGGCGTGAACTCCGGCGTCAAGACCGCGGGCGGCCCCGCGGCCGGGCCTGTGCCCACCATCAAGGGCGGTACCGGCGGCCCCGTGAGCACCGGTGTGAACACACCGGGTGGCCCCGCGGCCGGACCGGTGCCCACCACCAGGGGCGGCACGGGCGGCGCCTCGACCTCCGGCGTGAAGACCCCTGGCGGTCCCGCGGCCGGCGCCGTGCCGACCACCAAGGGCGGCACCGGGGCCACTCCCGGCGGCGCCAAGGGCCCCGCGCCCTTCACCCCGACCGCGCCCGGTTACACCCCTCCCGCCAACGCCGGTGGCGGCAAGGGCGGCACCGGGGCCACTCCCGGTGTCAAGAGCCCGGCCGCCTTCACCCCCACGGCACCGGGGTACAACGGCCCCGGCGGCAAGGGCGGCGCGACCCCTGGTGCGACTCCCGGCGGCGTCGGCGCGACCCCTCCCGGCGGCAAGGGCACGGCACCCGGCGGCGGCGCCAAGGGCCCCGCGCCCTTCACGCCCACGGCACCCGGTTACAACGGCCCCGGCACTCCGGGCAACACCGCCGGCACCAAGCCCGCCACGACCGCTCCCGGCCCGCAGAACGCGGTGACGGCGCCTCCGCGCGGCGGCGCGACGCCTCCCGGCATGGCGCCCGGCATGGCCCCGCCGATGGGCGGCGCGAACCCCGCGGCGGCCGGCGGCGAGCGCGGCGGCAGCAAGTTCAGTCCTGCCGGTGGCGGCGCGAAGGGCGTGTTCGACGCGCCCAAGCCCGGCACGCCCGACAGCACGATCTCGAAGGCCCCGCCCTCGTCGTCCTCGACTCCCCCGCCCGCGCCGAAGCCCACCCCGCTCGTCCCGCCCGCAAGCGGCACGACCCCTGGTGCGACTCCCGGCGGCACGACCCCTGGTGGCGCGAACCCCGCCGGCGCCAACCCCGCCGGCGCCAACCCCGGTGGCGCGAACCCCGGTGCCGGCACGCCGAAGCCGGGCGGTGTTCCCAGCGTTCCCGGCACCCCGGCTCCGTCGACGCCCGGCTCGCAGAGCGCCGTCACCTCGACCCCGCCGCAGAGTGCGGGCCCGCGCGGCGGAGCCGTTGCTCCCGGCGTGACGCCGCCCGCCTCGGCCGCACCCGGCATGGCCCCGCCGATGGCACCGGGGGCGACCCCCGGCGCGACCGGCGGCGAACGCGGCGGCAGCAAGTTCAGCCCTGCCGGTGGCGGAGCGAAGGGCGTGTTCGACGCGCCCAAGCCCCCGACGCCCGACAGCACCATCACCAAGGCCCCGCCGGCCACGACGCCCTCGACGCCACCTCCGGCACCGAAGCCGACGCCGATGTCCCCGCCTCCGGCCGCCACCGCTCCCCCGGCGGCCACCCCGAACACCGCGCCGCCCGCCCAGTCCAGGCCGGGCACGCCCCCGGCGTCGACGCCGCCTCCCGCGACGAACGTGCCGCCGCCCGCCCAGTCGCGCCCGGCCCCCGTCGCACCGCCGGTGTCCTCGCCAGCACCGAACACGAACGCACCGTCGCCGCGCACGGACACGACGCCGCAGGCTCAGCCGCCGCGCGCCGACGCACCACCCGCACAGACGCGCCCGGCACCGGTCACCACGCCGTCGCCCACCCCGGCGACGAACACGCCACCGGCCAACGCACCCTCGACCAACCCGGCGACCAACGCCCCCGCGGCCAACGTCCCGCCGACGAACACCCCGTCGCCGCGCCCGGACACCACGCCGCAGGCTCAGCCGCCGCGCACCGACGCACCGCCCGCACAGACGCGCCCCGCGCCGCCCACCACCGTGCCACCGGTCACCACGCCGTCGCCCACCCAGAACGTCAACACGCCACCGGCCACCCCGACGACGAACACGCCGGCGGCCAACGCACCCTCACCGGCCCCGGCGACCAACGTCCCACCGGCGAACACCCCGTCTCCCCGTCCCGAGACGACGCCGTCCGCACAGCCGCCGCGCACCGACGCACCGCCCGCGCAGACGCGCCCGGCACCGCCGGTCAGCACCCCACCCGTCAACACGCCACCCGTCAGCACCCCACCCGTCAACACGCCACCCGTCAGCACCCCACCCGTCAACACGCCGCCGGTCGCCACCCCGCCCGTCAGCACCCCGCCCGTCAGCACCCCGCCGGTCAACACCCCGCCGCCGAACGCCACGACGCCGCCCACCGCGGTGCCGTCGCCGCGGCCGGAGGCGAACGTCCCGCCGGCGAACACCTCGCCGAACCAGAACCAGACCCCGAACCCCGCCCCCAGGCCCGAGACCACCGTCCCGCCGGCGAACACGCCGCCGCCCGCCCCGGCGACGAACGTGCCGCCCGCGAACACGCCGTCGCCGAGGCCGGACACCGCCGTTCCCGCGGCGAACACGCCGAAGCCCGAGACCAACGCTCCCCCGGTCCAGCCGAAGCCCACCCCGGACACGGCCACGCCGCCGCCCGCGCAGACGCGCCCGGCACCGCCGGTCAACACCCCGCCGGTCAGCAGCCCCAACGCCGACGTCCCGCCCACCAACGCGCCCAACCCCGGCGACCCGAGCGTCAAGACGCGGCCGGCGCCCCAGCCGCCCACCGGCGCGGCACCGAACCCGAACACCACGGCGAACCCCACCCCCGCTCCCGGCCTCGTCGTGGCGCCGGTCGTCGTGCCGACGCCGAACCCGGCCTCGCCGAACAACCAGGGCCCGCGGTCCGGCACCAACCCGAACAACGACACGGACAGCGACACCGACTCGGTGTACGAGGACGCCGTGGAGTTCCAGACGGTCGAGCAGCGGGTGGACAGCTACCGCGCCGAGGACCCGAAGAACGACTCGGGCTACTGGCCGGACGCGGACGGCGACCTCAAGCACGGGCCGAACCCGGCGTCGGAGTTCGTCGGCATCAGGGTCGACGAGAACACCACGGTCGGCCTGACGCCGTACATGGCCAAGCAGTGGCTGGCGGACAACGGGGTCACCGTGCCGCCGCGCACCAGTGTCGAGGCGGCGATCCACCCGCTGCTCTACGACGCCGGCCTGGGCGGCGGCAACCGCAAGCCCGAGGTGTACGGCATCGACAACGCCGCGGACTTCCACAGCGAGATGCAGGGCGTCGCGGCCGAGCAGAACATCCAGGCACAGCAGAACGTGCTGAACGCGGTGAACGACCTCGCCACCGACATCACGAACAAGTACCCGCCGGAGCAGTTCAACTACGTCGGCCTGGGCCGCAGTCCGGCCGCCGTGGTCGCCGCGCTGCAGAACCAGGGTCACGACGCGGTGTCCATCCCGCTGTCGAACTTCCGGCCGCTGCCCTCCGACCCGAACTCGATCCTCGCCCCGGCGTACAACGGTCCTGACGGCAAGCCCAAGACCGAGCCGATGACCGACCAGCAGCAGGACATGCTCGACCAGCACTTCGCCGAGTTCCTGGGCGACCTGCCCCCCGGCAAGGACGTGCTGCTGATCGACTACACGCAGGGCGGTCTGTCCCTGGTGTCGGCGCAGAGCCAACTGCAGCAGCACATGACCAACAACGGGTCGGACGCCCACGTGCAGGCGTTCGCGATCCACGAGGCGACCAACCGCAACGACATCGCCAAGACGATCAACGCCGCCGCGCAGCCGGGGTCGAGGTTCCAGGGCCTCTACGAGCAGTACATCGACGGCACCGGCCGCGCCGATGCCCGCCAGGACTTCCGGGACAGCATCGAGACGCACGAGATCCCATTCAGGCACCCGCTGGGCGACGCGTTCCGCAACGAGGCCTTCGACGACTTCGCCGAGCACGGGTCGTACAAGATCCTCGACCAGAACCCGGACACGTTCCCGCAGGACCGCCCCCGCAGGGACCACGACGTCGAGCCCGGCGTCACGCCGGCCTGGGACGTGCTGAAGGACGCCGTCGCGGAGAACAACCCCCAGCCGAAGCCGGACACCGCCGACAACGGCAGTGGAAGCGACAAGGGCAACGACGACGGTCCCCCCGACTCGGGCAACGGCAAGGACGACTCGAAGGACAGCGGCTCCAAGGGCAACGACCCCAAGGACGGCGGCAGCAGGGACGGCACCCGTCCCGCACCCTCGTCGCCCGGCAACACCGACGGCAACGACAAGGGCGGTTCGGGCAAGGACGGTTCGAGCAGGGACACCGGCGACCAGGGCAACGGACGCGGGCGCGGTGAGGACGCACCGCCGCCGCCTCCGCCCGCGGACAACGACTCGGACAACGACTCGAAGGACAACGGGGACAAGGACAGCGGGGACAAGGACTCCGACGCCGCGACGGACGCCGACGCCGACACCGGAATCGACCCGGAGGTCGTCGCCGAGATCAAGTCGCAGCTCGACGACCTGACCACGGACGCGATGGAGAACGCGAGCCCGAAGGCCATGGACGTCGAGGCCGCGCTCGAGAACAACCCCGGCAAGTTCGTCTACAACGAGGCAGGCCTCGACCTGCTGCGCTCGTCGGTCGTGCTCGACACGAGGACCGCGGAGATCTCCGCGATGATCGAGCAGCACGGCGCGGCGAACGTCGCGGAGGCGTTCCGCCAGCAGTTCAACCGCCCGATCATCGAGGGCACCCAGATCGAAGCGTTCAACGACCCGAAGAACGGCAAGCAGAACTTCGAGAGCTGGGCGCACAACCTCTGGGGCACGATCGACAACACGCCCAAGTACGACAACGACCCCAACGCCCTCGCGTCGGAGATCTTCGACCACGAGAAGGGCTACAACCGGGCGACCAACTTCGCGCAGGACGCCGCCTTCCAGGCGATGCTCAACCCGGACGGCCCTCAGCTGTCCACCGAGGTCGAGTCGAAGCCCGCGCCGGCCGCCGACCCGATGTCCCAGGGCACCTGGATGCTCGACGTCCTCGGCAACGCCGGGCTCGTCCCGAAGGACCAGGCCGTCGACACGGACACGTTCGTCGACGTCGTCTCGAACCCGGAGACCAAGCACACGCTGGAGACCGTCCTCGGCCCGATCAGCGACGCCAAGATCCAGGAGATCAAGGACGAGCTCGCCGAGTGGGGCATGCTCACCGAGCCCGACGTCGACGACTCCACCGACGTCCAGGCGGACACGAACACCGGCACCAACGCTCCGGGCACCAACGCTCCGGGCACCAACGCTCCGGGCACCAGCCAGGACACCCAGGGCACCCGCGGTGCCCCGCCCGCGAACACCCCGCCGCCCGCTCCCCCGGCACCTCCCGCGCCGGCGCCGAAGACCGACGTACCGCCGAAGATCAAGAGCGGTGGCGCTCCGCCCAAGCTGGACGCGCCGAACCACCAGGGCAAGGACGTCCTCACCGACGAGTCGTGGCGGCACGACCCGGCGAAGACCGCGGACTGGTTCGCGCCGAAGGACCCGGCCGACCCGAGCACGTGGGCCGACCGCAGGGCCGACGCGCACGTCGGCAAGGTCGACACCGAGGTCGCCGACGTCAAGACCAACAGCACCCCGTCGAACGTCGACTCCTACAAGGGCATCGTCAAGTACGACCTGCGCCGCATCGAGACCTCCCCTGGCAACTTCGTGCAGGAGTACACGGTCAAGATGCACCTCGATCCGGGTGCGAACACGGACCCGAAGGTCGTCGAGGACCTCAAGACCAAGGTCACCCAGGGCGTCGACTCGCTGCTGAACCAGGGCCACCGCATGCCCAGCGGCGACCAGTTCCACGTCAACGTCGAGTTCACCGACAACAAGGCCGACGCGCACGCCCAGGTCACGGTCGGCGACACCAAGACGCACACCGACCAGGACAACTTCAACCCGAACGCGTCCCCCGAGGTCCTCGCCCACGAGACGCTGCACTACCTCGGCATCCCGGACGAGTACAAGGACACGTCGCGCGTCTTCCAGCAGCACGACACCAACTCCGGTGTGCACCAGAACGACGGCGGCATGATGGGCGCCGACGTCCTCGACAAGAGCAAGGACCCCGGTCTGCGGCCGCGGCACCTGTGGCTGATCGAGAACACCGCCCACAACCAGACCGTGGTGCACGACACCAGGCTGGACACGCCCAGCCCCACCACGACGCCGCCCGCCCCGAACGCGGACACGAACACCGGCACGGACACGAACGCGGACACCAAGGCCGACCCGAACGCCGACACGAAGTCCGACACCAAGGCCGAACCGAAGTCCGACACCGACTCGCGGCCCGCACCGACGAAGCGCGCCCGTGAGGACGAGGGCGGCGTGAACGTCCCCCCGACCGACGAACGGACGACCAAGAAGCCGCACACCGAGGGCCGGCCCGAAGCCGGACCGTCCACTGTGGACGGCAACACGGCGATGGAGGTCGACGGCACCACCGACTCCCAGGTCGACGCGCTCGCCCAGCAAATGGGCAACATGCGGCTCGACCAGATCGACCCGAACACCAGGTACAACAACGCGTTCAGGAACCTGGGCGAAGGCAAGATCGACGTCCCCACCAGGGACACCTACCTCGGCAAGCTCAAGGACAGCGTCGAGAACAACAAGCCGCCGTCGTTCGTGGTCAACATGATCGTCGGCCACGGCTCGCTGAACAACCCAGACCCGAACAACCCCGACGCCGACATCAACAGCGTCATCGACGCGATCACCAAGGACGCGGGCAAGCACAAGGACAACATGGTCTTCGTCATCGGCGTCAACGGCAAAGCCGCTGACATCGATGCGATGAACGCGGCCATCAACGAGGCCAACTCGAAGATCGCCGGCCGGTCGGAGCCGATCGCGCTGGTGCCGCTGGAGGTGCCCGCCACGGGCAAGTTCCCGTTCGGCGACATGCGCAACCAGACCATGAGCAGTGACGCCAACAAGTTCGCGGTCGGCGCCATGGCGGGCAAGGACACCCACCCGTACCTGTCCATCCAGGACTTCGACACCGGCTCGCGGCGCGTCGCCGACGGCAAGACCGACATCTTCAACCACGTCGCCAACTCGATGAACACCGACGCGGGCCCGATGCGTCCGCTGATGTACACCGGCGGCTACCGCGTGGGCGACCCGGCGGCGCTGGTCAAGGACGTCGAGGCGCGCATCAAGAAGCAGCGCGAGAACGACCTGCCCGAGCTCAAGGGCAAGAAGAAGACCAAGCTCGAGAAGGACCTCGCCAAGGCCGAGTTCCAGGTCAAGCGGCCGGACTTCGCGCAGCGCTTCGAGCAGGCCATGAAGAACGACATGGACGCTCGCGTGCGGCAGGGCAACACCAACCCGATGCTGCCCTACGGCCCTGAGCCGAACCTGTTCATCGACGCGGCCGTCCCGCTGGTCGACCCGAACGTGAAGTTCAGCCCGGGCGAGGCGGAGTACAACGGCCTCGGCAAGTCGATGAACGACTTCGCGGGCAAGGAACTCGCCGACATCAACAACAACGCGTTCGCCAAGCCGGACCCCAACCAAGCCCTCAAGGACGCGCGCCTCCAGCTCGTCAACGACGCCAAGGCCGAGGGCCGAGGTCCGACGCAGCGCGAGTTGCAGGAGTTCAAGAGGCTCACCGAAGAGATCAACGCCAACGAGAACGCGGCTGCGTCGGACCCGAACTTCGAGAACAACGCCTCGCAAGAGGTCATCGACGGCGCGATCAACGTCCAGGCCCAGACCAACAGCAACCCGTACCGCGGCGAGACGTTCAAGAACGACTTCGTCGACGGCGCGGTCGCGACCGACCTGTCCCGCCTCGCGCTCGGCTTCGCGAAGACCGAGGGCAAGTCCTGGCCGCAGTCGCACGTCGACATGAAGGGCGTCCCGAACCGGCTCTTCGGCGGCGACACCCCGAAGGCGTCGAAGGCGGCCAAGGCGGACGCGAGCCTCGCGTCGATCCGCAAGGAGTTCAGCGGCAAGCCCAACGCCCAGCGCGAGGCCGCCCAGATCCACGGCACGCAGTTCGATCCCGAGACCGGCGAGACCAAGACGATCGGCACCGAGTGGAGCCCGACCGTCGAGGACGCGACGAAGCTCGGCTGGCAGGAGAAGAACACCCTCAACAAGGCGGTCTCCGCGCCGCTGCCCGGTGGCATCGGCTACCACGGCATCGACCCCCAGAGCACCTCTCCGGTTCCGGGCAGCGCCGGCACCGACGTCGAGATGCAGGACGTCGACGCCGACAACGACGCCGACAACGACGCGGACGTCGACGAGGACGCCGACATCGACGACGACGCGAGCGACGTCGACGAGACCGCGGACGACACGACGCCGACCGAGGACGTCGACCCGGACACCAAGCACCACAAGATGGCCACGGCGCTCGACGCCGCCATGTCGGAGAACAACGCGAACGTGCAGCGCACGTTCGGCGCGCTGCAGCACCAGGTCCTGCCGATCGCGGGCAACCCGCGACCCGACGGCATGTTCCAGGCAGTCCACGACGCCCTGAGCCCGAAGCCGGCAGCCGGCAAGAGCAAGACGACCGGCAAGGCCGCACCGCCGCCGGAGCTCCTCCGCGGCAAGACGGTGGAGAAGGCCGCCACGGCGTCACCGGACATCACCGCCCAGATCGCGGAGTTCCGGCAGCAGCACGGCATCCAGAACGGTCACCTGGTCAACGCGTTCGCCGAGCCCGCCCCGACGCCGGCCGTCGACATCGACCCGAAGTACCAGCCGAACAGCGGCGAGGTGAAGGTCGACAACCGGGGCACGGAGGGCTCGAAGCCCACCGCGGAGGAGCAGGCGGCGGAGAAGGCCGCGACCGAAGCGGCCAAGGTGGCCGACAACAAGGTCGCCGCCAAGGCCGAGGAACTCGCCGCACGCGTGCTCGCGACCGAGCTCAAGCGTCCCGTCGTGTTCCACCACCCCGACGGCACGTCCACGCAGCACGACCCGTTCGTCGAACGGCCGAAGCCCGCGACCCTGGCCAAGCCCGACCCCAAGGCGCCCAAGAACGCGAAGCCGGGCCAGCCGATCCACCTCAAGGCGGAGCCCCAGCCGAACGGCAGGACGAAGTACAGCCCGCACGTGCCGCCGGCCCAGCCCGGCTCGTCGAAGAGCAGGCCCGCGCCGGTCGCCGACCGTTCGGTGGACACCGACACGCGCCAGACCCGTCCGGCACCGCAGCCGGCCCCGCCTGCGAACACCAACGCCGACACCACCACCGACACGAACCAGAACACCGGCACGGACACGCGTTCGGCCCCCGAGGTCGAGACCCGTCCGGCGCCGCCGAAGCCGACGCCGAACTCGGCCATCCCGATGACCACCACGGCGCCGCAGCCGGTCGGCCAGGTCCCGGGCACGAACCTGCCGAGCTTCTTCCAGGACAACAAGGCGCTGGGCTCGATCACGCCGACCGAGGTGCGCGGTGCCGACGCGGTCGTGAACGAGGTCCAGGGCCTCAAGCCGGACGACCAGGCGCGCATCAAGAACGCGTTGCAGAACGACTTCGAGACGTTCCTCGACGGTGGCCGCAACTTCCAGGTGAAGATCGGCGGCACCTGGTTCGAGGCGAACGTCCGCGCCGAGATGCACGCGGACGCCACCACGACCGTGACCGACGCGGCCGACACCAAGGTGGACAAGAACTTCCAGGCCGCCGCGTCCACGGGCACCACGAACAGCATCTCCACGTCCAACGACGTCGGCGCTTCGGCGACGGCCGGTGTCCCGATGGGCCCGTACGGCTCGCTGGGCGGCAAGGCGGCGCTCGCGACGCCCGCGGTCTCGCAGGCCACCAGCAACTCGATCACCGAGCAGCGCGCGATCAAGGGCTCGGACGACGGCTCCAAGAAGGTCGCCGTCCCCGTCTCCTACGAGATCACGCTGACCGACGCGCACGGCAACGCCAGGCCGTCCAGCACGGTCGACGGCGGGGTCACGCTGCAGGTCCCAACGGACCTGACCAAGATCGTCGACTCCGGCAAGTCCTCGAACCCGGTCACGCCGGCCGACCCCGAGTGGGGCGCCAAGGTCGAGAACGCGGTGCCGGAAGCGGTGGTGGTCAAGGACTCCGGCAAGGCGTTCACCGACGTCGCGGAGAAGCTGCACCCGTCGATCACGAAGATCGGCTCGCCCGGCCGCGAGGCGCTGCAGAACTTCCTCAGCCCCACCTCGATCCGCAACAACCTGCCGGCGATGCTCGGCGGGTTCGTCACGTCGCCCGACCTGCTCAGCCCGCACGCCAGCAAGGGCGGCGCGGTGCAGATGACCGCGACGCTCAAGGACGCGAAGCTGGTCGGCACGAGCGACCAGGCCGCGCTGGACCTCAAGGACACCTCCGCCTGGGGCAGCAGTGTGTCCGCGTCCACCAAGACCGGGTTCGACGTCACCGCCGGGTTCGGCGGCAACATCGGCGTGCCCGGCCAGGTCGGCGGCACGGTCGGTGCCACCGCGACCTACTCCACGCGCACCGCCGAGGGCGTGAGCGCGGGGTCGAGCAGCAACCACAAGTCCGGCATCGGCGTGAAGTCCGAGACCGGACTGTACGAGGTCACGGCCGAGGTCGAGGTCCAGGGGCCCGCGGGCAAGCCCGTGACGATGGAGATCACGACCCACATGCGCATGGGCCTCAACGAGGCCGGTGCGGTGGGTCTGCCCACGCCCGACGGAACCAGGAACAGCACGACCGACCCGGCCACCGCGGACAAGAAGTTCCTGCCGCCGTTCGTCGCCGACACGCTCGCGGCCGGCAACGCCAAGGTCGGCGAGTTCACGCCGGCGACCAAGGTGCAGGGCCAGGTCGAGAACAAGCTGCGGGAGCTGCCCGGCTTCGAGAAGTTCCTGCCGAACTGGAACAACCCGGACGCGAACCCGCGCAGCAGCAAGGGCCAGAGCTTCGCGGACGTCGCCGAGCAGCTCGCGAACCAGCGCAAGATCGCCGCGACGCTCTCCCCCGCCGCGCTCAAGGCGAACATGGACAGCCTGCTCGGTCCGGGCGTCTCGGTGCAGCTGAAGAACTCCGGCAAGACGACGAACACCTACGTGAACGTCACGGTCAAGGCCAAGATCAGCAACCCGAAGCACCTCGGCCAGGCCGACGCGCACGCGGTCAGCGACTCGACGACGACCGGCCCGAAGCTCGACGCGAACACCAGCACCACCAAGGGCTGGACCGGTGGCGTGCAGGGCAGGGCGAACATCCCGGTCAAGACCGGCGTCGCCTCGCTCACCCCGATGCCGCAGGCCGGTGTGTCCTACAGCCACTCGTGGACGGACAAGACCTCGGCCGGCCCGGCGGTCTCCAGCACGTCGTCCAACGCGGGCAGCCCGGACTCCCAGGTCTTCTCCAACGACGTCGAGTTCGAGGTCGAGATCACGACCTTCACCCGGCCCCGCACGTGGGTGCGCACCCTCGTGCCCGGAGCGCCCGGTTTCCACTCGCCGGAGGTGACGACGGTCGCCAAGACCGGGGCGGGCCTCGACAAGATCGACGGCAAGGTCAACCTGTGGGTGTCGGACGGCGCGACCCTGGACAACAACCCGGGCGACGGCTTCAAGCCCGGTGACCCCAAGCCCACGCCGCTCGAGAACTCCCCGACCGTCAAGGACCTGCTGAACCCGAAGGAGGCCCGGCCGAAGTCGCCGGAGTTCCTCAACGTGGAGGCGGTCGCGAACACGACCGCGTTGCGGGACCAGGCGATCGACGCGCTCAACCGGGCCGCGAACGGCGACTCGGCGCTGACCGTGCCGGGTACCGCGTCGCGTGCCCAGATCGACAAGATGTTCGCCCCGGAGAACATCAAGGCGAACCTGCAGCGGCTCATCGAGACCGGTGTGCAGGAGCAGGGCCTGAAGTACGACCGGCGCGTCACCGACCGGTCCGGTGCCATCGGCATGTCCGTGAAGCTGGGCGACGCGAAGCTGGTGTCCATTTCGGACACCACCGGTTCGGACAACTCGGTCAGCGGCGGTTACAAGGCCGGTGAGTCGTCCACGACCAGCCGGTCGGTCGACCTCACCGCGGGCATCAACGTCCCGGTGCGCCCGAACGTCACCCCGCCGCCCGCCGGCACCCCCTCGCAGCCCAGCGGGTCCGGCGGTGCCGCGGTCACCGGCAAGATCACGCCTTGGTCGGACAGCAAGACCAAGTCGAACGAGATCGGCGGCACCGTCGACCGCGGCCGGACCACGCCCGGCGAGGCGCGGACCGTGCTGGTCCAGATCGACGCCCAGTTCACCATCGTCGGCGAGAGCCGCGCCGGGAACTTCCTGCACGGAGGCACGCCGAACGCCGAGGGCGTCACGGTGGACATGCCGAAGTCGGTGTTCGTGCGGGTGTCCGAGGACGTCGCGCGCGAGCTGGGCGCCCTGCCCAAGGTCGAGTCGAGCGTGCCCAAGCCGGACTTCCCGAAGATGGCGCCGCCGTCGACGGTGGCGCCCGACGAGCCGGGCGCGCTCGGTCTGTCCAACGTGGAGTCCGTGCCGGACCTCTCCGGTGTGGTCAACGGCCTCACCACCGAGCTGTCCGCGAAGACCAAGAAGTTCGGCAGCGACCCGCTGATCCCGGACTCGGTCCTCAAGGACTCGATGAGCAACCTGCAGCGCATCGTCGACCTCAACTCGCCGTCGAGCGTGAAGGCGATGATCGACAGCGCGCTGGACGGCGGTGTGCCGCTGCTGGTGCACCAGCCCGGCACGTTCGGCAAGGACTCGTACCAGGTCACGTTGCGGGCCAAGGCGGGCACGCCGCAGTTCGACCAGGTCGTCAACGACGGCGTGGACATGTCGCACAACGTCGGCGGCTCCCGCAAGGACAGCGACGGCCAGGGTCGCGGCACCGGCTGGGGCGTCGGCGCGCGCGCACCGGGCCTGGCCTCGCCGGGCAGCGCGAACCCGAAGGTCTCGGGCACCGCGGGTGTCAGCGTGGGCGCGAACGTCGGTGCCTCCACGAGCAGTTCGGTCACGAACTCGACGAGCGAGTCGTTCAGCCACACCCGCACGGCGAGCGGACCGGCGGCGCAGTACACCGTGCCGGTCGAGTTCGAGCTCGTCGTCGAAAAGGGCACCAAGCAGATCGCGAAGGCCGAGAGCGGCCCGCAGGAGATGAAGGTCCGCACCCACGCGGACAACCAGAAGGTCTCCCAGCCGACCACGGGTCATGGGAATCCGCAGCCCTACATGTCCGCGGCCAGCAAGCGCAGCAGCGATCACGGCACCCCGGCCGCGACGACCGCGTTCCAGGCCGACACCCGTGCCTCACAGCTGCCGTCCACCGCGTCGGTGGAGAACCTGCGCGGTGCCAAGGACCTGCGCGACGCCGCGGTGAAGGCGATGACGGAGGCGGGCGCGGGCAAGGGCCTGACCGGCAAGGGCACGGGCTCGCTCAACAGCCTGTTCTCCACGCTGAGCCCGGAGAACCTGCAGCCGCACCTGCCGTCGATGCTGTCCGGCCCGCTCGACGTGCCAGGTCTCAAGGAAGCGGCGCTGACGTTCGGGCAGGACGCCGACGTCAAGGTCTACGCGAAGCTGGTCAACCCGCAGCTCGGGTCCCTCAGCGACGACGTCAAGATCGAGAACCCGCTCGTCACGAAGACCACCGAGACCTCCAGCGAGGCCAAGGTCGCCGACAGCGCCGACGTGTCCGTCGGTCTCGCGCAGGGCAGCGCCGCGATCAAGCAGGGCGCCCCGACCGACACCGTCAACTTCGGCACCGGCGGCGTGGAGCTGCGGCACGCGAACGAGGACTCCTCCGCGGTGTCCGGCGGCCCGTCGCAGGCCCAGGGCGCCAACGTCAAGCCCAAGGACGCGCCCCGCACCGGTCTCGTGCAGTTCGACGTCGAGTACCGCGTGGTGGCGACGATCGGTGGCAAGACCGGTGTGGTCGACCTGACGGTGCCGGGTTCGGCCGGCGTGCGCATGCCCGCCGCCGAGGTCGAGACGATGCTGAACCAGCAGTTCAGCGACTCGCTCAAGGACGCCCAGGCCGATGTCAAGAAGGCGGCCGACGACTGGCGGACCGCCGAGAAGGACGTCGAGAAGGCCCGTCACGACGCCCAGGACAGGATCAACGAGGCCGCGGCCGTGCTGGCGCGGACCGACCAGCCGCTGGCCGAGGCGTCGGTGAACCTGAACACGGCGATCGACGCGCACCTCGACGCCGAGGCGAAGGTCATCCCTCTGCAGACGACGTTCGACAACGCGATCAGGGACGCGGCGAGCACCCGTGCCACGGTCAAGGACATCAACGCCCAGGTGGCGTCGCTGAGCCAGGACGTGATGACGTCCAACAACGCGCTCGACGACGCACGGGGCAACGGTGCACCGCAGGCGGAGATCGACCGGCTCACGCAGGAGGCCGACGCGGCACACACCGCGTTGACCGACGCCCAGCAGCAAGTCGACGACGCGCGCGCACAGCTCGACCTCGACCGTCAGGCCGCGGCCGATGCTCGCACCGAACTGCAGGCGCAGAAGCAGGTCGCCGCCGAGGCCGACGCCGCCCGCACCGCCGCAGAGGACGCCCGCCAGAAGCTCGTGGCCGAGCAGACCGCGGCGGAGCAGGCGATCAAGGACGCGGAGACCAGGCTCGACGCCGCCTGGCGCGAGGCGGACGCCAAGCAGAAGCTGTGGTGGGACGCCAAGGCCAAGGTGGACAACGAGGTCGACTCGTTCAACACCGCCGCGCAGACCCCGCCGGCGCCGCCCACGGACGGCACGACCACCACCAACAGCACGGCGGACACCAACTCGCCGTCGCTGCCGCCGCAGGACTCGTCCGTCGCGGAGACCAGCCGCAGCGGGGCCGAGACGAGCTCGTCGCGTCCCGCTCCCGCGAACGCGAACACCAAGGCCGCCGACACCAGGAGCGACGCGCCGCCGAAGAAGGTCCGCGCGGGCGGTGCGCCGCCCGCGATGGTCCCGCCGACCCCGGAGTCCCACCGGGGCAAGGACGTCATCACCGACGAGTCGTGGCGCCACGACCCCGCCAGGACCGCCGACTGGTTCGCTCCGAGCAACCCGGTGGACCCGGCGACCTGGGCCGACCGCCGCGCCGGCGCGAACGTCCGCACCGTCGACGTCGTCGTGCACGACATCCGCACCGACAGCACGCCGTCGAACCTGAAGTCCTACAAGGGCCTCATCAACTACGACCTGCGCCGCATCGAGACCAGCCCCGGCAACTTCGTGCAGGAGTACACCGTCAAGGTGCACGTCGACCCTGCCGCGAAGGTCCACCCGGAGGTCGTCGCGCAGGTCAAGGAGAACGCCACCAACGGCGTGAACTCCTTGCTGAACCAGGGTTACCGGCTCCCGAGCGGTGACCGGTTCCACCTGAACCTGGAGTTCACCGACAACAAGGCCGACGCCCACACCAGCATCAAGATCGACCCGAAGAACCCCAACGTCGACCAGACGCACTGGAACCCGAACACCAGCCCCGAGGTCCTCGCCCACGAGACGCTGCACTACCTCGGCATCCCGGACGAGTACAGCGACAAGTCGCGCGTGTTCCAGCAGCACGACACGAACTCGGGCGTGCACAAGGACGACGGCGGCATGATGGGCGCCGACGTCCACGGCAAGGAACCGGGCCTGCGGCCGCGGCACCTGTGGCTGGTCGAACGCACCGCCAACAGCCAGGTCATGGTGCCCGACACCAGGCTGGACACGCCCGGCCCTGCCACCGCGCCGCCGAGCGGCACCCCGAGCACCACGCCCGACGGCGACACCCGGCCCCAGCCGAAGCGCGTCGAACGGCCGGTGGACAGCGACAGCGAGCTCAGCGACCTCGACAGCGACACCGAGCAGGACACCGAGCCGCAGGGCAAGAGGACGAAGTACGACGGTCCCGAGTTCGACCCGAACAACGTCGCGGGTCCGTCCTCGGCGGACGTCGAGACCCTGACCGCGCGGCTCGACGAGCTGTCGCTGGGTGAGGTCGACTTCCAGTACAACCAGGCGTTCGCGAAGCTCGCGGAGCACGCCGTGCCGCTGCCCACCAGGCAGGAGCACATCGGCAGGCTCAAGCAGAGCATCGACCAGAACAAGCCGCCGTCGTTCGTCGTCAACATGATCGTCGGCCACGGCCAGCTGAACGACCCGGTCAACGGCATCGACAAGGTCATCGACTCGATCACCAAGGACGCCGGCGACCTGAAGCAGAACATGGTGTTCGTCGTCGGCGTGAACGGCAAACCCGCCGACAACGCCGCCCTCGAACAGGCCATCGCGGACGCCAACACCAAGATCGCCGGTCGCACGGAGCCGATCGCGCTGGTGCAGCTGCCGCCCGCGCCGTCCGCGCCGAAGGCCAAGTTCCCGTACGGGAACATGCGCAACAACACGATGAACAGCACCGCCAACAAGTTCGCCGTCGGCGCGATGCTCGGCAAGGACACGCACCCGTACATCTCGATCCAGGACTTCGACACCGGCTCACGCCTCGTGACCGGCAACGAGAAGGACGTCTTCAACCACTTCACGGAGTCGATGTCCTCGCCGGAGATCGGCCCGATCCGCCCCCTGATGTACGCGGGCGGCTACCGGGTCGGCGACCCGGACGCCCTCATCCCGGCGGTCGAGGAACGGATCCAGAAGGAGACGAAGGCGCTCGACGCCGAGCAGAAGAAGCTGAACGGCGACCGGAACAAGGTCGGCAGCGGCAAGCTCAAGGGCGAGAAGCTCCAGAAGGCTCAGGAGTCGCTCGACAAGCGGCAGAAGGAGATCGACACCAGGCTGGCCGAGCTGAAGACCGCGAAGGACCAGCTCACCGACCCCGAGTTCGTCGCGAAGTTCGAGCAGTCCATGCGCGACGACATGGACGCGCGGGTCCGGCAGTCCGACGTGCAACCCTTGCTGCCGTACTCCCCCGAGCCGAACCTGTTCGTCGACGCCGTCGTCCCGCTGGTCGACCCGTCGGTGAAGTTCAGCAGGGAGGACTCGGAGTTCAACGGGCTCGGCAAGTCGATGAACGAGTTCGCGGCCACCGAGATCTTCGAGATCCACGCCGCGAAGTCCGTGGCGCAGCCCGACACGGGTACCCGCATCGAGGACGTCAAGTCCGGTGCCGCCACCGACGCCGCCAACAACCGCAACCCGTTCCGCGGAGAGAACTTCTCGAACGACTTCGTCGGCGGCGCGGTCGGCACGGACCTGTCCCGTCTCGCACTCGGTTTCGCGAAGGACAAGGGCACCTGGTGGCCCCAGTCGCACGTCGACATCGCCAACGTCCCGAACCGGTTCTTCGGTGGTGAGACCAGCGTCGAGGCCAAGGCGGCCAAGGAAGGCACCTCGCCCGCGTCGATCCGCAAGGACTTCCAGAAGAAGCCGCACACCGAACGCGAGCCCGAGCAGGTCAAGCACCACACCTACACGGACGACCCGGCGACGGGACGCCAGAAGCCGGAGTCCACGCAGGGCGGCTGGCGGCCGTCCGACGCGGACGCGCGCAAGCTCGGCTGGCAGAACAAGAACACGCTCAACCAGGCGATCTCGACCGACATGAAGCTCGGCATCGGTCACGCCGGCATCGACTCGGGCCTGCCGCCCAAGCCTCCGAAGCCGGCTCCCGCGCCGTCCACGTCCGGCGACAAGAAGGGCAAGGGCAAGGCCAAGGCGGACGCGGACCTCGACAAGAAGGCCAAGGCGGCGCTGAAGAAGGCGGAGAAGGCGGCCAAGGAAGCCGCGCTGCCGCCGATCGACGCCACGACCAAGCAGCAGAAGATGGCCGCGATGGTCGGCCTGGCGTTGTCGGACAACAACAGCAACGTCACGCGCACGTTCGGCATGCTGGAGCACGGCGTCCTGCCGTACGCGGCGGCCCCGCGCCCGAACGGTCTGTTCGACGCGGCGCAGCGGGCGCTGGCTTCGGAAGGCGACGTCCAGACGGCGAACGACCTGCGCCGGCAGACGATCGACCAGGGCGCGTCCGCGTCCACCGACGTCACCACGAAGATCGCGCGGTACCGGCAGCAGCACGGCCTGGAGAACGGCCACCTGGTCAACGCGTTCGTCGAACCCGGCCCGGCGCCCCAGACCCGCATCCCGGACAGCTTCAAGCCCAAGGACGGCAACACCCACGTCCCGGTCGACAACACGGGCACGCCCGGTGCCGAACTGGACGCGCAGGAGCGCGCGAAGCAGGACCAGGCCGACGCGAAGGCGAAGGCCGAGGACAACGTCAAGGCGCGGGCCGCGGAGGACCTGGCAGGTCATCTGCTGGCCACCCAGCTCGACCGGCCGGTGGTCATCCACCGTCCCGGCGAGGCGCCGACGACCCTGCAGCCGTTCACCGGCGACTCGTCCGGGCCCGAGCTGCACCTGAAGGCAGAGCCGAACCCGAACGGCAAGTCGACCTTCGCGCCGCACGACCCGGACGCGATGGACGTCGACGACTCACCGACCCGGCAGGCGCCGCCGTCCACTCAGGACGCTCCGGCGTGGACCGAGCCCGAGTCCGACGTGCAGACGCGGCCGGCACCGCCGTCCTCCACGCCGAACCCGGTCATCCCGATGACCGTGATCGCGCCGCAGGGCGTCGGCCAGGTCATGCCGGGCGCGCAGGCACTGCCGGACTTCTTCCAGACCAACAAGGCGCTGGGCACGATCGCGCCGACGGACGTCCGCGGCGCCGAGAACGTCACGGGTGCCATCGACAACCTGAAGCCCGCCGACGCCGCCCGCATCCAGCAGGCGATCAAGGGCGACTTCGAGTCGTTCCTGGACAAGGGCCGCAACTTCCAGGTCAAGATCGGCAACACCTGGTACGAGGCGAACATCCGCGCCACCATGCAGGCGCAGACGGACGTCGCCCCGGTCGTCGCGCCGGGCGTCAAGGTCGACGCGACCGCCCAGTCGGGCAACTCGTCCTCGGCCACGCACACCGTCGCCACGGCCAACGACATCGGCGGCGCGGCCACGGCCAGCAACGGGTTCGGCGCGTACGGCTCGCTCGGCGGCAAGGCGCAGTTCGCCACCCCGGCGCAGGCGCAGGGCATGTCGTCGTCGCTCACCGACCAGCGGATCATCCGCGCGGGCGAGGGGTCGACGCAGGCCACCGTGAACGTCACCTACGACATCACGCTGGCCGACCCCAGCGGTGGGATCAGGCCCGTCGCCTCGGTCAGCACCGGCACCGACGTGACGCTGCAGATCCCGAACGACCTGGCCAAGATCACGAACTCGGGCAACACGTCCGCCGAGGTCACGCCGCCGGTCGCCAAGTGGGGCGCCAAGCTCGAACACCCCGCACCCGAGGCGGTGACGGTCGACAACCCCGCGAGGGCGTTCGCCGAGGTGGCGCGCGAGCTGCACCCGTCGATCGTCAAGGTCGGCTCGCCCGGCCGTGAGGCGCTGCAGAACTTCCTGAGCCCCACCGAGATCCGCAACAACCTCGGCGCGATGCTCGGCGGCGCCTACGTGACGTCGCCGGACCTGATCAGCCCGCACGCCAGCAAGGGCGCCGCGGTGCAGATGAAGGCGACGCTGCAGACCGCGCAGCTCGTCGGCACGCTCGACACCGGCCAGCTCCGCCTGCACGAGACCTCCGCGCACAGCAGTGGCGTGTCCTCGACGACCAAGTCCGGTGGCGACGTCACCGCCGGGGTCGGCTTCAACGCCGGTCTGCCGAACGTGGTGGGCGGCCAGGCCGGCGTCACGGCCGGCTACTCCGCGCGCACCGCGGAGAACGTCAACGCGGGCATCAACACCGCGCACAAGAGCGGCATCCAGCTCAAGGGCGACACGGGCCTGTACAAGGTGACCGCCGAGGTCGAGGTCCGCACGCCGAGCGGCAAGACCGTCAAGGTCCCGGTCACGACGTACCTGCGCGTCGGCCTGCCCGAGGCGGGCCAGATGGGCCTGCCGACGCCGGACGGCACGCGCGCCAAGATCGTCGACGAGTCGAACAAGGGCACGAAGTTCCCGCCGCCCTACATGGGCGACGCGATCGCCGCGGGCAACGCCAAGGTCGGCGAGTTCGAGGTCGCCTCCGAGGTCCAGACGCAGGTCGAGGACGCGCTGCGGGACATCCCCGGTCTCGCGAAGTTCCTGCCGAACTGGAACGACACCACCGCGAACCCGCGCAGCAGCAAGGGCAAGAACTTCGCCGACGTCGCCGAGCAGCTCGCGAACCAGCGCAGGCTCACCTCGCAGCTGTCCCCCGCCGCGTTGCGGACCAACATGGACAGCCTCATGGGTCCCGGCGTCCAGGTGCAGCTGAAGAACAGCAGCAAGTCCACCAACACCTACGTCAACATCACGGTCAAGGCCAAGGTCTCCGACCCGAAGCACCTCGGTCAGGCCGACGCGCGCAACGTCCGTGACGCGTCGTCGACCGGCCCGAAGCTCGACAGCTCCTCCAGCACCACCAAGGGCTGGAGCGGCGGCGTCGAGGGCAAGGTCTCGATCCCCGGCCAGACCAGCGTCGCCAAGCTGACGCCGACGCCGCAGGTGGGCGTCAAGTACAACCACTCGTGGACCGACAAGACCACCGCCGGTCCCACGGTCAACAGCACCTCGCTCAGCGTCGGCAGCCCGAACGCCCAGGTGTTCCGCGGTGACGTGGAGTTCGAGGTCGAGATCACCACGTTCACCCGGCCGCGGGCCTGGGTGCGGCGGATCGTCCCCGGTGCTCCCGGCTTCCACGCGCCGGAGCAGACCACGGTCGCGAAGACCGGTGACGGCAAGCTCGAGCCCATCAAGGGCGAGGTCAACCTCTGGGTGTCCGACAGCTCCACTTTGGACACCGACCCCGGCAAGGGTTTCGAGCCCGGGACGCCGGAGCTGCGGACGCTGAAGGACGCGCCGTCGGTCAAGAAGCTCCTCAGCACCAGGACCGGGGAGAAGGCGCCGGACTTCCTGCACGTGGAGGCCGTGGCGAACACGACGGCGCTGCGGGACCAGGCGATCGACGCGCTCAACCGCGCGGCGGGCGGCGACTCGGCGCTCACCGTGCCGGGCACCGCGTCACGCGCCCAGATCGACAAGATGTTCTCCCCGGAGAACATCAAGGCGAACCTGCGCACGCTGACCGAGACCGGCATCCAGGAGCAGGGCCTCAAGTACGACCGCCGCGTCACCGACCGCACCGGCGCGATCGGCGTGAAGTTCGGGTTGAGCAACCCGAAGATCGTGTCCATCTCGGACAACACCGGTACCGAGAACGCCAGCACGGGTGGTTACAAGGCGGCCCAGTCGTCGTCCACCGGCAGGGCGGTCGACATCACCGGCGGCATCAACGTGCCGATCAAGCCGAACGACCCCGCTCCGCCCGCCGGCGAGCCCACGCCCGCCAGCGGTGCCGGTGGCGTCGCGGTGGCCGGCAAGATCACGCCGTGGTCCGACTCGAAGTCGTCGGGCAAGGAGGTCGGCGGCAGCCACGACCGCAACCACGTGACGCCTGCGGGCGGCCGCACCGTGCTGGTGCAGCTCGACGCCGACGTCACCGTGGTCGGCGAGAGCCGGGCGGCGAACTTCCTCCACGGCAGCACGCCCAAGTCCGAGGGTGCCACCGTGAGCCTGCCGAACTCCGTGTTCGTGCGGGTGACCGAGGACGTCGCGCGGGACATGGGCCTGCTGCCCGACGTGCAGCCGAACGTGGACAAGCCGGACTTCCCGCAGATGGCGCCGCCCGCGACGGTGGCGAAGGACGAGCCGAGCGCGCTCGGTCTGTCCACTGTGGAGAGCGTGCCGGACCTGTCGAACGTGGTCGCCAAGCTGTCGGCGGACGTCAACACGAAGACGGCGAAACGCTTCGGCGGTTCGCTGCTGCCCGATTCGGTGCTCGACGACTCGATGAGCAACCTGCAGCGCCTGGTCGACTTCAGCTCGCCGGCCAGCGTCAAGGCGATGATCGACAGCGCGCTGGACGGCGGTGTGCCGCTGCTGGTGCACCAGCCCGGCGCGTTCGGCAAGGACTCCTACCAGGTCACGTTGCGGGCCAAGGCGAACACGCCGCAGTTCCAGAACGTCGTCAACGACGGCGTCGAGATGGAATCGACGATCGCCGGTTCGCACAAGGTGACCGACGGCCAGGGCCGCGCCACCGGCTGGGCTCTCGGGCTGAAGGCACCGGGGCTCGCCGCGCCCGGCAGCGCGAACCCGAACGTCTCCGGCACCGCCGGCGTGGCGGCCGCGGCGAACATCGGCCAGTCGACGAGCAGCTCGGTCAGCACCTCGACGACCGACCAGTTCGCGAGCTTCCGCGCGGGCAGCGGACCGGCGGCGCGCTACACCGTGCCGGTCGAGTTCGAGCTCGTCGTCGAAAAGGGCGACAAGGAGATCGCGAAGGCCAAGAGCGGCCCGCAGGAGATGACCGTCCGCCTGCACGCGGACAACCAGAAGGTCAGCGGGCCAGCTCCGCAGCCGTACACCAAGGACCAGCACTCGCGCGGCGCCGACCAGGGCACCCCGCAGGCCGTCGCGGACTGGCGCCAGGGCAGCACCCCCGCGCTCCCGGCGAGCGCGTCGGTGGAGAACCTGCGTGGTGCTCAGGACCTGCGCACGGCCGCGATCGACGCGCTCAAGGAAGCGGGCGCGGGCAAGGGCCTGACCGGCAAGGGCACGGGCTCGCTCAACAGCCTGCTGTCCACGCTGAGCCCGGAGAACCTGCAGCCGCACCTGCCGTCGATGCTGTCCGGCCCGCTGAGCGTGCCGGGCCTGCACGAGGCCGCGCTGACGTTCGGGCAGGACGCGGACGTCAAGGTCTACGCCAAGCTGGTCGACCCGGCGCTGGGCTCGCTCAGCGACGGTGTGGCGCTGGAGAACCCGAAGTCGCAGGTCACCTCGACCAGCACGGACTCGAAGGTCACCGAGACCGGTGACGTGTCCGTCGGTCTCGCGACCGGTGGCGCGGGCATCAAGCAGAACACCGACCCCCGTGACAACGTCACGGTCGCGGTGAGCGGCGTCGAGCTGCGGCACTCCGCCGAGGACTCCACGGCGAACTCCGGCGGCCAGACCGACAACAAGGTCAACAACCTCAAGCCGAAGGCCACGACCGGCCTGGTGCAGTTCGGTGTCGAGTACCGCGTGGTCGCCACGATCGGCGGCAGGACCGCCGTCGTCGACCTGTCCGTGCCGAACTCAGCCGCGGTCCGCATGCCCGTCTCGGACGCGCAGACCGTGCTGGGCAAGGACCTCAGCCCCGAACTGGCGGCCGCCCAGACCGGGGTCAAGTCCGCCGCGGACGCCTGGCGCACCGCCGAGATCGAGGTCGACGCCCGGCGGCACGAGGCGCAGCAGGTGATCAACACCTCGGCCGCGGTGTCGGCCAGGAACGACTTCGCCTTCACCCCGGCCCAGATCGACTACAACAACGCGATCGAGGCGCACCTCGCCGAGCAGGCGACCCTTGCGGACCTGGAGGCCAAGGCGGAGACCGCCCGCCAGGAGGCCGCGCGCACACTCGACGCCATCAACGAGCTGTCCCCCAAGGTCGGTGGCCTCGGGGCGCTCGCGATGACCGCGCAGTTCGAACTGGACGACGCGAAGTCGGACGTCGAGGCCAAGGCGAAGACGCTGCGAGGGCTGGAAGAGCGGCTCGCCGCGACGCCGGACAACGCGGCACTGCAGAGCCAGGTCGACACCGCGCGCCAGGCGCACGCGGACGCCGAGACCGCGCTGGAGACGGCGGAGACCACGTTCACCGCCACGCAGACCGCGATGCAGGAGGCCCAGCGCGAGCTGGACGCCGCCAACGCCGCGATCGGCGGTCTCCGGGCGGAAGCGACCGCCCGGCGTGCGGACGTCGTCGCGCAGGAGCAAGTCGTGGCGCAGGCCCACGCCGACCGTCTCGCCGCCAAGGCCGCGCACGACCAGGCCGCCGACCGGATCGCCGCCGACCGCGCGGCGCAGGAGGCCCTCGTGAGGGCCGCCGAGACGAAGCTGAACGACGCGCGCAGGGCAGCCGACCTGAGGCAGCAGGAGTGGTGGGAGAAGAAGGCGGTGGTCGATCAGTTGATCGCCGACTTCAACACCCCGCCGTCGACGACCACGACGTCGTCCGCTCCGCCTGCCCCTCCGGCTCCCCCGGCGTCCAGGTCCGCGCCCCCCGCCGAGGCGTCCTCGTCGAGCGAGGCCTCGTCGAGCAGTGAGGTGCAGACCCGTCCGGCACCGCAACCGCCGAACGCGCCCTCCACCCAGACCGGCACCGCCGACGCCGACGCCGACACGCAGGCTCCGAGGAGCGTGCCGGACGTCGTGGTGGCGAGCCACCTCAAGGCGTTGACGACGGACGCGATGACGAACGCCTCGCCGCTCGCCAGGCAGGTGGAGACGGCGCTGAACTCCGACCCCGGCAAGTACGTGCAGTCCCAGGCGGGTCTCGACCTGCTGAGGGCGTCGGTCGTGCTCGACACCAGGACCGCCGACGTCGCCGCGATGATCCAGCGGCACGGCGTCGAGCAGGTCGCGCGGGCGTTCAACAAGGAGTTCGGCCGCCCGATCATCGAGACGGCGCAGCAGGCCCAGTTCGGTGATCTCAGCACGCCGGAGAGCCGGACCGCGTTCGACGGCTGGGCGCACCGGATGTGGGACACGATCGGCAACACGCCGTCCTACGCCGCGAACCCGGACAAGGTCGCCGCCGAGGTCTTCAACCACGACAAGGGTTACAACCGCGGCACGAACTTCGCGCAGGACACGGCGTTCGCGGACCTGGTCGGCGCGCCGCCGCTGACGGACTCCATCGCGACCACCCCGCTCTACGGCCCCGACTCCTACAGCCAGGCGCTCTGGGTGCAGAAGGTGCTGGGCGACGCGAAGATCATCCCGTCCGACGCGATCGTGAGCCCGGAGGCGTTCACGCAGGCCGTCACGGACAACAGCGCGGAACTCGGTGCGGCACTGGGCGTCGAGGTGACCCCGGAGCTGATCACCGAGCTGAAGCAGCACCTGCAGGGCGACGGCATGGTCGACGACGACCCGGCACCGGCCACCGAGCCCGCGCCGCCGTCGGCTCCCGCACCGCGTCCCGAGGCCGAGAAGCAGCTGGTGGCGCTGACCGACGACGCCATGGAGAACGCCGGCCCGCTGATGAAGCAGGTGGAGGCGGAGCTCAAGGGGAACCCGCAGAAGTACCTGGACCACAAGGCGGGCCTGGACCTGCTGCGTGCCTCGGTGGTCCTGCACTCCCGTTCCGGCGAGGTCGCGGCGTTGATCGACCAGCACGGCCTGGAGGCCGTCACCAAGGCGTTCAACGAGGAGTTCAAGCGGCCGGTCATCGAGAGCGAGCAGATCGAGGCGTTCGCCGGCGAGCACGGCCCCGGGAAGTTCGACGACTGGTCGCACCAGCTGTGGAACACCCTCGAGGGCAGCCCGACGTTCGCGGCGGACCCCGCCAAGATCGCCTCCGAGATCTTCAACCACGAGAAGGGCTACAACCGGGCGTTCAACTTCGCCCAGGAGACCGCGCTCATCGACGTGATGGGCGCGCCGCCGCTGTCCGACTCGATCGGTGAGATCCCGGTCTACGGCCCCGACTCCTACAGCCAGGCGCTCTGGGTGCACCAGGTGCTGGCCAAGTCGATGCTCGTGCCGGAGGGCCTCGTCAGCCCGGAGCAGTTCACCCAGGCCGTCACCGGCAACAGCGCGGAACTCGGTGCGGCACTGGGCGTCGAGGTGACGCCGGAGCTGATCACCGAGCTCAAGGAACACCTGCAGGGCGACGGCATGGTCGACGACGACTCAGCGCCGTCCGCTCCCCCGGTGGACGCGCCCGTGTCCCACGCGCCGCCGGCCGACCCGAGCCCGCTGCACAGCACGGACACCAGCGCGGCGTGGTTCGACCCGCGGAACCCGGTGTCCTCGCAGGCGATCGCGGACGTCCGCGCCACGACCCCGGCCACCAGCTGGGTGCGCGGCGAGGACGGTGGTGTCCTCGACTCCACCAAGGTCGGCCCGCACGGCATCGCCATGAAGGCCTGGCGCGGCCCGATCGCGTACGACAACCGCGTGCTGGACGTCGACGGCGTGCCGGTCCGCGACTTCACCGTCCGGCTGCACCTGGACAACGGCACCGCCGACGTTCAGGACCGCACCCGCGCGGGCGTCGAGGAGCTGTTCAACCAGGGCTACAAGCTGCCCAGCGGCGAACAGTTCCACGTCACGGTCGAGTTCACCGACGACCCCGCCGACGCACACGCCACGGTCAACGTCACGAACGAGCCCGGCGGGCGCGCCAACCAGCTCACCTGGCCGGCGGACACCGACTCGCGGCGCCTGGCGCACGAGGTCGGGCACTTCCTCGGCCTCCGGGACGAGTACCTGGAGACCGGCGACGTGAAGCCGATCTTCCAGCACCAGGACGGCAGGGGACGCGTCGTCAACGACAACTCCCCCATGACCCAGGGCATCGACGCGGCGGACGCCAGGCTCAAGCCGCGCCACCTCCAGCTGGTCTCCGACCGGATGGCCGCGCTGCAGACGCACAACCCGCCGCAGCCCGCCGCTGACGAACGCTCCGAGCTGCCTCCGCCGAACATGCCGAAGCGCGGCAACGAACACCTGGAGGCCGACCCTGCCGGGGACGCCGTCAAGCGCACCCGTGAGGACCTCGCCGAACTGTCCATCGAGGACAACGAGGTCCAGATGACCGAGCCGGAGGCCACGCCGTTCAACGAGAACGGCGTGCACAACGCGGCGTACGAGAACCTCGCCCAGGGACACCCGCTCACGCAGATCACCGCGGAGAACTACCTGCAGCGGACGCAGGAGAGCATCGACGCCAACGAGAAGCCGTCGTTCGTGGTCAGCATGATCGTGCGGGCGAGTGAGCTCGGCCAGCTCGACGACGTGATCAACGGCGTCATGGCCGGCGCGCAGGACATGGACGGCCGCGTGGCGTTCGTGCTCGGTGTGAACGGCGCGACGCAGGCGGAGATCGACGCCGGGATCGCCGCCGCGACCCCGTCGGTGAACGGCCGCGCGGAACCGGTCGCGCTGGTGAGCGTTCCGCACGGGCCCAAGGGCTTCAAGTTCGGCGAGACCCGCAACGCGACGCTGGACAGCGACGCGCACGTGTTCGCGGTGACCGCACTGGCGGCCACCGGAACGCACCCGTACGTCGCGGTCATGGACTTCGACGCGGGCGACCGCACTACCCGCGAGGGCAGGCACGTCTTCGACCACGTCACGCAGCTCGTCGACGGCACGGTCGGTGACGACGCCGGTGACCCGTCCCGGCCGCTGATGATCGGCGGTGGCTACCGGGTCGCCGTCACGCCGGAACAGCTGCACGCCGACGTCCTCGCGCGCATCGACGGCGACTCGAAGACCACGGACGCGCAGAAGGAGGTCCTGCGGGCGAAGCTCGCCGAGCCGGACTTCCACGAGCGGTTCGTGCAGGTGATCGACGCGGACATGCACGCGCGCCGCAACCAGCAGGGCATCCACCCGTTGCTGCCCTACACGCCGGAGCCGAACCTGTTCGTCGACGGCCTCGTGCCGCTGGCGGAGCCGAAGGTGCGGTTCGGCGAGGGCCAGGCGGAGTTCGGGCAGCTCGGCCAGTCGCTCAACCGGTTCTACGCAGCGGAGCTCGCCAAGCTGCACACCCCGGCCGACGCCGCGGACATGGACGCCGCCACCGAACGCGCCAAGGTGGACGTGCAGAACAACCGGCACCCGGTGCGTGGTCAGGCGTTCACGACCGACTTCGTGGCGGGTGACACCGGCACCGACCTGTCCAGGATCGCCTACGGGCTGATCAAGGACGGCAAGCTGCCGCAGTCGCACACCGCGCTGCCGAACGTGTCGGAGCGGTTCCTCGACGGCAAGTCCTCCAAGGCGGGCACGAAGTTCGCCGACGAGCGCGAACGCCTCGCCACCGGTGCGCACGCGGTCGTGGAGCCGTTCCTGCCGCCGGCCAACGGGCAGACCGCGAACACGTGGAACCCGCCGCGCAAGATGGAGACGCAGCTCGGCGCGCCGCAGAAGAACCGGATGAACCCGGCGGTGTCCGCGCCGATGCCCGCGCCGTTCGAGCAGCTGCAGGCGGGCATCCAGAAGGACCAGAAGGTCGTCGCGGCCCACGGGCTGGTGGCGTCCGACCACGTGAGCACCGCGCGGCGACAGCTGCGGTTCCTGAACGAGGACCTGCTGGTCCGCCAGCCCACGCCGCCGGTCACCGCCAACGGCCTGTACGCGGTCGTCGGCCAGGCCCGCGGGGTCGATCCGGTGGCGCTGCGCCGGCAGGTCGTCGGCCTGGCGGCCACCCACCACGCCGTGACCAAGGCCGTGGCGGACTACTCCGTCGGCAGGCCGATGCACCAGGGCCACCTGTACGGGGCGCTGGTGGAGAACCAGAACTGGCACATGCACGCCGACGCCGCCGAGAACAGCGGCTGGACCAACGCCCGCGACCTGCTGGGACACCTGATCGCGACGCAGCAGAGCGTCAACGTCCGGATCCACCAGGAAGGCCACGAGCCGGTGCTGCTGCGCCCGATGGGCCCGCCGTTCCCCGACACGGTCGAGGTCGAGCTGGTGATGGACGGACGGCAGGTCACCTACCGGCAGTACCAGCCGTCAGGAGGGCTGCAGCCGGACGTGCAGATGCATTAGCGTGACCAGCGTGGACGAGTTCGCGCAGGCGCTCCGGACGGCGATCACGAATCGCGGTCTCGGTCTCGAGCGCCTGCGCGAGCACCTCTCCCAGAACGGCGTGTCCGTCTCGATGGCCACGCTGAGCTACTGGCAGACGGGCCGCAGCCGTCCCGAGCGGCAGAAGTCGCTGCAGGCCGTCGTCCACTTGGAACACATCCTGCAGCTCCCGCCCGGCCATCTCTCGGAACTCCTGGGGCCACCGCGCCCACGGGGTCGCTGGCTGCGCAACGCCCCGGCACCGATGTCCGCGTTCTGGTCCCCGCAGACGCCCGTCGAGCGCGCGTTGAACGGCCTCGACACGCAGTGGGACGACCAGCTCCTGCGCGTGAGCCAGCAGGACTTCGTGACGATCGGGGCGGACCGCACCGAGCGGGTCTTCCGGTCGCGGCAGGTGTTGTCGGCGTCGATGACCGGGCCTGACCGGTGGGTCGTGATCATGCACGTCGACGACCACGACCGGCCGTTGCCGCTGGTCAGCGCCCTGAAGAACTGCACGGTCGGCCAGGTGGTCCGCGAGCCGGCCGAGGGGCTGCTGGTCGCGGAGCTGCTGTTCGAACGGCCGCTGCGCAAGGGCGAGAGCGTCGTGATCGAGCACGAGCTGGTGAACCAGGACCCGTGTCCACTCGCGACGAACTACGAGCGCAAGTTCCGCCTGCCGACGCGGGAGTACGTGCTGGAGGTGACGTTCGAGGGCACCGCTCCCCGTTCCGTGGTCCAGCTCGCGGACGGGTCCGCGGTGGCGCCCGGCCACACGTTGCTGGACGTGGCGCTGGACGTGCGGCCCGGGGTGCGCGGCTTCAGCTGGACCTGGTGAACCCCCTGGAGCTCGGGACCAGTGCGGCGGCCGCGGGGGCGGCGAAGCAGATCACCGCGCAGGCGCCCAGCACGACGCCGGCCCCGAAGTGGTCGATGGCCGGTGCGATGAAGGCCAGGCCTACCGGCGCCAGGCCGAAGGAGAGCAGGAAGTCGAGCGAGGAGACGCGGGCGAGCTTGCCCGGCTCGACCTCTCGCTGGACCGCGGTGAACCACGGGATGTTGAACAGCTCGACCCCGACACCTCCCAAGACGTACACGGCGATCAGCACGGACCAGTGCACCGGCAGCAGCAGGGCCAGCGGGACCAGGCCGTAGCAGGCCAGTCCGGCCAGTGCGGCCCATCCCGGCGTCTTCGGGCGCCAGCGGCCCATCAGCGCGGCTCCCGCCAGCGCGCCGAGCGTGTACGCGGTCGTGGCGGCCACCAGCACCGCTTCCGTGTCGTAGCGGTCGCGGCTCACCACCGGCAGCAGGACGGCCGTGGCCGAGTAGCCGAAGGCGACCATCGCGGTCAGCGCGCCGAGTCCGGAGAGCAGCCACGGGTGCCGGCGCGCCTCGTTCAGGCCTTCGAGGAAGTCCGCCGCGAAGCTGGCCCGGGCGGTGGTGCGATCCGGTGCCCTGGTGCCCTTGGGCGGCACGAACGCGGCGACCAGCCAGAGCGCGGCGGTGATGATCAGCAGTGCCCTGGCGTCGACCAGGAGCGCGGCGAGAGCGGTGAGGCTCGGGGCGGCCAGCGTGGTCACCCTGATGGCGACGGTCGTCGCCGCATTGGCCTGCTGCCGTTGCGACTCGGGCACCACCTCGGCCACCATCGCCTGGAACGCGGGCCGGCAGCCGCCCTGACCGGCACCGACGATCGCGGCCGCGGCGGCCATGAGCACCAACGACCTGCCCATGCCGAGCGCGATCACGGGTGTCATGACCGCGCCGGTGAGGCACGACCAGAAGACGACGTTGCGTCGTGAATGACGATCGGCGAGCACACCGGCCACGGGTACCGCCACCAGGAAACCGACGGTTCTGGTGGCGAGGACGACGCCGAGCTCGACGGCGGTGATCGAACGTTCGAGAACGGCCAGGCCGAGCACGAACGGCAGGGCCCACATCGCGAGACCCGACACCGTCGTCCCGGTCCACAGCCGCAGGAAGGGCACGTTCCGCAGGACAGATGGCGCTGTTGCTTTCTCCGTCACGACGCCCAAGGTTTCACCACTGGCGGATTCTGACCACACTATTCCCGGTGACCGCGCAACGGGCGGCTGTTCCCCCGCGCCTTGAAGGGAACAGCCGCCCGCCTTGCCGTCTGATGTGGACAGATCAGCCGATCTTCTCGATCCGCGCGTTGCGGATGAGGAACTTGCCCGGTTCGCGGACCTGTTCGAAGGCCGCGTTGTTCAGCAGCGCGCAGCTGCCGGACGCCGACGCCACCTTGACGGTGGTGGACTTGTTGTTGTCCAGGTTCGTCACCTTGAGCGTGGTGCCGATCGGGAACGTGCCGCTGGAGGCGGCAGGGGCGCCACCCTCACCGGACAGCGTGACGGTCGAGCCGTTGCAGACCTGCTGGCCGGTGGCGCCGTTGTCGCCCTGGTTCGCGTCGGGCTGCTCGGTGGGCTGGGCCGTGGGCGCGGGCTGGTTGCCCGCGTTGTTGTTGCCCTGGTTCGCGTTGCCCTGGCCGGCGTCGGCCGCGCCACCGTCACCCTTGCAGCCCGCCGCCTTGCGTCGCTGCTGGATGAGGTCGACCACGGCCTGCCGGTTCGCGATGCGCGCCTCGGACTGCGAGTCCGGGGTGGCCTTCTGGCCCGCGATGAAGCTCAGGTTGTTCTGCAACGCCTTGTCCAGCCCGCCGCAGTCCTCACCGGACGTGGCGGCCTGCCCGGCCTCGGGCTTGGCCTGGACGTCGTTGCCACAGCCTGCCGCCGCACGCCGCTGGTTGATGAGGTTCACGACCTGCTGGCGGTTCTGGATGCGAGCGTCCGACTGCGCGTCGGGGTTCGCCTGCTGACCGGCGATGAAGTTCAGGTTGTTCTGCAGGGCGGTGTCCAGCCCGCCGCAGTCCTCAGCCGCGTTCGAGTTGGTGCCGCTGAAGGCGAAGATGCCACCGGCGACAGCCGCGATCGCCAGCACGGCGCCCGCGCCGATCATGGCGGGCTTGCGGTGTCGAGCGCCCATTCTGTGTCTCCTCGGGGGGTCGAACGGTGTTGTACCGATGACTACGGGGAGGTCACGGACGGGGTTCAAAACGGACCGAACCTTGTTGGTTTTAAATGCCTTTAAGGTTTTCGCGGCTGTGGTGATCTTGCTGGTCAGGCCGCATTCACGGTGTGAGTGAACGGATTCGGGGGTAATACCACCGGGCGCGGTGGTTCCGCCTACATCCGGTCCAGCAGCCTGGTCCGGGCGATCTCCAGGTGTGCCGTCATCGCCGCGCTCGCCCCTGCCTCGTCCCTGGCGACCAGCGCGTCCACGATCGCGCGGTGTTCGGTGATGGTCTGCACCCCGAACGGTTGTTGAAAATTCAGCTGGAACAGGTGCAGATGGCAATGGGTCTTCGAAAAGGACTGCAAAACCGCGTCATTGCCCGCAATGCGCAGAATCAGCTCGTGCAGGCGCTGGTCGTGCGCGGTGAGGTTCTTGTAGTCGTCATAGGCGTCATCCGCGGGAGCCGCCGGACACGTGGCCAGCTCCTCCTCGACGAGTTCGGCGAACTCCGGTGTCATGCGGGCTGCCGCCAGGGCCGCCGACGGGGGTTCCAGCAGCAGGCGGAGGGCGTACAGGTCGTCCACCTGTTTGCGGTTCAGCAGGTCCGTCACGCTGTAGCCGCGCAACGGGAGCCTGCTGACCAGTTCTTCGGATTCGAGGCGTGCCAGGGCTTCGCGGACCGGCGTCGGGGACACGTCGAGCCGGCGCGCGAGTTCGTCGATGTTCACGCGCGCGCCCGGCTTCATGCCGTCGCTCATGATCAGGGCGCGGATCTGCTCGTAGACGTCATCCGCGAGCACGCGCCTGGCCGGTATTGAAAGTGAGTGAGTCTGTCTGGTTGTCAGACAGACTCGACAGCGCGCTTCAACCGCTCCAGCGTCGCCTCGATGTTGCGCTGGTTCGTCACAGCGCGGTCCTTCACCCCGGTCGCCAGCATCGTGAGCGGCACGTACCAGCCGGGCCGGCGGTCCCACGTCGACTCGGTGACCCGGCACCCGTCCGCGGTCTCCTCGATGTCGTACTGCCAGCGCGACACCGCCATGCCGAGCGACTTCACCTCGAACGCGAACCGGGTCGCGGAGCAGTCGGTCACCGTGGAGGTCGTCGGCCACTTCCGCCAGCCGCGCCTGTTGATGCCGCGAAACCGCGCACCGACCCGTGGCCCCGCGGCGTTCAGCCACTTGCCGCCCGAGTACTCCTCGGCGCATCCGCTGAGCCCGCGCAGGTCACTGACCAGGGCGAACACCCGCTGCGGCGAAGCGGCAACGTCGATGTGCGCGGAAGCGTCCGGCGTCATGCCGCCGAACTTACTACGAGTAGGTTCAGTGCACCAGCCACTCGCGGACGGTGCGCGCGGACGGCACGATCGCCCTCGTGGCGTCGAGGTCGTACGCGACGGGATGCGTGCGCAGCCATCGCCACATCCTCGTCAGGTCGTCGCCGACGAACCTGTGGAACAGCCAGATCGGCATCGGGAAACCCCGCGGCGGACGGCCACGGACCTCCCGCCAGAGCGCACGGCACTCGTCGACGCTCTGCACGTCCGCGCAGAGCGGGAGATCCGCACCCGCGAACCGGTCCGGCTCCGCGAACACCCTGGCCGCCACGGCACCGACGTCGTCGGCCGAGAACCACAACAGCGGCCGGTCCGCGCCGATCAGCTTCGGCATCAGGTGCCACATGGACACGGCCGGGTAGAAGTCCTTGTCCGTCATCAGTTCCATGAACGCCATCGGCCGCAAGACGGTCAGCGGCAGCCCGAGCGACGCCAGGTGGTCCCGCACCACCAGCTTGTTCTCCCACTGACGCACACCGGTTCCCGGCACGCCCGGCCCCGCCGAGGCGTACACCACGTGCCGCACGCCCTCCGCAGCCGCGGCGTCACCGACCGCGCGGCCCTGCCGAACCTCCTCGTCGAGGCCGCTGGTCATCGGGTTCTGGACGCTGAACACCCCGTGCGCGCCCGCGAAGGCAGTGCGCAGCGAGCCGGGGGACGCCATGTCCGCGCGCACCACCTCGGCACCCGCCGAGGCGAGCCGCCCGGCCGCGGGTGACGAGGGATCACGGGTCAGCGCCCGCACCCGCCAGCCGCCGGCGAGCAGGTGCCGTGCGACCGAGCCGCCCTGGCGCCCGGTCGCACCGGTGACCACGACCAGTCTGGCGTCGTTCATGGCCGACCTCCTGTCGGTCCGACGCGAAAGCATCCGGAGCCGCTGTCCGCGGCTCCGGATGCCCCCGCTCGTTCTCAGTCCGTGCAGGACACCGGCGAGTCGAAGTGGCCCGGTGTCGTGGGATAGGCGGGGCCGATCCCGTGCTGGTTGTTGTCGGACGGGTAGACCAGCGCCAGCTCGCGGAACGCCGAGGTGCCACTGGTGGTCACGTCGCCGGCCGTCTGACCGGCACCCGAGCCCCACGCCAGCTTCTGCAGGAACACCTCCATGCCGGGGCTGCGCTGACGGATGTCGTTGTAGCCGCCGTAGGAGGCCGGGCAGTGCGTGTACAGGTTGTACGCGCCGGCCCAGTCGATCAGGCGGTCACCGGGGTTCGGGCCGTTCTGCGCGCGGTCGGCCTGGAGCACGTCGCGGTCCCAGCCGCCGTAGATCCAGTCCGTGCCGTCGTGGTGCTGGTTGTCGGCCAGCGTCGCGGGAACGGCGGGGTTGTCGTTGGTCTTCTCGGTCATCTCGAACCACAGGCACGGGTCGATCGCGCCGTCGCCGAGTGTCTGCGGCCACAGGCCCTGCGCGCAGTTGCCGGGGTAGGAGCCGCGCGGGTTGAAGTCGAGCACGTCCGACCCGAGCGCACCCTGTTGCGATGCCGGCGAAGTACCGCCGACGCCGCCGAAGGTGTGGTCCAGGAACCTGTCGTTCGTGCCGCGGGACGACGCGTCGAACGCGCCGTTGGTGAGGCAGTCCGGAGTCTGGGCGTTGACCACGGGATCGCAGCCCTTGCCGCCCCACAGCACGTCCGCGCCGTCGCCGCCGAACGTCCGGTCGCCGCCGCTGTCGGCGTTGACCAGGTCGTCGCCGAACCCGGCGTGGATGTTGTCGTTGCCCTGACCACCGCGCATGCGGTCGTTGCCACCCTCGGCGATGCCGTTGTGCGGCATGGCCGGTGCGGTCGGGCCGCCGACGAACTGGTCGCCGTTGACGTCGTGCAGCAGGTCGGCCCGCCGGTCGTAGGAGCCGGCGCGGAAGCCCGTGTAGGACTCCTGCGGCACCGAGTTCAGGCTCACCGTGAAGCCACGAGCAGCCACGTCGTTGGCGTTCATGTACTCGTTGACCACACCACCGCGGTCACCGAGCATCGCGTCCTCGCCGTCGCCGCCGAACATCACGTCGTCGCCGAGCTCGCCGTACATGTCGTCATCGCCGTTCTGGCCGTGCATGGTGTCGTTGCCGTCCTGACCCCACATCCCGTCGTTGCCGTCGTCACCGAACATCGTGTCGTTGCCGAAGGCTCCACCGGGTTCACAGGTCGCCTGCGCTGTCGTGCAGAACCTGGTCGACGGGCCGATGTCGGCTACGCGCGACACCGTTGCGTTCGAGGGCACTGCTCCGGACTTGTAGCGCTCGACGTAGACCTGCTCGGTCATCGACCCCGGCTGGCCTTGCAGCGTGCGCCGCAGGGAGCCGTTGTCACCGAGCTGGACGTCGTCCTCGCCGTTGCCCTCGAACGCGTCGCCACCGTCGCGGAAGCCCTGGATCGTGCTACCGCCGATCATGTCGTCCTGCCCGTCGGGGGCGGTGCCCACCAGCTGGTCGGGCCCGCTCGAGCTGCCCGGCCAGTCCGCGTCGTTCAACGGGACCACGGTGGTCTCCGAGGACGGGGAGCCGAGCCCGCGGTCGCCGCGCAGCACGTCACCGCCGCCGTTTCCCTCGAGGTAGTCGGCGTTGCCGTCGCCGGTGAGGAAGTCCCCACCGTCCTGGCCCCACTGGACGTCCACGCCCGAGCCGCCGGACATCCGGTCGTCGCCGAACCGGTCGGCCGGACCGGCCTGCAGGTCGTAGCGCTGCACGATCCGTGGCGCCACGGGGTCTCCACCGGAGGGAGCGAGCCGGATCGTCGCCCGCGTCGGGGTCTCCCCCTGCGCCGGCCGCAGCACGACGCCGTTGTCGCCGATGGCGACGTCGTTGCCCGGTCCGCCGAACACCGCGTCCGACGCGTCGAGCTGGCCGACCGTCGTGTCACCGGCACCGGACAGCGAGGTGCTGTTACCGCCGACGAGGTCGTCGTCGCCCTCGTCGCCCTCGATCCAGTCGACGCCCTGCGAGCCCTCGACGTAGTCGTCGGAACCGTTGCCCTTCAGCCGGTCGGGACCGGCCTGGCCGAAGATCACGTCGTTGGCGTCGTCGCCGTCGACCTCGTCCGGGCCGGACGAGCCGGCGCGCGGGGTGAGGCCGAGGTCGTACAGGGAGATCGCCCGTGCGGTCATGCCACGTTCCTGCACGACCCGGTGCGGTGTTCCGCCGCGCACCAGCACGCCGTTGTCGCCGAGCACCACGTCCTGCGCGTTGTTGCCGTGGATGACGTCACCCGCGTCCGGCTGGCCCACGCCAGGCGAGTCCTCGGTCGAGCTGCCGCCCACGAGGTCGTCCTGCCCGTCGTTGCCGTCGATCCTGTCGCGGGCCGGGCCGCCCTCGGCGTAGTCGTCCGAGCCGTCACAGGTGATGGTGTCCTCGTCGCCCTGCCCGTAGATCACGTCCGGGTCGTCGCCACCGCTGATCTTGTCCTTGCCGGACGTGCCCGCGGCGGGCGTGTAGCCGAGATCGAGCAGTTCGGCCTTGTGCGCCTTGGCGAATCCTCGTCCGAGCGTGACCGGCGTGGCCTGTGCTCCGTCCACGAGGGACAGAACCGCGTTGTCACCCGCGATCAGGTCGGGACCGGAGTCGCCGAACAGGCTGTCCCCGGTGTCCGGGCGCCCGGCGTTCGCCGCCACCTCGGAGCTGCCACCGATGATCCGGTCCTCGCCGGCGTCACCGTGCACGACGTCGTCGGCATTGTTGCCCTCCAGGTAGTCGTCCTTGGGACCACCGAACACCTCGTCGTGCGCGAGACCGCCGAACGCCCGGTCGTCGCCGTCACCACCGAAGACGAAGTCCGCACCACCCGCACCGGCGTTCGCGCCGTCGAGGTCGAACGGCCCGTCCACGCCGTTGTCACCGATCACGACGTCGTTGCCCGCGTCGCCGTAGAGGAAGTCGCCGACGTCCGGCTCTCCCGCCTTGCGCGTACCGCCGATGACGCGGTCGTTGTCCGCACCACCGAACGCGCGGTCGACGCCGTTGTTGCCCTCGATGACGTCGTCCTGGGCACCGCCGTACAAGGTGTCGTCGTCGTTGTTGCCATAGATGTTGTCCACGCCCGCGTCGCCGTAGGCCAGGTCCTTGCCACCACCGCCGTAGACGGTGTCGTCGTCGTTGCCTCCGGCCAGCACGTCGTCACCGAGCTGACCGCACAGCCGGTCCTTGGCGGACCTGGCGTCCACGTTGTCCGCCTCACCACCGGCGGCGACGATCTCGACCCCGGTACCACCGGTGATCAGGTCGCGGCCGTCGTCGGCGTCGTCCGGCTCGGCGGGCGGCATCGACACGGGGTTGTCGCTCGGCGGCGTGCACGGGTTGGCGTGCTTGTCGCCGAAGATCTCCGCACCACCGTCACCACCGATGACGTGGTCGTTGTCGGAGCCACCGACGAGCAGCTTCGACGACGGCGTGACACCGGCGGGCAGCACGCGGTGCTGGACACCGCGAACCGGGCCGAACACACCGCTGCCGGTCACGTCGCCCACGTCCGACGGTTCCGCGATGACGTAGTCGTCGTGCGGACCGCCGTACACCTTGTCCTTGCCGTAGCCGCCGGTCAGCACGTCGTTGTTGCCGCCACCGCGGATGTCGTCGACCTGCTCCTTCAACGAGTGACCGGTCACGAAGTCCACGCCCTGGCTGCCGTACACGGTGTCCGAACCCGTGCCGGTGTCCACGACGTTGATCGCGTCCTTGGCGTTGTCGCCGTTGAAGCCCTTGTCCGCGGGGCCGTGCTCGTCGACGCCGGTCTGCACCTCGGTACCGGTGTAGATCGTGTCGCCGCCGGAACCACCGGAGATCCGGTCGCTGCCGGTGCCGCCGATGATCACGTTGGCCTGCGCGACGAGGTGCGCCGGCGGGTTGGACTTGCCTTCCGCGAGCGGGCTGTCGGACGCGATGCCGATGTTGTCGTCGTCGGGACCGCCGTCGATCCGGTTCTTGCCCAGGCCGGCCGCGATCCGGTCCTTGCCCGCGCCACCGCTGACGGTGTCGTCCGCGCCGCCGACGGTGATCACGTCGTCGCCGTCGCCACCGGTCACCGTCGCCGTTCCCTTGCCGCCGAACGCGGCCGCGAGGTCGCCGGTCGTGATCTGGTCCTTGCCGGGACCGCCGTTCACGACCGACCTGCCGATGCCGGTCTTGACCGAGTCGTCGCCGTCACCACCGGTGACCTCGACGTCCTTGTCGAACGGCAAGGCTGCGGCCTTGGCGTCGTTCGCGGCGCCGCTCTTGTCGCCGTCACCCTGGAAGACGATGATCCGCTTCCCCTTGTCACCGCTCGCGTTGCCGACCACCTTGGTGAGGTTCGGGTCGCGGAACTCCTCGCGGAAGCCCAGCGCGCTCACGGCGAAGCCGTCGAACCCGCCGCCGTCCTTGACGAGCTGGGTGATCGTCCACTTCTCCTCGTTGTTGTTCGCGGTCCACGCGGGGTGGTTGCGCTTGCCGATGTCGCCGTCACCCATGTGCAGCACCAGGGTCGTGCCGTTCTTGTGTGCGAGAACGGGTGGCGGTGGTGAGCAGTCGGGTTTCACGGAGAAGTCGAGCAACGTGATGTCGGCCAGCGTGAAGTCGAACGAGACGCTGAAGATCGAGAACCCGAGCGTGATGTACACCTTGAGGAACAGGCTCAGGCGTCCGTCCATGTTGAACAGGCACATCGGGTTGTTCAGCGCCACCTTGGAGAACTCGAAGAACCGGAACTTGCCGTCGTTGTTCGGGTCCGCCCAGGTGAGGTTGATCGTCAGCGCGACACCGCCCTTGATGCCGACCTCGATCAGCACCAGGCTCACCGCCGCGCCGGCGGCCAGCTCGCCGCGGAACGTCACGACCGGCAGCGGCTTCCCGGACTCGTCCTGCGTGACCAGGTAGATCGAGTCCAGAATGGACGCCGCCTTGCCCGACTCGATCGCCTTGCGGATGCCGAACGTGTCGAAGCCCGCCCGGAACCGCGCCTCGACCGAGGCGCTGCCGGAGATCGTCACCAGCACCGGCGGCGGCGCGTACACCGGGCCGAACGACTGGCTGTAGGAGAAGCCGAGGCGCAGCGGCCCCGAGTCGAACCGGACCAGGTCCACGTCCTGGCCCATGATCAGGCCGAAGAGCTTCGAGGGCTCCTTCAGGATCGGGAACGTGAAGCCCGCCTTGTTGCCCTCCTCGCCCTCGGACACGACCTTCGCCCCACCGGCCGACGCGTCGATCTTCGACGCCAGGTCGCCGGGCGCGAGGTTGATCTTGTTCGGGTCGATCAGGGACGCGGCGTTGTCCGGCGAGTTGGTCGTGGTCTTCGCCTTGTCGCCGAGCACGGAGAAGCTGCCGATGTCGATCGCCCCGCCGTTCTGGGTGATCTTGCCGATGAGCTGGATCGCGCGCAGGACCTTGTCCACGAACTCCAGTTCCGGGCCACCGGCGATGGTCGAGAACTCCTTGGCGATGGTGACCAGGTTGACGTCACCGCCACCCACTGCTCGCGAGAGGTCCGACAGCACCGGGATCGGGGCGTAGAGCTGGTCGATGATCGGCTGGATCGGCTTGGTGAACAGCGCGATCTTCTCGACGATCGGTTTGAGCACCTCGCCGAGGAACTTCCCGGCGTTGAGCTGGACGTTGTTGAACGCGATCTCCGGCGTGCCGTCACCGGGCTTGCCACCGAACGCGTTCCACTCCCACTTGAGGTGGAACCAGCCGTTGACGCCGGGCAGCGGACCGGCGCTCACGTCGAAGTCCCAGTCGATGCCGACCTTGGCCTTCAGCGACACGTCGGTGACCTGGCCGACGTCGGCCAGGTCGGCCAGCGTGATCCGGTCGTCGTTGGCGGGCCCGCAGTTCTCGTAGCAGGCCGCCTGCCCCTTCTTGTGCAGGTCGACGACGAACATGCCGTCGAACAGGTCGGTCGCGCCACCCGCGTGCTGCTTCAGGTTCACGTCGAGGAACGCCAGGCGCGCCTTCATCGCGTCGGGCAGCGTGAAGCTCAGCTTGACGCCGAGCTCGGGGTTCGGCCCGTCCTTGGTCGCCACGTAGAAGCCGCTGCTCTTGTCGACGCCCGCCTTGACGTGCAGGTGGTAGGCCAGCGCCGCCTTCATCTCCGGCGCGCCTGGCGCCGCCTTCAGCGACAGACCGGGGATGCCGATGTCCAGCGGGCTTTGCAGCGCAAGGGTTTCCTTGTCGCAGTCGTTGCCGAACACGTCTCCGTCGCAGACGTCGAACGTGAACGTCGCGCCGGTGATGTCCGCCAGCGACGCCGCCGCCGGGCAGTCCGTCAGCTTCGGGTTCGTCGTCGCCGGCACGTATGCCGCGCCGTTGGGCGTGTTCTTGTCGTCGAACGACACCGCGTCCGCACCCAGGTCACCCTTGATCACGACCCAGTTGTTCGCGTTCGGGTCGGTCTTGCGGATGACCTTGTAGCCGGTGGCGTACTGCGACTTCTTCCAGGTGATCCGGTTGAAGTTGTCGTTGGTCAGCGGATCGGCGCCGTTGGTCACCTCGGCGAGGGCCGGTGGCGCGTCCTTGCCCTGGGCGCTCGCGACGACGCCGTAGACGTACTTCTTCGCCCCGGCCGTGCCCTGCGCGGTGGCCTTCGCCTCCGTCGCCGGCTGCAGCGTGGCGTCACAGGTGAAGCCGACCGCGACCGCACTGCCGACCGCGGGCTTGAGGTGGTCGTTGACCCACGTGGTCAGCTCGCCGGTGTTGTTCACCCGGCCGCCGCCCGGCAGCTTGGTCATCGCCTCCTGGATCTTGGCGCGCAGCTGGCCGAACTTGTCGGCTCCCTGCTGGACGTCGTCGCCGACCAGCGGCAGCTTGCCGTCGAACGCCGCCGTGCGCAGCGCGCGTTCGATCATCGCCAGGTACTTCTCGATGCCGTCGCCGAACTGGGAGAAGTCCAGCAGCGCGTCGAGGATCTTCTGCCCGAGGTCGGTGGGCATCTCGAACCGCTTGACGCCGCCGGGCAGGTCGGGGCTGAACGAGAACGCCTGGTCCAGATCCGCGACCTGGCGCGGCAACCGGACGACGAACGAGTCACCGGGACTCGACAGCTTCGTCCAGTTGACGTTGTCGGAGCTCACGAACACCGGCATGACCGCGCACAGCGCGAGGTCGGTGCCCTGCGCCGGGTCGCCCTGGCAGGTGACGGGCTGGTTGTCGCCGTTGAGCGTCAGCTGCACGCCCTTGACGAAGTCGCTCAAGGACACCGGGTTCTGCCCGCTGAAGCCGAGGTGCGCGTTGTAGTGCGCGTTCGCGACGGCCTTCTCCGTGCCCTTCGGGTTGCCGAGCGCGATGGACAACGGCCCGACCGAGGACTTCACCACACCGGTGATGCCGCCGTGCGCGGTGATGTCCACAGTGGAGTCGGGCAGGACCTTGAGCCCGCCCGCGTTCGCCGGACCGTCGCCGGCTTCCAGCGGCAGCACGAACCCGATCTTGGTGGACCCGGTCAGCGCGAGGTTCGCGGTGGCCTCGCCCTCGGCGCCGACCAGCGACCGGGCGGTGCCCTTGTCGTCGGTGAACGAGAACCGGACCGGCTGCGAGGTCGCGACCTTCCGCTTCACGTCGACCTTGAGCACGATCGACGGCTTCGAGTCGACGACCTGGTAGGCGAAGGAGATGCCGCTGCCGGTGGGCAGCGCGGCGTTCAGCTGCGTGACCAGGTCCTGCAGGTAGTCCGGCGGTGCCGCGGTGAGCCTGTCGACCGCGTCCTCCAGCGGGCTGCGGAACGCGTACGCGGTGCCGTTCGCGGGCACCTGGCCCCACGGTCCGGCCAGCAGCACGCGGTTGTTCGCCGGATCGGCCGCCGCGACGACGGCGACCTGGGTGCCGACCAGCACGGCCCGGCCCTTGAGGTCGGGACCGAACGCCTTGTCGCCGGTCCTCGTGTCGTCGCGGAGGAAGCCCACGTTCACGCCGTTGATCGTCGTGTTGCCGTAGTTGCCGGTACCCGCGTCGGCGCTGCCGAGCAGCTCGGACAGCGACTTGCCGACGACCGGCAGCGGCGTGGTCATGGCGGTCTTGACCTTGCCGTCGCCGTCGACCGCCTGCAGCGAGCCGTTGAGCACCTGCAGCGCCTTGATGATCTGGCCGAACATCGCCCGCGGGTTGTTCGGGTCGAAGTCGAACGCCTTGGCCTTGTCGAGCGCGTCGAGGCCGGTGAACTGGATGTTCGCCGGGTCGGTGATGTCGGGCATGGTGACGCCGACCTGCACCGGCCCGCCGAAGAAGTCCTGGATGCCCGGCACGTCGAGCTTCACCGTGGCCGTGGCCTTGGCGCCGACCGCGACGGTGAGCAGGTTCTCCGGTTCTTGCGCGGGCGTCTCCGGGTTGTCGACGACCTTGGCGAAGATCTGCGACAGCGGCAGGTCGCCGTCGGCGTCACCGAGCTTCTTCAGGCTGATCGACAGCATGTCGGTCGAGCCGTCCTTCGTGGACATGTGCAGGTCGCCGGACATGTGCACCTTGAGGTACCCGACGCTGCCGTTCACGTCGACGTTCGTGTCGATCTGAGCGCTCGCCCTGAGCAGCTGACCGCCGGTGCGCAGCAGGAACCGGTCGGGCGTGCGAGGCAGGCTGGACACCAGGGTCGTGGTGCCGTCGGGGTTCTTGTCCGCGAACGGGCAGCCGGTGGCCGCGGCGTCCGGGTCGAGCGGCTTGCACGCGTCACCCTTGATCGGGTCGCGCAGGTCCAGCACCAGCGTCGCCTTGGCCTCGTAGGACGGCTTCACGGTCGCGGTGGCGTTCAACGCGTTGGCGCCCTTGAGCCCTTTGCTCGCGAAGACGTCGCCGAACGTGACCTGGCCGGTCATCGGGTCCGGCGCGTTGACCTTGTACGGCGACTTGCCGGCCGGGGTGGCGCCCTGCCAGCCCTCTTCGAGCGTGATCTCGTCGGCGGTGTTGCTCTTCACGACACCCTGCGAGGTGCCGGCGGACACGATGCGCCCCTTGAACGCGTCGACGGTCCACGGCTTGGTCTTGCCGACGTGCTTGAGGGTCGTGCCGGTGTAGGTGACGCCGTCACCCTGGCCCGAGGTGAGGCTCGCGACCACGTCCAGCGGCTGGCCGTCGTTCGGCGCGTCCTGCTTCATGGTCAGCGTGAACTCGAGCTTCTTCACGTCGTCGCGGTAGTTCACGCCGGACACGGCGATGGGTCCGGTGTTGAGCTTGGTGAAGAGCTCCTGCACCGAGCTGAACTTGGGCAGCCCCGCCTTGGCCGGGTCCTCCTCCGGTTTGAACACGTTGTCGTCGACGAACTTCGCGAGCGCGCTGCCCGCCTTGACCGCGTCGGCGACCGTGCCGCGCATGAACGGCAGGTTCACGTTGCCGACCGGGTCGGCCGTCGAGCCCCACTGCGCGCGCTGCACCGCGTCGATCGAGCCGACCAGGTGGCTCAGGCCCTCGAGCAGGTCGCGCGGGCCGAGTGTGGTGAAGCGGGTGAGCTGGGCCAGGTCCGGGCCGGTCACGGTGATCGACGGCGTGCCGCTCGCGATGTCCGGCCACTGCACGCCGACCGTGCCGGTGAGGCCGCCGACGTTCGCCCCGGCGAGCTGCTGCGAGGTGAACTTGAGGCTGGCGTCGACCTTGCCGGCCGGGTTGCCGAGCCCCATGTGGAACAGGCCCGCCGCGGCGCCGGGCTCGGAGATCTCCGTGAGCCTGCCGTCGCCGTTGGGGTCGTCGGCGAACGCGGTGATGTTCGCTTCGACCGTGACGTGGCTGGCGCCCTTGTCGAGATCGACACCGAGGATGCCGAAGCCCGCGGACGGCACGGCGTCCGGGTCGAGCGAGCCCTTGGCGCCCACGCTGAACTTCGGCGAGTCACCGTCCTTGACGAGCCAGAACGAGCCGGTCGACTCCTGGTAGGCGAAGTGGAACTTGGCGTCGAGCGTGAACGTCACGTCCACGGCCCCGGACGTCGTGAAGCTGACCGACGGGTCGGCGACGCTGATCGGCTGCTTGTCCGCGACGGTCGTGACGTGCAGCGTGGCGTCGACCCGCTTGACGCCGTTGGTGTCACTCGTCTGCACGGTGAGCGTGCCCGGCCTGCTGTCGCCGAGCTGGTAGGTGCCCGCGAGGTCGGGGAAGTTCTCCTTGTCCTTCAACGGGTCGTGCACCGTCTTGGCCACGAGATCGCCGAAGCCGAGCGCCGCACCGGGACTCACGCCCAGCAGCGGCAACGCCTCCCCCAGCTTGCCGACGCTCGCGAGCTGTTTCGAGAAGTCACCGAAGGCACTGATCCCCGCCAGGATCTTCTGCACGTCCGGTGCCTGGGCCACCGCCGGTGGACTGACCACCACGAAGCCCAACAGCGCCAGTGCGCCGCTGGTCACCGCCGCGATCGCTCGCCTGCTGCGCGAAAACCGCATGGCCGACCCGCCTTCTCGACGGCGTGGCCCCCGATGCCTCGCTGCCAGGTCAGTTGATCCGATATGGAGTGACACAGGACACACCTGTGCCGCCACCGGGTAGTCGCTCACTCCGGAGCGGCCGTTAACCCTCGGATCGGCGAGCCGTCGGCAATCACCCGTTCGGCAGACCAGACACCTACTGGGAGTGGGTCAGCACCCGGATGGGCGCGCCCCGGACGAACGCGTGGATGTCCTCGACTGCCTCTTGGAAGTACGTGCGGTAGTTCGAGGCGGTGACGTAACCGAGGTGCGGGGTCGCGAGCACGTTCGGCAACGTCCGCAGCTCGTGCTGGACGGGCAGCGGCTCGGTCTCGAAGACGTCGAGGCCCGCGCCCGCGATCTTGTTGCCGCGCAACGCGTCGAGGAGCGCGACCTGGTCGACGATGGCGGCGCGCGAGGTGTTGATCAGGAACGCGCCCGGCTTCATGCACGCGAGCGCGGCCGCGTCGACCAGGCCGCGGCTGCGGTCGCCGAGTACGAGGTGGACGGACGCGAAGTCGCTCTGCGCCAGCAGGTCGTGCAGCCCGGACGCGAGCCGCACGCCCTCCGCCTCGACGCGGTCCGCGGTCAGGTTGGGACTCCAGGCGACGACGTCCATGCCGAACGCCTTGCCGACACGGCCGACCGCGGTGCCGAGGTGACCGAAACCGAGCAGTCCCAGGGTGCTCCCGGCGAGGTCGACGCCGATCGTGCTCTGCCACGGGCCGCCGGAGTGAAAGGCGGCGTTCTCGACGGCCAGGTGGCGCGCGAGCCCCAGGATCAACGCCCAGGTCAGCTCGGCCGGCGGGGTCTTCGCGCTGCCGGTGCCGCAGACCGTGACGCCGTGCTCCTCCGCCGCCGCCAGGTCGATCGACGCGTTGCGCATGCCGCTGGTGATCAGCAGTCGCAGCCGGGGCAGCCGCGCGAACAGCTCCGCCGTGAACGGGGTGCGCTCACGCATGATGACGACGCACTCCGCCTCGGCCAGGGCGTCGGCGGGGTCGTCGAGGTGCTCGCGCACGACCGTGACGTCGAGACCCGACCAGTCGGCGTTGGCGAGCGCCGCGCCCTGGTAGTCGTCCAGCACCACACACCTCATGCGCTGATCATGTCAGAGTAGGGGCATGGGAGCCTTCCACCTGGCCCAGGCCAACATCTCGACCGGGCGGTGGGCTTTCGACCACTGGAGGATGCGCGGGTTCACGAGCCGGATCGACGCGATCAACGACCTGGCGCAGCAGGCTCCCGGCTTCGTCTGGCGGCCGAGCTCGGACCGGATGACGGCCGACATGCAGCGGCTGGGGCGCGATCCGATGCTGGAGGCGTTCAACCTCAGCGTGTGGGAGTCGGTCGAAGCCCTGTGGCAGTTCGCGTTCAGCGGGGTGCATCTCGAAGCGGTCAAGCGCACGAAGCAGTGGTTCGAGCCCGACAGCGTGCTGGACGTGATGTGGTGGGTCCCCGCCGGGCATCGGCCCACGACGGACGAGGGCCTCGCGAGGCTCGACCTGATCAGGCAGAACGGGCCGACGCCCGAGGGCTTCACGTTCCGGAAGCGGTTCACGCCAGAGCACCCCGGACGATGACCTCCACCAGCGGCCGGGGATCGATCGCCTCGCCCCTCCCGAACTGCTGCAGGAACAGGCCCTGCACACAGGCGCCGAGCGTGTCCGAGGCCGCCAGCGGGTCACGCGCGCCGAGGCCGGCGAGGGCCGGGATCAGCATCGACGCCATCGTGGCCCGGCCCCGCAAGTCGGGGCGGTCGTCCACGATCGGCTTCGTGCTGCTGGTGCGCGTCCTCAGAGCGCGAAGACGGTACCGGCCCTCGCCTACTACCACCTCGTCACCTCGATGGTCGGGCTCGGCGTCTGGATCGCGTTCGTGGCCACGGGTTCGGCGTTGCTGGCGTGGGCCGGGTTCGCCGTGCTCACCCTGCACCTCACCCTCGGGGACACCCTGATGGTGAAGGGCTGGCGGAAGAGCAACCCGGACGCGCGGGGCATCGCCTACTTCCGGGCGATGACGTCCCTGCTGAAGAGGCCACTTCCGCTGGCGCACGCCTGCATCTCGCCCCTGGCCTGGTTCCCGGCCCTCGCCGCCGCGGTGATCAGCAGTTAGGGTGCGTGCTCCGACCGGCGAAGCGGTCGCCGAGCCAGTTCAGCGCGTTCGAGCCCCACGCGCTGACCGCGGTGACGTGCCCGAGCAACGGCAGCGGCGTCCACTGCACGTCGGCTCCGAGCGAGCACCACTGCGAGCGCAGCTTCTGCCCGACGGCGAACGGGATGAGCTCATCGAGCGTGCCGTGGTAGAGGTACACGGGCGCGGCCGGCTTCACCGAGCCGAGCGTGTTCTCCTTCAACCTGTTCTGCCACAACGGGTCGAGCATGACGTCCGGCCGCGTGGTCAGCGCGTTGAGCCGCGTGAACGGTGCCACCAGGGCGATCTCGGCCACGCAGGACTCGCGGATCTGGTCGATGACCTGCTTGCCGCGGGCGTTGAGCACCGACGTCAACGGCAGTTCGGGATAGGCCTGGGCATATCCCGCCGCGGCTGCGAACACCAGTCCGGAACCCGCGTTGCCGTCGTTGAACTTCGCGACCGCGTTCAGGTCGGCGGGCACGCCGCCCGCGGCGACGCCGACGACGTTCAGCGAGGGCGCGTAGGACTTCCACTGCTCGGCGGCGGCCGACGCGGCCTGGCCACCCTGCGAGTAGCCGAAGACACCGACCGGGGCGTCCGCGGACAGACCGGGGATGCCGCTCGCCGCCCGTGCCACGTCCAGCAGGGCACGGCCCTCCGAACGAGCCACCGCGTAGGTGTGATCTCCTGGCGTGCCAAGGCCTTCGTAGTCGGTCACCGCGACCGCCCAGCCGTTGAACATCGCCTGCGCGAGGAACGCGATCTCGACCTCGGTGCCGTTCTGCAGCTGCTGCGACGGCGCGCACCTGTCGGCCATGCCCTGCGTGCCCATCGCGTACGCCACGATCGGCCGCGGACCGTTGTTCCACGGCAGCGGTGACATGAGCACCATGCCGGACACGACGTTGGCGGTGCCCGTCGCGGACGTCGAGCTGTAGCGGATGTCGTAGGCCTTCACCGGAGCCGGTAGCAGTCTGAGCGGCTCCGGGTGCCACGCCACCTCCCGGCTGCTGACCAGCTCCCCCGGCGCTGCGGCGGTTGCGGGCGTGACCAGGCTGAACATCAGGAGGACGGCGGCGAGCACGGCACGGAGCTGCATCGTTGGACCCCTTTGTGGTAACCGGCGTTACCGCAATGTAGGGCCGAACGCCGCAACAGGACAATAGTCCGTTCGGCTTTATGGATTCATGACTGGTGTCGTGAGCGGAGATCGACCGAGCCAGTTCCGCTCACGACGCCAAGCTTTGGGGGAACGCGAAGACCCGGTCCGGGTCGTACTTGCGCGCCACCTCACGAAGCCTGGTCAGCGACGAGCCGTAGTAGGCGTTCGCCCAGTCCGGCATCTGCGGGTCGATGTAGTTGACGTAGCCGGTGGCACCGAACATCCTGCCGAGCTCGTCCCGCGCGACGCCCATCGCGCGCCGCGCGTTCGCCTCCCCTGCCTGCAACGACAGCTCGACCTGGATGCTCGCGAGGGCGCTGCGGTGCGGGAACGCCGTGGCCGGGCCGCGACCGACCGCGCCGCCCAGCGCGTCGATCATGTTGTAGGAGTTCGGGGTGTTCTTGAAGATGTCGGCGAGCTTCTGCGGATCGGTGATCGGCTTGGTCAGCATCCGCGACGTCGCGACGTAGCTGCCGCGCGACTGGCTGCCGCCGCCTCCGTTCCAGCTCGGCCGGCACGAGCCGTCGCTGACCCGGCACCACGCGAACCGCTCCATCGCGGCGAGGAAGCTCTGCTCCGTCTCACGGCGCGAGGTGGGCTGCGAGCCCACGCGGCGGACGAGGTCGTCGAGCAGCGGACGGAGGTTCGCCGGCGTGCCGACGAGACAGCCGCCGACCTCGACGTGCGGGGTCGAGCCGCTGCCGACGCCGACGGTCGAGGTGAGAGCGTCCGGCGCCGTGCCCTGCCAGTCCGGCCACACGCCGAGCAACGAGGCGAGCGCCGCCGACGGGAACTGGAGCGTGAACGTCGTGAGGTTGCGCGCGGGTTCGGTGCGGAACACGAACGACGTGACGATGCCGAAGTTGCCGCCACCACCGCCGCGCAACGCCCAGAACAGGTCGGCGTGCTCGGTGGCCGACACCGTGCGGTGCACGCCGTCCGGTGTCACGATCCGCGTGCTGACCAGCCGGTCGCTGGTGAGGCCGAACTGCCGGGCGGTCACGCCGATGCCGCCGCCCAGCGTCAGCCCGGAGATGCCGACCGTCGCGCACGTGCCCGCCGGCATCATCCGCCCGGCGTTCGCGAGTGCGAGGTAGAGATCCATCAGCAGCACGCCCGCGCCGACCTCGGCCGTGCCGTCCGGCCGGACGTCGATCCGGTTGAGACCGCGCACGTCGACGACCAGGGCACCGTCCGCGGTGGAGTAACCCGGATAGCTGTGGCCACCGCAGCGTGCGGTGATCTTCGTCCGCTCCTGGCGCGCGATCTCGATGCAGCGCTGGACGTCCGCGGGGGACACGACTCGCGCGATCGTGCTGGGACGCTGGGCGTCGTACTGCGTGAAGTGACCGAGCTTGGCGTCTCTGTAGGCGGCGTCGCCCGGCCTGATCAGCTGGACGTCCATTGTGGACCTGCCGACGAGTGCCGACACAGCTCCCCAAGCGGCCGATTGCAGAAGTGCCCTGCGACGCAACATGGCACGAACGTAGGAGTCGGATGAGCTGGGGCACAACGGATCCGGAGACCGGGAACGATACCGGCTACGGGTTCACAGCCAGGAACAGGAATGCGGCCAGAAGCACCAGGTGAACGCCACCCTGCAGACGCGTCGCACGGCCCGGTACCACGGTCAGGACGCTGACGAGCACCGTCAGCAGCAGCAGGATCATCTGCGTCGACCCGAGGCCGAGCATCAGCGGCCCGTCCAGCCAGATCGTCGCCAGCGCGATGGTCGGGATCGTGAGGCCGATGCTCGCGATCGCCGAGCCGTAGCCGAGGTTGAGGCTGGTCTGGATCCGGTCGCGCAACGCGGCGCGGGCGGCGGCGATCGTCTCGGGCAGCAGCACCAGCAGGGCGATGACGACACCGACGAACGACTGGGGGAACCCGGCCGCGCGCACGCCGGCCTCGATCGCGGGCGACTCGATCTTCGCGAGGCCGACCACCGCGACCAGGGCGAGGAGCAGGAAGCCGAGCGAGATCAGCGCGGCCTTGCCGGACGGAGCCTCGGCGTGTTCGTCCGCCTTGATCACGCCGTCCTCGTCGACCGGCAGGAAGAAGTCGCGGTGCCGGACGGTCTGGGTGAAGACGAACAGCGCGTACAGGCCGAGGGAGGCGAATGCGGCGAACGCGAGCTGCGGGCCGGAGAACTCGGGGCCGGGCGTCGTCGTGGTGAACGTCGGCAGCACCAGCGTGAGGGTGGCGAGCGTCATCACGGTGGCGAGCGCGCCGCCGCTGCCCTCCGCGTTGAACAGGATCGTGTGGTGCTTCAGCGCGCCGAGCAGCAACGCGATGCCGACGATGCCGTTCGTGGTGATCATGACCGCCGCGAACACCGTGTCGCGCGCCAAAGATGAGGCCTCGGGCCCGCCGGACACCATGAGCGTGACGATCAGCGCCACCTCGATGATCGTCACCGCGACCGCGAGGACGAGGGATCCGAACGGCTCCCCCACCCGCAAGGCGACGACCTCGGCGTGGTGCACGGCGGCGAGGACGGTCGCGGCGAGGACCAGGGCGACGAGCGCGACGAGCAGGCCCCCGAGGTCACGCCCCCAGGTCAGGGCGAGCAGGACCATGCCGAGCACGGGGGTGATGGTCGTCCAGTGGAGCAGCGGGAAGCGGGGAGCGGCGGCCATGATCCAACCCTCGCATGCCCGGCGGGCCGTCCGCCATTCGGCGCAACACCCATTCCGGGTGCCACGAAATGTGGAGCGGAGCGCCCCTGCCGCGCCCCGCTCCACATTTATTTGAGGTGCCGTGTTCGATTCCTAGAAATCGAAGAGGGCACCGGTGTGCGCCAACATGACGCACGAGTTCGGGTAGGTGTGCACCTCGCTCACGGGCTCACCGCGCCAGAAACCGAACATCGCGACCTCGACGGGCGCGTAGTGGAACGTGCACGCCCGGTCGTCCGCCTGCATGGTCTGCAGGTCGGTCCCGGCGGAGGCGAGCGTCGCGCAGGCGAGGGCCCTGCGCGGGTGCTGGTCACCTCGTTCGCAGGTCAGCACCGTTGCCTTGAAGGCGTTGCCGTCGAACTCCGAGTACTGGACGGAGAGCACGAGCGCGGTGCCGCCGCGGGAAGAAGACGGGGACTGTGCCGCGGGAGCGGCCTGGGCGGTGCCGGCGAAGGCGAAGAGCGACACGAACAGAGCGACGAACGCAAAGATGCGGCCGGACATGAAAAACGGTCCTCCTGAGACCTCACAAAAACGGGCCGGTTCTCGGCCGATGCAGATGTTGCCACCTCGAATCGCTGCGGCGAAAGGGGCCAGGATCTGTTCACCGATCACATTCGCCCGCTCCACCGAAAGCGTGATTGGGCCGAACGGATGTGTCGATCGCCACGTTCGCGGGGACAGAGCTGCCGAAGGACTGTTACGGGTTGCTGACAGACGCGGTTGCGTGCCGACGTATTATTCGAATCATGTCCAAGACCTCCAGACGCGTCGTGTTCGGCGTGCTCCTGATCGTCACACTCGTGGTTTCCACCGGCGGCGCGCTGGGTTACCTGGGCAGATTGACGCTCGTGTTCGACCGCCATCCGGGAAAACCGCTCGCGATAATCGAGGAGGTGCCCGGACCACCCGACGGGCCGAACTGCCCGATCGACGCGCGCTACTTCGACGAGGAGCCGGAAGGCCTGCGCCCCGAGGTGCTGCAGGCGTGGTTGAAGTTGCGCCAGAAGGCCTCTGAGCAGGGCGTCAAGCTCTGCCTGAACGACGGCAAGCGCAGCCGTAAGCAACAGCAGGCGGAGTTCGACGACGCGGTCAAGAAGTTCGGGACCGAAGAACTCGCGGCGAAGTACGTCCTGAATCCGCCGGACCGCTCGATGCACGTCATCGGATTCGCGGTCGACGTGCAGCCGATCGAATCGGCGAAATGGGTCGAGAAAAACGGCAGCACCCTCGGCTGGTGCCGCCGTTACGAAAACGAGCAGTGGCATTTCGAGTACAACTCCGGCTATCTCACCGGAGGCTGCCCCGCCCTGATCCCCAGCGCGACGGGCAGCTGAACCCCCGCGCAAAGGTCTAGACGCCTGGGGTGCGCGTGAGGTTGCGCCGACGTAATCTGACAAGCCCAGTTACCAGATTGGAGCACCTCCGGTGGCTCGTGCCTACGGCGGCATCTCACCCGAGCAGCGCAAGGCCGAGCGCCGGGCGAAGCTGCTGCAGGCCGGTCTGGCGCTGTTCACGAGCACGGGCTTCGCGGCCACCAAGATCTCCGAGCTGTGCACCGAGGCCGGTGTCTCCACGCGCAACTTCTACGAGGAGTTCGCCTCGAAGGAGGCCCTGCTGCGCGACCTGCACGACCTGATCAACGCCACGGCGTTCACGCGGGTCCGCACGGCACTGGCCGAGCTGGAGACCGCTGACCTGCGGATCCGGATCACGACGCTGCTGGACGTGTTCGTGAGCAGCGTGACGGCCGACCCCCGCGCGCCGCGCCTCAACTACGTCGAGGCCGTAGGCGTGAACGCGGAGATCGAACAGCAGCACGTGCGCTGGGTGAACACGTGGGCCGAGTTCATCGAGTCGGAGGCGCTGAGGGCGGCGGCCACGGGCGTGGCGCCGCAGCGGTCGTACCGGCTCACCGCGATAGCGCTCGTGGGCGCGATCACCGGTCTGCTGCGCGAGTGGCAGGCACACCGGCCGCCGCTCGCGGTCGACGAGATCGCCGAGGAGATCCGCGAGCTCATGCTGGCGGCCATCCTGAGGGCAGACGTCCCGCAGGAGCGCTGAACCGTTGGGGCACCGCTGTCCGTAATCCCCGATGTGAGCCGATTCGCCGTTCTCGCGCTGCTCGTGTGCCTGGGTGCCTGTTCTGCTTCACCGGAGCAGGAGACCGCCACGCTGTCCGAACTGGAGGCCGCTGCCGGTCCGGTCGCGGGGCCCACCCAGATCCTGCCGGGAGACATCGCGAAACTGCAGGTCGTGGAGTCGCCCGCGGTCGGTGCCGTCGTCGCCGACCGCGAGCACTACACCCTCTACTTCACCACCCAGGACGGCCCGTCGAAGTCGACCTGCCTGGAACCGGAGTGCACGCTGGTGTGGCCACCGTTGCTGGCCGCGGGCGGCAAGATCGAGGCACCCGGTCTCGACCAGGCGTTGCTGGGCACGACGAAGCGCCCGGACGGGCTGGAGCAGGTCACCATCGCCGGCAAGCCGGTGTACCGGTACGTCGACGACGAAGGGGCCGGCGACGCGACCGGGCACGGCGTGGACGACAAGTGGTTCGCCATCTCACCGACCGGCACGAAAGCCTCTCGCTAGCCCTCTCCTGCCCGACTTTCCGGCGTCCGACGCAACCGCGCCGCGTGACGCCCACGCGACACACTGGAACCGGTGACCCCACAGGGTTGCCGGTTTGTCGCGTTCGGGTTACTCAACCGATTCGTTTGTACCGGAAATCAAGAAACCGGTTTCGCCCGGAACCGGTTTCAGGTATCAACTGTGAGAGCGCTCCCATAGACGCTGCCGCCGCACGAGCCCTCTCGGAGACCACATGGATCGCGACGACGTGCCCTACCTCGACGCCACGCTGCCCACCGCAGAGCGGGTGGCCGACCTGCTGGGCCGCATGACGCTGGCCGAGAAGGTCGGCCAGATGATGCAGCTGGACTCGAGGGAGGACCTGGACGACCACGTGCTGCGCAAGCACGTCGGTTCGATCCTGCACACCTCGCCGGAGCGAGTGCTGCGCGCGCAGGACCTCACCACGCGGACGCGGCTGCGCGTCCCGTTGCTGATCGCCGAGGACTGCATCCACGGCCACTCGTTCTACGAGGGCGCCACGATCTTCCCCACGCAGCTGGGCATGGCCGCGAGCTGGGACCCGGAGCTGGTCGAGCAGGTCGCCCGCGTCACCGCCGTCGAGGCCGCCGCGACCGGCGTGCACTGGACGTTCTCGCCGGTCCTGTGCATCTCGCGGGACCTGCGCTGGGGCCGTGTCGACGAGACGTTCGGCGAGGATCCGGTGCTGATCGGGGAGCTCGCGGCGGCGATGGTCCGCGGCTACCAGGGCGACGGCCTGGCCGACGAGACGGCGATCCTCGCGACCGCGAAGCACTTCGCCGGGTACTCCGAGACCCAGGGCGGCCGGGACGCGAGCGAGGCCGACCTGTCGCGCCGCAAGCTGCGGTCGTGGTTCCTGCCGCCGTTCGAGCGGGTCGCGCGCGAGGGCTGCGCGACGTTCATGCTCGGCTACCAGTCCACCGACGGCGTGCCGATCACGGTCAACTCGTGGCTGCTCGACGAGGTCCTGCGCGGCGAGTGGGGCTACCAGGGCACGCTCATCACGGACTGGGACAACGTCGGCCGCATGGTCTGGGAGCAGAAGCTGCAGCCCGACTACGCCCACGCCGCCGCGGCCGCCGTGAAGGCCGGCAATGACATGATCATGACGACCCCGCAGTTCTTCGACGGCGCGCTGCAGGCCGTCGAGGACGGTCTGCTGGCCGAGTCGGACCTCGACCGCGCGGTCACCCGCATCCTGACGCTCAAGTTCGACCTCGGGCTCTTCGAGAACCCGCGCAGGCCCGACGCCGAACGCCAGCGCGTGATGATCAACCACGAGGACCACGTGGCGCTGAACCTGCAGGTCGCGCGCCGGTCGCTGGTGCTGCTGCGCAACGACGGCGTGCTGCCGTTCGGCAAGCCGAAGGGCAAGATCGCGGTCGTCGGCCCGCTCGCCGACGACGCGCAGACCCAGCTCGGCGACTGGGCCGGCTCGTCCGGCCAGGCCGACTGGCTGCCCAACGGCCATCCGCGCGAGATGATCACGACGGTCCTCGACGGACTGCGCGAGCTCTCGTCGCAGGAGGTCACCTACGCCCGCGGCGCCGACATCCTGACCCTGGAGCCGGACCCCGAGGGCGACACGTTCCCCGACGGCCAGCCGCGCCCACCGGTCGTGAAGGCCTGCGCGCCGGACGCGAACCTGATCGCCGAGGCCGTCGCGGCGGCCGAGGGCGCCGACTACGTGGTCGCCGTCGTCGGTGACGTGATCGAACTGGTCGGCGAGGGCCGGTCCACCGCCACGCTCGACCTGATCGGCGGTCAGATCGCCCTGCTCGACGCCCTGGCCGAGACCGGCACGCCGCTGGTCGTGGTGCTGCTCGCCTCGAAGCCGCTGGTCCTGCCCGCGTCCGCGCGCAACGCCGCCGCGCTGCTGTGGGTGGCGAACCCCGGCATGCAGGGTGGCCGCGCGATCGCCGAGGTGCTGCACGGGCTGGTCGAGCCCAGCGGCCGCCTGCCGATCTCGTTCGCGGCGCACGCCGGGCAGCAGCCGACCTACTACAACCAGATCCGCGGCCAGCACGGCACGCGCTACGCCGACCTGACGCAGGAGCCCGCGTTCGTGTTCGGCGAGGGCCTGTCGTACACGACGGTCGAGTACGGCGACCTGCACGTCGAGACGGCGGTCCTGCGTCCCGACGAGACCGTCAAGGCGTGCATCTCGCTCACGAACACCGGGTCACGGCCTTCCCGCGAGACCGTGCAGGTCTACGTCAGCGACGCCGTCACCTCGGTGAGCTGGGCCGACAAGGAGCTCAAGACGTTCAGGCAGGTCGACGTGGAGCCGGGCGAGACCGTGGAGGTCGACATCGAGCTCCCGGTCTCCACCTGCACGATCGTCGACGCCGTCGGCAACCGGGTGGTGGAGCCGGGTGAGTTCGTCCTCCTGGTGGGTCCGAGCTCGAAGGAGCTCCGCCGGGCGGAGTTCACCGTAAAGCCGCTGCCTTGAAGGGACCGGGGACGATCGTGAGGTAGCGGGGAGGGATCTCCACCGCCTTCGTGATCGCCTTCTTGACCGCCGGGACCAGGTCCGCGTCGACCAGTGCGACAGCGGGCCTGCCCGGCGGGTCGATCAACGTGCTGGCGCCGCGTGCGCCGGCGGCCAGTGCGGCCTCGACCACCGCGTGCTGCTCCGGATCCGGGTCCTGAGCGCGGTGGTACGCCGTCAACGCCACGCCGAGATCGTCTGCTTCGCGCAGGTACGGCCGTTCCACCTGCGGTTCCCGGCGCCGGATCCGGGTGTCGACGACGAGCAGCCGTTGGCCCGGCAGATCGAGCGCCTCGGCCCGCGCCTCCTCGAACCGCTCGCCCGAGAGGTCCTGGAGCGCCAGTTCCACGGCCGCGCTGAGCGCCTCGCTCGCGGACAGGCCACTCCCCCGCGGCAGGTCGACGCTGCACATCAACGCGGCTCCGCCCCTCGCCCGCACGCCCGCCGCCCAGGCCGGGACGTCGTCGGACGGCAACAGGGCGCGCTCGGTCGGCCGGTTCACCGACACGAGTTCGAGCAGGCCGTCATCGCGCCGGTCCCCCGCCACGATGGCACCCCACCTGGCAGGCACCTTGATCGCGCCACCGAGCAGGTTCAGTACTCCGGGGGCGTACCAGACGCCTTCCGCGGGCCGGCCGAACGTGCGCCGGAACGCGTGCGGCACCAGCCTGAGCTCCGGCGCGAGCTCAGGCCGATCCGCGATGTCCACCGTCATGCCTGCTGCACCAACGCCTTCTGGGCCAGCAGCCGGTAGGCGTTGCCGTTGCCGGTGCGCGCGGCGAGGAACCGGTTGACCGTCTGGTCCAGCGCCAGCGCGACGAAGAACGCCGGGATGCCGAGCGTCCACACCAGGAAGCTGCGGGTCCTCCTCAGCCGCACCCTGCCCGGCCGCCACGGCGCGGGCGTGCGCGGTGCCTTGTCGCCCAGCCACAACAGCAGCGCGAGAGTGAAGTCGTTGCACAGGTGGGCTTTCGCCCGCTCGGTGGCCACGGTGGTCAGTCCGCGCTCGGCGAGGGCGTCCTGCAGGTTGCCGATCGGCATCATGTGCTGGTGCTGCGGCTGGAACCACGGCATCCAGTACTGGCCGAACAGCCTGCCCAGCCGCCACTCGGGGTCCGGCAGCTCGATCAGCAGGTAGCCGCCGTCGGGCAGCACGTCCGCGGCGATGTCGAGCTCCTCCCACGGATCGCGCACGTGTTCCAGGTAGTGGTGCATGCTGATCACGTCGTAACGGCCCTTGAGCTCGCCCGCGAAGTCCTTGAAGCTGCCGCGGTAGGAGTTCTCGATCCGGCCGAGCCGCGCCGCGTCCTCGATGGCCGCGCCCTGGTCGAGCCCGTCGAACCTCGTCTGCGGCAGGACCTCCTTGGCTCCCAGGCAGAAGTGCGCGTGCCCGGACCCGACGTCCAGCCAGCGTTCGGGCTTGGTGAACGGCTCGACCATGCGCGCCCGGCCGTAGTAGGGCTCGGTCTTGCCGGAGAACACCGCTTCCGCCGACGTCTCGCCGAGGCCGTCGTAGAAGTCGCGGTAGTAGAAGCCCAGGCCCTCCTCGGTCAGGCGCGGGTTCTGCCAGACGTGTCCACATCGGACACACCGGTCCATCGTGAACGTGCCGGGCTTGCGCTGCACCAGGTCCGTCGCGGTGACCCAGCGGCGCAGGTCGTTGCTCCCGCAGGACGGGCAGTTGGCGCGCGGCGCCTCGTGGAAGTTCCGGTCGCGGTTCTGCTCGTACCAGGGCGCGGCCTGTTCGAGGTGCTGGGCCTGACGCTTCTCGGCCGTCGACTTCTTTCCCCCGGCGGTCTTGAACCACAGGTAGGGCGTGCGCAGGACGCGCGGCACCCACAGGTCACGCGGCTTCAGCGGCGTGCCGGCGAACACCAGGACCGGGTGCACCGAGTAGGCGGCCAGCGCGGCGAGACCCCACTGCCAGTTCGTGACCAGGGCGGCGACCACGGTCGCATAGCCGATGACCGAGCCCGCGATCCACAGCGACGGCCGCTTCCCGAACCGCCGCAACGTCGCCGCGCGGTACCCGAGGTCGTACGGCCCGGCCTTCAGCCCCGGCGCGACCGCGATGTCGACCCGCGCGCGCACGTGGTCCTTGACCCGCCGCACGTACGCCACGAACTCGGTGGGGTCGTCGGGGTCGACCTCCTCGACGTACGGCTCCCGCACCAGGACGGCCTGCGACGCGCTGATCCCGCGCGCCCACTGGTCGTCGCGGTACTTGCCGGGATCAACGGCGCCGAGCAGGTCCAGCGCGGCGACCGTGGGCAGGTCGCGCGGGACGAGGTCGACGAGATCGGCGTCGGACTCCCACGAGCCCTCCGGATGGACTCCGGTGGCGGTGAGGAGCGAGTGCCCGCCCGCGCCCCGGGCGAGCACTCGCAGCTTGGACGCGCGGGAACGCAGGCGCAGCACGTCCAGCAGGACGACCACCACGACCAGCACGCTGAGGATCACCCGGCCACCACCTTTTCCAGTAGGTCGGCTGCGGCCGCTGCGCCGCCTGCCGCCGAGAACGATTCGCGCACCAGCTCGGCGGCGGCCACGTACTCCGGCTCGTCCAGCACGGATGCCAGTGCGCTGCGGATGTCTGCTGCCCGCGCCCGTGAGTAGGTCAGCCGCACTCCGGCGCCGGCCTCCACGACCTGGGCGGCGACGGTCGGCTGGTCGTCGCGGATCGGTGCGACGACCAGTGGCAACCCGTGCGCGAGCGCTTCGCAGACGGTGTTGTGTCCGCCGTGCGTGACGACGGCGTCCAGGTGCGGCATCAGCGCGAGTTGCGGCACCGAGGGCAGCATCAGGACGTTCGCCGGGGCGGGCCTCGGCGGAGCGACCATCACGGCCTGCACGTCGAGTTCCGCGACCGCTTCCAGGGCCTGGCCGAGGAAACGCTCGCCCGCGGGTCCGTTCAGGGTGCCCAGCGAGATCAGCACCCGCCGCCCGCCGGTCAGCCTCTCCCAGGGGAAGTCCACCCGTTCCACGCGATGGGTCAGCGCGGGGCCCACGAACGCCACCTCCTCGCCGAACTCCCCCGCCACCAGCGCCTTCGAGCTGTACACCAGCACCAGCCGGTCGGAAAACCTGATGTCCCCACCGGCGAAGTCGTGCAGCAGGTCGCGCACCCAGGCGTCGACCTTCGGCATCGTCCTCAGTGGGTTGACCAGCTCGGCGGACGTGCTGGCCGACGTCACCCACGGCAGTCCGGCGCCGCGCGCCACCAGCGGTCCCGCCAGCGCCTGCTGGTCGGCGACGACCACGTCCGGGGCGAACACCGTGACGGCGTCCGAGACTCCCGGCACCATCGCGTGCCCCAGCGGGATCAGGAACTCCTCCCAGAAGAACTTGAGCACCGCCATCCCGCGCAACGCGAGCCAGCGCTCCCGCTGAGCGCGGATGACGGCTTCCAGGTGGTCGTCGATCGCGGCGAACACGAGCGCGTTGTCCGGCAGGAGCGGTTGCAGCGTGCCGGGATGCCCGACCCACGCGACCTCGTGCCCGCGCGCCAGCAACTCGGCCCCCACGGAGGCGGTCGGGTTGACGTGGCCGGTCAACGGCGGCACGACGAACAGGAACCGGCTCATGACGGCAGCCAGTCGAACAGCACGTCCAGCAGCTCGGCCGTGGCCTCGCGGAGAACCGTGTGCCCCAGCCCGGACACCACGTGCAGCCGGCAGGACGGGATCCGCTCGCGCAGTTCGGCGGCGGCCCCGATCAGTTCGGACTCGGCGCCGTAGACGCCGAGCACCGGGCACTGGACCTGCGTGAGGTCCAGCTTCGCGCCGGAGCCGAGGTCGTCGATCAACGTCGTGCCGTTGAGCAACGCGTTGGCGTTCACGGCGAGCTTCGCGATCTTGCGCTGGCCCAGGGCCATCAGCTGGTCCTGCGTCCGGTCGAACTCCAGGCCCAGCGCGGCGACGGTCAGCGTGTTCGTGATGTCCTCGAACCACGCGTCGCCGACCACTCCCCCGACCGCCGACTCGACCAGCACGACGCCACCGACGCGTTCGGGAGCCTGGACGGCCGCGTGCATCGCGACGACACCGCCGTAGCTGTTGCCCAGCAGGAAGACCGGCTCGGTCACGCCGATCTCGTCGAGCACGGCGACCAGGTCGAGCGCGCTCTCCTCCGGCGTGTAACCGGACGGCGGCCGTTCGGACAGGCCGTGCCCGCGCAGGTCGAACAGCACGGTGCCGAACCCGGCCTGGGCCAGCGGCGCGGCGAGCGTGTAGTAGAAGCTGGACAGGTTGTCCATCACCAGGCCGTGCACGAACACCACGGTCGGTCCCGTTTCCGGCCCGAGCCGCTGCACGTGGAAGCGCAACCCTCGGGCGTGAACCTCAGACACGGGCCGTGATGTGGTCGACGAGCCGGCCGACGGACATCGCCATGATCTCGTCGATGTCCATGTCCGCCAGGAAGGCCACGAGGTCGACGCCGTAGTGGGCGTTGAGCTTGTCCGCCAGGGCGACGAACTCGATCGACTCCAGGCCCAGGTCGTCGCTGAACGTGGTGTCGCGGGTGATCTCCACGCCCAGCAGGAAGTCGGGCCCGACCACCTCGGTGATCAGCTTCGCGACCTGCTGCAGCACCTCGTCCATCAGATCTCCGTTCGCACGCGGGCCGCGGCTCGCCCCGGTTCGGATGTCACTTCGACTCGCGGCACGGCGAAGGCCCCGCGCACACGCCCGTCGGCGGTCACACTCAGTTCGGCCGGGTAGATCGGCCCCGCTCCGCGATCCCACAGCCACGAGCGCACGGCGTCCTTCACCGCGATCACGCGCAGCAGCCAGTCCCGCTGGGCGGGCACGTCCAGGTCGCCGTAGTGGTGCCGTTCGGCGGAGTTCAGGTAGCGGCGCATGATCAGGTCACGGGTCGCGCTGTCGGCCCAGTTCTCCACCACCAGCACCCGGTCACCGTCCTGAGTGGACAGCATCTCGGTGCCCGGCTTGAGCTTGACCTGCCAGATCCGGTCGTCCGTGGTGAACCGGCGGGTGGTCCAGCCGGTGATCCGGCACCACAGCGCGCCGTTCACGGTCAGCTCGGCGTCGGCGACCATCACCTGCGCGGTGACCTCGCGGATCCACGCGGTGCAGCGGACGTCACCTGTCGGCGCGGGTCCGTGGAACGTCACCCCCTCGATGCCGGTCGGCAGCACGGTCTGGTCCTCGGTGCGGCAGACCTGCATCCAGTGGCCGATCAGCTGCCCGGCGCTGTCCAGCAACGCTCCCGGCGCGGGCAACGGCGTCAGCACGCCCACGATCCCGTTGTCCGCCAGGCAGTCGATCTTCGTGACGCCCGCGAACGCCGGTCCGTGGAACATCCAGTTGTCCGCGTACAGCTCGGCGGCGGTGACCGGCGCCTCGCGGACGCCTTCGAGCTCCTTGCCGACCGGCTCCGGGGTCTGCGGGGACATCAGCACGACGCCCTCGGCGTAGTCGCCGACCTTGACGAAGACGCGGTCCCGGCTCTCCGCGCGGGCGGAGATCTTGACGGTCGTCGCGGGCAGCGCGGTGAGCCAGCGCTTGGCCTTGACCTGAGCGAACCCGTGGACCGTGCCTCCGGTGAGCCGGCGCGCGGCGTCCGCGAACACCTCCAGCAGGCCGGTCGCGGGCACGATCGGGAACCCGTCCGCGAGGTCCGGCCAGCCCGGTGCCTGCGGGAACACCGAGTGGTCGACCAGCTCCGGCATGGTCCGCAGCGAGAACTCGCGGGTGAAGCCCGCCTCGTTCGGCCTGAGCGCGCCGACGACCTCGCGGGCGACCGCGTTGGTGTGGGCGAGGAGCTTGTTGACGGCGGCGGACATCGGGCTGTCATCGGCCACCAGCACGGGTTGGGTGCTGAGCGCGTCGAGCGTGATCTTCGGTGTGCCGAGCCGGAGCTTGACCTTGTGGGCGGTACCGCGCTTGAGGCCGAACGCCCACAACGCCTCCGGCGCGATGTCGGCGTTCACGGCGATGTGCGGCCTGTCGTGCAGCGTGTCGCCGGCGAAGCCGGTCAGGCTGCCCTGCCCGATCTGGACGAACGCGCGGAAACCCGCGCCGTGCAGGCGTTCCAGCAGCGGCCGGAACCGGACGGGCTCCACCAGGTGCCGCAGCACCAGTTCGCGGACGTCGTCCGCACTCATCGGTTCGAGTGAGTTCGCCGACCACACCGGGACGTCCGACGCGCGCACCGGCAGCTGGTCGAGCATCTCCTTGGCCCGGCCCAGGTACGGGGCGAGCGCCGGGGTGTGGAAGCCGGTGCGGAACGGCATCAGCTGCGCCATCACGCCGTTCGCCTTCAGCGTGCCGAGGACCTGCTCGAGGCGGTCGACCGGGCCGCAGATCACCGACTGGTGCGGGCAGTTGTCGTGGCTGATCGTCACACCGTCGACCAGGTACTGCTCGGCGGTGTCCGCGGAACAACCCAGTGCGGCGTAAGCGATGTCGACGACCGCGACCGCACCCGGCCCGAGCGCCGAGACGAACTCGTCGATCGTCGGGTAGATGCCGCCGACGACCATCGCGGTCCACTCGCCCATGCTGTGCCCGGCGAGCGCTCCCGGCGTGATGCCGAGCGCCATGAGTTCGCGGGCTTCGCGGCGGCCGTCCTGCAGCAGCCCGACGGCGTGGTCGACGACCTCGCCGCTGAACTCGCGTTCGAAGCCGGGGAACAGGAACACGACCTGGTCGGTGCCGGTCAGCAGCGGTTGCGGGGAGAACCAGATGTCGTGGCGGCCGGGCCAGGCCTTGCCCTGGGCCAGCACCCGTTCGGCGAGCTTGAGCTTGCGCTCGTCCGGGTTGCCGATGGCGAGCCGGAACGCCCTGTCGGCGCTGGAGGTGCGGCGTTCCTTCAGCGCGCCGGCGAGTTCGTCGGCGGTGTCCGCGGCGAAGGTCATGACCGGCTTGCGCGGCTTGGCGATCGTGTGGCCGTCGAGGACGGCATGTGCGTTGATCCCGCCGAACCCGAACGCGTTCACGACCGCGCGATGCCGTCCGGTCCACTCGCGAGCAGTCGTCACGGGTGTGAACCTCGTACCGGCCAAGCTGCTGTGCGGGGTGTCGACGTGCAGGGTCGGCGGAAGCGTGTTGTGGTGCAGCGCGAGTGCGGCCTTGATCAGCCCGGCCATGCCGGCGGCGGGCATCGCGTGGCCGATCATCGACTTGACCGTGCCGATGCCGATCTCGTCGCCCTGCCCGCCGAACGCGTTGATCATCGTCTGCAGCTCGGCGGCGTCACCGGCGGGCGTGGCGGTGCCGTGCGCCTCGATCAGACCCGGTGACTTCTCGCGGGGATCGAGACCGGCGTTGGCCCAGGCCCGGTGCACGGCGAGGAGCTGACCGTCCGGGTTCGGCGTCATCATGCTGGTCGCGCGGCCGTCGCTCGCGGTGCCGATGCCGCGGATCACCGCGTAGACGCGTTCGTCGCCGACGTCCTCCAGCCGCTTCAGCACGACCATGCCGACGCCCTCGGACAGCAGCGTGCCGTCCGCGTTCGCGTCGAACGGCCGGATCCGCTCGGTCGGGCTCAGCGCCCTGAGCTGCGTGAACACGCTCCACAACGTTGGGTGGTGGCAGACGTGGACGGCGCCGGCGAGCATGGCGTCCGCGCGACCCTCCTGGAGTTCGCGGACGGCGTGCTCGACGGCGACCAGCCCGGACGCGCAGGCCGCGTCCACGGTGTAGGCGGTGCCCTTGAGGTCGAACCGGTTGGCGATGCGCGACGCCGCCAGGTTCGGCACGAGCCCGATCGACGACTCCGGCTGCTCCGGGCCGAGCCGGTCGCGAATGGCCTGGCGGACTGCGTTCAGCTCGGCGCCGGCGAGGTTCGGGAAGAGGTCCCCGACCACCGACACGACCTCGTCGGCGAGCCTGACCCGCTGGTCCAGCCGCGCGCAACCGGGCGTGAGGTAACCGCCGCGTCCCACGACCACGCCGACGCGGTCTCTCGACGGCAGCACGGACTCGCCGCCCGCGTCGGCGATGGCCTCGGCGGCCGTGGCGAGGGCCAGCAGCTGGTCGGGTTCCGCGCCGTCCACAGTGGACGGCATGATGCCGAACCTGGTCGGGTCGAACTCCGCGAGGTCGTCGACGAACCCGCCCTTGCGGCAGTAGAACCTGTCGCCGGTCCTGCTGTCCTGGTCGTAGTAGGTGGCCGGGTCCCAGCGGCCCGGCGGGATCTGACCGATCGCGTCGACGCCGCTGACGATGTTGCGCCAGAACGTCGCCGCGTCCGGGGCACCGGGGAAGACGGCGCCGATCCCGACGATCGCTATGCCTCCCATCGGTAGACCACCTGCACGTCCTGACCGTTCGCGATCTCGTTGAGCAGCGCGTCCACGCCCTGCGAAGGCTCGATCATCGGGATGCCGCGCCGCGCGTACTCGCCGGCAAGCCCGGACGCCATGCCCGCACCGGCCCAGGGACCCCAGTCGACGGCGACGACACGGCGTTGCGCGCCCCAGAACCTGGCCATCCGGTCGAGCGCGTCGTTCGCCGCCGAGTAGTCGGCCTGGCCGCGGTTGCCGAACACGCCGCTGACGCTGCCGAACAGCACGAGGAACCCGTCGCCGAACGCCTTGGCGCCGTTCACCTTCGTCGCCCAGACCCGGTCGAACGACTCCTGGGTCTTGGCCTCGATCAGCTTGTCGTCGAGCACACCCGCGCCGTGGACGACGCCGTCGAGCCGGCCGAACCGGGCCAGGACGTCGTCGACCACCCTGCCCACGGCTTCGGCGTCGGTGACGTCGCACTCGTGGTAGCGCACGCTCGATGCCTTGGCGCGCAACCGTTCCATGGTCTGACGGACTTCGCGTTCGGCGAGGACCTTGCGCGCCTTCGCCGGTACGTCGTCCTTCTCGCCGAGCTCGAACAAAGCCTTCACGAGTTCGGGCTCGGTGGTGGCGTGGCTGAGCCGGTGGTCCTCGGGCGCGATCGGTGTGCGCCCGATCAGCTCGACGTGGCAACCGGTGCGCTCGGCCAGCCCGGTCGCGGCGAGCGCGGTGATGCCGCGGGCACCACCGGTCAGCAGCACCACGCTGTCGGCGTCGAGGGTGAGCGGCGCGGGGTCGAGTGCTGACTCGGCCACCTCGATGACCTGGCGCCGGCCGGCCTGGTAGCCGACGACGGCCGGACCGGGCCCGATCTCGGCGAGCAGCGCGGTGGCGATGTCGCGGTGGCTCTCCTTGGGGTTGACGTCGACCGAGCGGACCACGAGATCCGGGTACTCGAGCGCCGCCGTGCGGATCAGGCCGTGCAGGCCGATGTCCGCCGGCAGCTCGTCGGGCTGGTGGTCGAAGCCGAACGTGCCGCCGCCCGTGGTCACCACGACGAGCGCGACCCCGTTCGTCACGCACGCCTTGACCTCGCTGAACGCCTCCGGCAGCCGTGCCTGGAGCCGGATCACGACGTCGACGCCGGTCAGGTCGGCCGGGAAGGACGGCTCGATGCGCGGCCGGGCGGTGTGGCGTTCGAGCAGGTCGGCGAGTTCGAGGCCGATCCCGTTGTCGTCGACGATCAGCACGGTCTTGCCGGTGAGGTCGGTGGGGACGGCGGGTTCCGCGGGCACGACCTGGGGAACCAGCCGGACCAGCCGGCCGCCGGTGAGCGGGGTGCCGCCAGGCACGGCGGTGGTGGAGGTGGTGGCGGGAGTGAGCGCGGTGGCGGCGCCGAGGGCAGTGGCGTCGAGGGCGTCAGCTGGGGCGGCCTCGGCGAGGGTGGTGGCCGGAGTCGTGAGGGCGGTGGCCGGAGTCGTGAGGGCGGTGGCCGGGGCGGCTGCCGAGATCGCGGGGGTCTCCCCGAACCAGGCGACGATCCCGTCGATCGTCTTCAGCTGCGCCAGCTCGTCGACCTCCCCTGCCGCGCCGAGTTCCTGGGCCAGCTCGCCCACGATCTCGGCGCGCTTGATGGAGTCGATCGACAGGTCCGCCTCCAGGTCCAGCCCCGGCTGCAACATCTCGACCGGATAGCCCGTGCGCGTGCTGATCGTCCGCAGCACGACCGCCCGGACGTCCTTGCCCGCAGCGGCGACCGGGGCAGCGGCGCCGAACCAGCCGACGATGCCCTCGACGGTCTTGAGCTGCGCCAGCTCGTCGACCGACCCGGCGGCGCCCAGCTCGGCCACCAGCTCACCGACGATCTCGGTCCGCTTGATGGAGTCGATCGACAGGTCCGCCTCCAGGTCCAGCCCCGGCTGCAACATCTCGACCGGGTAGCCGGTGCGGGCGCTGATCGTCCGCAGCACCACCGCGCCCACGTCCTCCTGCGGCTTGGCCACCGGCTCCGCGACGACGACGGGTTGCTGGTCTATCACCTGCCGGGGCACCGGAACCGGCGCGGGCTCGGTGCCGAGGTAGCTCAGCAGGACGTCGCGCTGGGCGCTGACCGCGTCCCGCATCCCGTCCAGGAACTTCTCGATGATCTCGTCACGCCCCAGCCCCGACCCCACTCGCAGCGTCGGGAACTCCGTCGCGGGCCGGAGCCCGCCAGGCAGTGCGTCACCGTTCGCGTCCCGCACGAGTCCTCCATCCACGTACCAGCCCGGCCTCGGCGGCACGGCCGTGGCCGGTTCGGCCCTGTCCTCGAACAGCGGTGCGGTGTCCACCTCGACACCGGCGACCGCGAGCGTCGCCAGAGTGCGCAGGAACGTCACGTGGTCGTCGCAGCGCAACGCCTGGTGCGGCCGGTCGCCGAGGGTCTTGCCGACCAGTGACGTCAGCACGCCGCCGGGGCCTGCCTCGACGAAGATCCGGGCGCCCGCCGCGTACATCGACTCGATCTGGTCCACGAACCGCACCCGTCCCGCGAGCTGCGCGGACAGCCCTTCGAGCACGTCGTCGTGCGGAGCCGCGGACACGTTGGACCACACCGGGAACCGCGTCTCGCCGAGGGAGATCTCCGCGAGACGGGCCGCGAACCGGTCGCGGGCGCCGGCCATCAGCGGGCTGTGGAACGCGGCGGCGACCGGGATGTTCTTCACGGTCAGCCCGGCGGCCCGGAGCACCTCGACCGCACCGGCCACGGCCTCGGCCGGGCCCGAGATCACGACCTGGTCGGGCGCGTTGTGGTTGGCCACCACGACATCGGGCGGCAGCAGCGCTTCGACCTCGGCCACCGCGGCGGTCACCGCGGCCATCGTGCCGGGGTCCTCGCCGACCGCCTCCAGCATGGCCTCGGCCCGCGCGACGCTGAGCTCCAGCAACTCGGAAGCGCCGAACACACCGGCCGCCGACAGCGCGACCAGCTCGCCGTAGCTGTGGCCTCCGGCCAGGTCCGGCCGCACGCCGACGGAGTCCAGCAGCGCCGTGACCATGAGCCCGGCGATGCCGAGCGCCGGCTGGGCGTTGCGGGTGTCGGTGATCTCCGCGCGTTGCCGCGAGACATCCTCGGCGGTCAGCGCGGCCGGCGGGTACATCACCCGCTCGTAGCGCGCGTCGAGGAAGTCCTGCAGGCGCGGGAAAGCGGTGACGAGGTCGAGCAGCATGCCGGGCCGCTGGCTGCCCTGGCCGGGGTACAGGAACGCGACCTGGGGCCGCTCCCCCGTCCGCAACGTCACGACGTCCGAAGCACGCCAGGCTTCGACGTCCGCCAAAGCCTTCCGCAGTGCGGCGTGGTCGCTCACCACGAACGCAGCCTGGACCGTGCCGTTCCCGCAAGCGGCGGCCAGCGAACGCAACGGCGTCCGCTCGTCCACCAGTCCAGCGAGACGGGCGGCTTCCCGTTGTGCCGCAGCCTGGTCGTCGCCGCGGATCAGGAACAGCTCGGCGGGCCAGGCGGTCAGGCCGTGCCGTGGTTCGTCGGCTCCGGTGTAGCCCGCGATCACGGTGTGGAAGTTCGTGCCGCCGAAGCCGAACGCGCTCACGCCCGCGATCCGGTTCCTGCTCGCCCAAGTGCGGTGGCCGAACGCGAACGGGCTGGTCCGGGCGTCCCAGAAAGCGTTGGGCTGCTTGACGTGCAAGGTCCCGGGCCGCACGCCGGTGTGCACGGCCAGGGCGGCCTTGATCACGCCCGCGAGCCCGGCCGCGCACTTGGTGTGGCCGATCTGCGACTTGACCGAGCCGATCGTGCACGTGCCGGGTTCGACGCCGGAGAACATCTCGGTCAGCGACGCGAGCTCGGTGCGGTCTCCCACCACGGTTCCGGTGCCGTGCGCCTCGACCAGTCCGACGGCGGTCACCGGCAGCCCGGCCGCCGCGTAGGCGCGGCGCAGGGCCCGTTGCTGGCCTTCCGGACGCGGCGCGGTCAGGCCCAGCGACCGGCCGTCGCTCGACGCGCCGATGCCCTTGACCACCGCGTAGACGCGGTCACCGTCCCGTTCGGCGTCGGCGAGTCGCTTCAGGACGACGGCGGCCACGCCCTCGCCGAGTGCGATGCCGTCCGCCGCCGAGTCGAACGTGGCGCAGCGGCCCTTGGCAGACAGGGCTTTCACCGACGCGAACATCTGGTAGTCGTGCGCGCTGTTGTGAAGGTCGACTGCGCCGCACAGGACCATGTCGCTGGTGCCGCCGACGAGTTCCTTGCACGCCACGTCGAGCGCGGCGAGGCTGGACGCGCAGGCCGCGTCGACCGTGTAGTTCGCGCCGCCGAGGTCGAGCCGGTTCGCGACCCGGCCGGCGATCACGTTGCCGAGCACGCCGGGGAACGAGTCCTCGGTCAGCGACGGCAGGTGGTCGTCCAGGCCGCGGATGCCCAGTGCGGGCAACGCGGTGCGGACCGTGTAGGCGTTCGCGAGGTCGGCACCGGCCTCGGCACCGAAGATCACCGACGTGCGTTCGCGGTCGAACACCCGCGTCGCGTAGCCGGCGTCCTGGAGCGCTCGCGCCGACACTTCGAGCGCCAGCAGCTGGGCGGGTTCGATCGAGGTGAGCGACGCGGGCGGGATCCCGTACGCCAGCGGGTCGAAGGCCGTGCGCGGGAGGAAGCCGCCCCACCGGAACGGGCTGCCGTAGCGTTCGGGCGACCAGCGGTCCGGCGGGATCTCGGTGATGGAGTCGGTGCCCGCCAGGACGTTCGCCCAGAACTCCGCGACGTCACGCGCGCCCGGCATGATCGCGGCCATGCCGACGATGGCGACGTCCAGCGGTTCAGGCTCGACTGCTTCCGCGACGGTCTCGGGCGGCACGCCGGACACGATGTCCTCGTGCAGCTCCGCGATGGTGGTGCGTTCGGACCGCAGCGTCGCGACCTGGCCGATCATGAACATGCCCTCGCGGCGCTGCTCGTCCTCGCCGACCGGCTTGAGCGTGCCGTCCTCGCGCACGAGACCGCGGCTGGCGAGCCGGAGCCGTCCCAGGTTGAGCTGTTCGAGCCTCTCCCAGCTCTCCTGTTTCGACAGTCCGGTCAGCTCGGCCCGCGCCTGCTCGAAGGTGTCCACATAGGACGTCTGCGCGCAACGGACGGCGTGGCCCGGCGAGGTCTCCAGCAGTGCCGTGTCCTCGCACTCCAGCGCGACCTGCTGGAACACCGGCTGGATCGCGCCGTGCGTCACGGCTTCCTCGGTGAACAGGTAGGCCGTGCCGACGAGAACACCGACCGCCGCGCCCCGTGCCGCGATCGACGCGGTCATGGCGGAGATCATGGCGGCCGAGCGGGCGTCGTGGATGCCACCCGCGAACAGGGCGACGACGTCCTTCTCACGTCCGCGCAGCACGTCGATCTGCTGCTGCCACAACGTGAAGCTGGTCCGGGGACCGGTGTGCCCGCCGCACTCGGAGCCCTCGAAGACGAACTTGCGCGCGCCCTCGTCGAGGAACCGGCGCAGCAGCGCGGGCGACGGCACGTGCAAGAACGCCTCGATGCCGGCGTCCTCCAGTTCGCGTGCCTGCGCGGGCGTGCCCCCGGCGACGATCGCGTACTTCGGCCGGACGGCCAGCACGGCCTCCATCTGCCGGGCCCGCAGTTCCGGTGGAGCGAAGCCGAGCAGGCCGACGCCCCACGGCCGTTCGCCGAGTTTGGCGGCGGTGTGGTCCAGCAGTTCGCGGACCGCCGGGCCCTCCATCAGCGCGAGCGCGAGGAACGGCAGCGCACCACCCTCGGCGACGGCCGCGGCGAACGCGGGCTGGTCGCTGACGCGGGTCATCGGGCCCTGTGCGATCGGGTACCGCAGGCCGGGGACGCGGTCGCAGAACGGTCCGCCGGACCGGATCGAGCGGTGCTCACCCGCCAGGGTGAGATTGTTCCTCATCCCCCGTTGAATGGCTCCGACCACGCCTCCGACAGTGCCGAACGAGGTACGGTAAGAATCCGCCAGGGAACCTTCCTGACCAATTTCGAGCGCGTTTTGACGAACATGAACGCGTAACCCGTCGTTCACGACGGTGTCGGCGCCGTCCATCATCCGGACCGCGTTGACAATTTCGCCGGAAATATGTTTTCGCGCCTCCGCGACGAGTGTGAGCTGGCCTTCCAGCACCACTCCGCGAGCACCACCGGCGACCGCTGCGGCAGCCGTGTCGGGGCCGATCGACCCGGCCACCCAGACCGGCAGGTCGGTCAGCGAGAGCACCTGCTGGAGCAGCACGAACGCGGGCGAACCACCCACTCGGCCGCCCGACTCGGCACCCTTCGCGATCAAGCCGGTGGCTCCGAACTCGATCGCCGCAACGGCTTCCGCCACCGAGGCGATCACCGCGAGGACACGGCGTCCACCCAGCTCAGCGAGGTTCGGAACATGTCGAACAAGATCCACGACGACGGTGTCGACCGTGTCCGGCAGGGGCACGGTCAACGGTCCGTGCAGCCGCACCCCGAAGGCGCGCGGGTGACGCGTGGTGACACGGCCGAGGTCGGCGGCGGCGTGGGGCCCGAGGTCGAGCACACCGAGCCCGCCGGCTCGTTCGGCCGCGACCACGAGGGCCGGGTTGGGGGTGCCGAAAGGACTCAGGCACAGCACCCGTTCTCGATCCGACAGCATGTCCACTGCGCTCACTTCCTCACCCTGCAGGGGTGGGGAGAAAGGAATTCAGCTAGGGTTACTACTGACCGGTACGGTTACAGCGCGCTCACCGTACGCACAAACCCGCGGCGCCGTCGAGGGGGGTGGTGAAACTTTCTCATCTACGTAACCTGACGAATGGCCCCGGATGGCGGGGGCCTCCTACTCCGGTTCGCGGATGGCGCGACGTGCTATGGCATCAGCAGCACCGGCTTGATCACCTCACCCGCCTCCGCCGCCCGCATCGCGTCCCCCACGGCGCCGAACGGGAAGTGCGTGACGAGCTCGTCGAACGGAAACCTCCCCTGCCGGTGCAGGTCGACCAGCGTCGTGATGAGCGCCGTGCTCCGCCCCTCCCCGCCGAGCACGCCGACGACCCGCTTGCCCCACAACGTGCTGAGGTGGTCCAGTTCGACGCGCGCCCCTGCCGGCGCCCCGCCGATGAGAGCGCACGTCCCACGCATCCCCACCGAGTCCACGGCCTGGCGGCAGACCGCCACGACTCCGGTGCACTCCAGACTGAAGTCCGCGGGCCCTGAGCAGATCTCGTGCACCGCCGCGACGGGCTCGTCGACGGCGACGTTCACCGTGTCGGTGGCGCCGAACCGCCGGGCGAGCGCGAGCCGGGACTCGTGCCGGTCGACCGCGATGATCCGGGTCGCCCCGCTGTTGCGCGCGGCCATGATCGCGGCGAGCCCGACCGTGCCGGCGCCGTAGACCACGAGAGACGAGCCGGGGTGCGGCTTCAGCACGTTCAGCACGGCGCCCGCACCGGTGGACAGTCCACACGCCATGGGCCCGAGCAGTTCCAGCGGCCCTTCGACGGGCACCAGGCCGCGCCACGGCACGACCGCGTGCGTCGCGAACGACGACTGCCCGAAGAAGTGGCTCGCGAGCGGCGAGCCGTCGAGTCCGCGCAACGCGGTCGACCCGTCGTCGCGGCCGCCGCCGACCAGCAGGTCTCCCAGCCTGAGGCAGTACCGCGGCTGACCGTCGAGGCAGTTGCGGCATTCGCCGCACCAGGGCCAGCCGAGCACGACGTGGTCTCCCTCGGCCACACCGGACACTCCCGGCCCGACCGCCTCGACGACCCCCGCGCCCTCGTGACCGAGAACGCCCGGCAACGGGAACGGCAGGTCGCCGTGCCGGGTGATCGAGTCCGTGTGGCAGATCCCCGCCGCCACGACCCGGACCAGGACCTCGCCGTCCCGCGGTTCGTCGAGGAACACCTCGCGCAACTCGAACTCGCCGTGCCTCTCCCCCACGACAGCCGCCGTGATCCTCATGCCAGCACCTCCGCGACGTCCGCCCGCACGCTCAGGGCACGCCCGGCCAGATCTTCCGGCACCTCGGCGTGCGCGGTGTTGATCCGCACCAGCCGCGCACCCGGCAGTGCGCGCACCACCGACTCGACCGGGGAGCGGATGACTCCGGGCGTGCTGTACCCGGCGCCTATCTCGATGACGAGCACGCCGTCGTCCAGCCAGTCACGCAGCCGTTGCCCGGCAGGCAGGTAGTGGTCGGGCACGTACTCGGGTCCCTTGTGCACGTTCAGGAACACCTCTCCCCCGCAGCGCGGGCAGGACGGCACGGCGGTGGCCTCACCCGTCGCCGCGTCGTAGGTGGCGAGCGCGGCCTCGATGATCGGCCTGCTCGGCCAGGTCTCGCGCGTGCACGGCGTCTCGCACTGGTACCGGCCGTAGTCGCCCTGAGGCGTCCAGACCCGCTCCGCGTCGAACCCGTTGCGCTCGAACAGCCCGTCCACATTGGACGTGAGCACGAAGTGGTCGCGGGTGCCGACCAGGTCCCGCAGCCGCGTGTACACGGGGTTCGGTTCCTCGCCGAACCGGATGTCGTCGACGTGCACGGACCAGTAACCCCACAGCAACCGGGGCGGCAGCGGCAGTCCGATCAACTGGTACCGCGCCCACAGCCCTTTCTCGTGCAGCACCGGGAACAACTCGGCGAACCGTTCGGCGTCCGAGTAGTCGTAGCCAGCCGCCGCGGACAGTCCCGCGCCCGCGGCGATCAGCACGCGGTCGGCCTCGTCCAGCCAGCGCTCCAGCGTCACAGCAACTCCCGGTAGAAGGCCTCGTCCTCGGCCCTGAACGCCACGAACACCACGCGGTCGAGCCGGCCGGGGTGCGCGGCGAGCCAGTCCCGGACCGTGCCGACGGCGATCCGCGCGGCCGGTCGTTTCGGGAAGCCGAAGATTCCCGTGCTGATGCCGCAGAACGCGATCGTGCGGATCGCCGGCACCTCGGCGGCGAGGTCGAGACACGCCCGGTACGAGTCAGCGAGCGCGCTTTCGTGGGCAGGCAACAGATTTCCGTGCACGATCGGCCCGACGGTGTGCAGCACGAACGGCGCGGGCAGGTGGTAGCCGCGGGTGATCTTCGCGGTGCCGGTCGGTTCCGGTGTGCCCTGCAGCGACATGATCCGCCCGCAGTCGGCCCGCAGCCGCGGCCCGGCGACGTTGTGGATCGCGTTGTCGACGCAGGCGTGCATGGGCTGGAAGCAGCCGAGCATGGCGTCGTTGGCGGCGTTGACGATGGCGTCGGCCGCCAGCCGGGTGATGTCGCCGCGCCACACCGCGACCGGCGCGGGCAGCTCCAGCACGTCGGCCGGTCGCATCCGCTGACGTTCACCGCCGAGCAGGGCGTCCAGGACGGCGACGAGTTCCGGGTCGAGCGGCGCGGGCCCGCGGATGGTCAGCACCGCCCGCAGCAGGCGCCGCCGTTCGTCGGCGCTCCCAGGCACCGGGAACCGGCCGATCCACGGGTCGTCGCCGAGCATCCGCAGGGCGAGGCCCGTCAACTGGTCGAGTTCGTGGGCGGGAGCGGGCGTACCGAGCGGGCGGAAGGGCTCGTCCAGTGCGACCGCGTCCCGGTAACCGGGCAGGGTGGCGAGCACGTCAGAACAGTCCGTTGGCGTGCGGCAGGGCGGCGGGGATCGGCGCGATGACGTCCCAGTGCTCGACGATCCTGCCGTCCTGGACGCGGAACAGGTCCCAGTACGCGACCGGCTCGCCGAACTCGCCTTCCGACTGCAGCAGCACGAGATCACCCTCGGCCACGACCTGGTGGACGGTCTTGTAGACGAGGTTGCGGCCCTGCTGAGCCCACTTCGCGGCGGCGGCACCGAACCCGTCGAGCCCGTCCGCGGCCTCGGGGTTGTGCTGCAGGTAGGTCTCGGTGGAGATGTAGTCGGTCAGCACCGAGTAGTCGGCGTCCTGCAGGATCCGCTGGGCGAACTCCTTGACGAGCTCACGGCTGCGGTCGGTGTTCTCCTGTGCGGGCTGTGCGGGACCGTCCGTCTGGGACCGTCCACTCGCGGTGTTCTCGACGACGGGCGTGAGCGCGTCCCAGTGCTCGGCGAGCTTGCCGTCCCGCACCCGGAACAGGTCGAACGCGACCAGCGGCTGCGGCCCGAACCCGTGGTAGACGCCGTGCAGCGCAACGAGATCACCGTCCGCGATCACCCGGGCCAGTTCGTAGTGGAAGCCCTCCGGCAGGTTGGCGACGAGACCGCGCAGCGCCTCGGGTCCGTCCGCGATGAGCGAGCTGTGCTGGCGGTAGTCCGGCGCCACCCAGCGGTCCACGGCGGACGGGTCCTTGTCGCCGAACAGTTCGCCTGCGGCCTTGAGCACGAGTTCCTTGTTGTCCATGGCTCACACAGTGGCCCACCAGCCGAGTCCGATCGAGGTAGGATCACGCCTCACCATGGTCAAAAGTGGACAGGTCGCGCAGTTCGGCTTCAGCAACCCCGACCGCGGGCAGCTGGGCCTCGAAGCACTCGACCTGGGCGTCCTCCGCCGCCGCCTCACCTCCGACACGCTGACGAAGGTGCACCGCACCGACTTCCACCAGCTGTTCCTGTTCACCGCGGGCACCGGCACCACCATGGTCGATTTCGTGGACCACCCGTGCTCCCCCGGCACGTTGCTGCACATCAGTCCCGGCCGCGTGCTCCGCCTGCCCGCAGGCTCGGCGGAAGCGCTCATGCTGCTTTTCACCCCCGCCTTCCCACAGCCGATGCTCAGCCCGTTCGGCCCGGTGCTGCACACGGTGCCCAAGGCGGAGCTGGCGGTCTTCACCCGCGCCGTGCAGGACCTGCGCCAGGAGTACCGCCGCAACCTGCTGACCAACGAGCCGGTAGACCTGCTGCGCCAACTCCTGGGCGCGCTGCTGCTCCGCATCGCCCGCCTGCCGGGCGACACCCTCAGGCACGACCCGCGTTTCGAGCGCTTCCAGCAGGAGCTGGAACGCTCGTTCGCCACCACCCGCAACGCCGCCGAGTACGCGGCCAGGATCGGCTACTCGACGCGCAGCCTCAACCGCATCTGCCTGGCCGCCACCGGGCAGTCCGCGAAGGCGCTGATCGACGCCCGCGTGACGCTGGAGGCCAAACGGCTGCTCGTGCACACCGACCTGTCGTCGGCGGCGATCGGGCACCGGCTCGGGTTCAGCGAGGCCACGAACTTCACGAAGTTCTTCGTCCGCGAGACGGGGCTGTCACCCGGGGCGTTCCGGGAGTAGCTGGGCGAGGGCGAGGCGGGCGAGCGTCAGTACGGAGGGTTCGAGCGCCCAGCCCTCGTGCGCGGATCCAGGTGATGTCGCCGAACTCCGCGAACTCGCGCTGGGACCGCACGCGGCCGCGTCGTCGAGGAACAGCCGCTCGGTCATGAGGTCGCCGACGGCCACGCAGGCGCCCACCTTGCCGAAGTGCTGATGGCACCGCGGTCACCGCCGAGTTTCGCAATGAACCAGCTGGCCTGCGTCGCTGGTGGAGATGTCGTGGCGGGTGGTCCACGACTCGCCCCGCCGTGCCGGCCTTCTGCAGGAGCCGGTGAGCCCGAGGCCGTACCAGCGGGCACGGCGGCACCGCCCACGCCATCGACCGCCTCGGCGACAAGCTCGCCGTCCGGCTCCCCCGCCTCGAAGAAGCCCCGTGCCGGTCCGCGGAGTGCCAGCGGCTCCGGTACCGCGATCGGCAGATGCGGGCCCAGCCTGGACACAACCTCGCAGTCCCGTTCAGGCGGACCACTTCGTCCACGGGAGCCCGATCCGCATCAGTCGTCCCACCCGGGGCACAACTGGTCGAGCGTCCGGCTGGCGATGCCCGTGAGGAACAGGTTGGTGTCGCGGTAGTACGGCAGCGCGAGCACGGCGAGGTGCAGCGCCCAGCCCTTCGCCCGCGCCCACGCGGCGTCGTCGTACTCGCTCATCTCGCGCTGGAACGCCTTGCGGCCGCGCTCGTCGAGGTAGAGCCAGGCCGTCATGAGGTCGCCGGCCGGGTCGCCGACGCCCGCGCTGCTCCAGTCGATCACGCCGGTCAGCTCGCCGCCGGTGAAGATCAGGTTGCCGACGTGCAGATCGGCGTGCAGCCACCGGCCCGGCTGGTCCCAGCGCGGGGCGTTCAGGGCGTCCTCCCAGACGGTGACGAGTCTGGGGTCGCCGCCGACCTGCGCGATGCAGGAACGGACGGCGTCGTCGTTGTCACGGGCGTCGAGACGGCCGCGATAGGTGGTCCACGGCCGGTCTGTCGCGTCGACCTCGTGCAGTGCGCGGATCAGGGCGGCGAGCCGGTGCGGGGTGTCCTCGGAAGCTTCCTCGACCGGGGCCATCTCGCCCGCGACCCAGCGCACCACCGACCACTGGTACGGGTAACCCAGCGCGGGCTCGCCCAGCTCCAGCGGTTCCGGCACGGCGACCGGCAGGTGCGGCGCGACCAGGGGAACGACGACCGCTTCCTTGGAAGGGTCGTCCCTCGCCCATTCGCGGCGTGGCAGCCTCACCGCCAGGTCGTCGCCCAGCCGGTACAGGGCGTGGCTGGTGCCACCGTGCACGACCTCGGTGATCGGCAGACCGTGCCAGCGCGGGAACTGCGTGCGGATCAGTTCGTCCACAAGGGACACGTCGGTGGTGGTCTCGCCGTCGAGCATCGATCAACTCCCCCGGATGTGCCCCCCATGCAACACCGCGCCCAGGGCCGGAGCAACTCGTTTACCCGGCGCGCCGGTCCGCGAGGCGCACCACGTTCGGCGACCGCTCCACCCGGAACCGGCCGCTCGACGCCACCAGGTACCCGACGCCGCGGACGGTCTGGACGATCTCCGCCGCGTCGCCGAGCTTCTTCCTCACCCGTCGCACGTGCACGTCGACCGTGCGGCCGCCGCTGTAGTCGTCGTCGACGTCCCACACCGCCGAGAGCAGCTCGCGCCGGCGGTGCACGCGGTCTGTGTTCGAGCACAGGTGGAGCAGCAGTTCGAACTCCAGGCGCGTCAGCTCGACGGGCTTGTCGTGCACCAGCACCTGCCGCGTGTCCGGGAGGATCCGGACGTCCACCTCCTCGACCGCGGCCTCGACCGCCGGCACCAGGCCCGCGTCGGTCAGCGCGCCGAGCAGCCGCAGCGCGGTGTTCTCGTCCTCGGTGTCGATGGTGATGCTGAACCTCATGTCGCACCTCCTCAGCTCTTGGGCAGGCCCTGGGGATTGATCTCCGACGTCGGCACGGCCTCGTCGGACAGGCCCCAGCGCTTCAGCACCTCGGCGTGCTTGCCGTTGGCGATCAGCTGGTTCAGGGCCTCCTGGACGGGAGTCACGAGCCCGCTGTCCTTCTTCGTGGTCGCGGCGATCTTGCCCTGGACGGCGGCACCGCCGGAGAAGTTGCCGATCACCTCGGTCTGCCCGGACGTCGCCGCGTGGTAGGCCGACGTGGGGTTCGGGCCGAGGTAGGCGTCGATGCGGCCGGACTGCAGTGCCAGGTAGTAGTCCGAGGAGTTCTGGAAGTACTTGATGTCCGTGGCCTTCAGACCCGCCGAGACGGTCGCCGCACTCCAGTCGACCAGGATCTTCTCCTGGTTGGTGCCCGACGTCACGGCGATCACCTTGCCCGCCACGTCCTTGGGCTCCTTCACCTTCCAGGTGCCGCCCTTCTTGGCCTCGAACGCCAGCGTGTCCAGGCGGTAGGTGGCGAAGTCGTACTTCTCCGTGCGCGCCTCGGTCACCGTGATGTTCGACAGGCCGAGGTCGTAGGCACCGCTGTCCAGACCGACGAAGAGGTTCTCCCACGACGCGACCTCGAGGCGGGGCTTCAGGCCCAGCACGTCGGCGACCAGCGTGGCGATGTCGGTCTCGACACCGATCACGGTCTTGTCGTCGGTGGCGTAGAACCTCAGGGGTGGTGCTGTACCGGCGGATCCGCCGATCACCAGCTCCCCCTTCGTTCTGAACTTCTCCGGCACCTTCGCCGCGATCTTGTCGTCCTTCACCGCGGTGACGCGGTTCTGCTGCGGGCTGAGGTTCACGCTCAGGCCCGAGACCTCGGCGGGCTCCTCACCACCGGCCGTGCCGCAGGCAGCCAGACCGAACGCCAGCACGGCGAGAAGTACTTTGCGCACAACGAACTCCTTCTACAGAACCTTGGACAGGAAAGCGCGGGTGCGCTCGTGGACGGGGTGGTCGAGCACCTCGCCGGGTGTTCCCTCTTCGACGATCACGCCGTCGTCGATGAACACGATCCGGTCGGCCACCTCGCGGGCGAAGCCGATCTCGTGCGTGACGACGACCATCGTGGTGCCGGAACGGGCGAGGTCGCGCAGCACGTCCAGCACCTCGCCGACCAGTTCGGGGTCCAGCGCGGACGTCGGTTCGTCGAACAGCACGACCTTCGGCCGCGTGGCGAGGGCCCGGGCGATGGCGACGCGTTGTTGCTGGCCGCCGGAGAGCTGCCGCGGGTACGCGTCCGCCTTGTCCGCGAGTCCCACGCGTTCCAGGAAGTGCCGTGCGTCGGAGAGTTCCGCGACCTCCGCGATGTTCTCCAGTGCGGTGAGGTGCGGGAACAGGTTGAAGTTCTGGAAGACGAACCCGATGTCCTTGCGCTGCTTGAGGATCTCGCGTTCCTTGAGCTCGTGCAGCTTCCCGCCGCGGCGCCGGTAGCCGATGAGCTCGCCGTCGATCGTGATGTAGCCGCGATCGACCTTCTCCAGGCGGTTGATGGTGCGCAGCAGCGTCGACTTGCCGGAGCCGGACGGCCCGAGCACCACCACGACCTCGCCGGCCGCGACCTCCAGCGACACCCCGCGCAGCACTTCGAGCGAACCGAAGCTCTTGTGCACGCCCAGAACCTCGATCACCTGCGGTCTCCTCGCGCGAAGTAGCGCTCGACGTAGTGCTGGCCGATCGAGAGCAGGGTGGTCAGGATGATGTACCAGACGGTCGCGACCATCAGCAGCGCCACGACCCGCGCGTTGCGGCCGTAGATGACCTGCACCTGGTAGAAGAGCTCGCCGATGGCCATCACGGAGACGACCGACGTGCCCTTGAACAGGCTGATCACCTCGTTGGCCGCGTTGGGCAGGATCGACCGCATCGCCTGGGGCAGAATGATTCTGCGGAACTGCCGGAACCTCGGGATGCCCAGCGCGGCCGCCGCCTCCAGCTGCCCGCGGTCCACCGAGATCACGCCCGACCGGACGATCTCCGCCGCGTAGGCCGCCTGGTGCAGCGCCAGTCCCAGCACGGCCGCGCCCATGGGGCTGATCAGCGCGATCGTCTCGAAGCTGACGAACTCCGGCCCGAACGGCACGCCGAGCGAAAGCCGCTGGTACAGGTAGGAGATGTTGAACCAGAACAGCAGCTGCACGATCAGCGGGATCGACCGGAACGCCCAGATGTAGGTCCAGCCCACGGCGCTCAGGAACGGGCTCTTCGACATCCGCAGCACCGCCACGACGATGCCGAGCGCGAACCCCAGGGCGGTGCCGAGCACGGTCAGCACGATGGTCGTGCCGACGGCGGTCAGGATCGACCGGGCGGTGAAGTAGCGGGCGAACGTCGGCCAGTCCCACGCGGGGTTCGTGACCAGGCCGTGCACGAACTGCGCGGCGAGCACCAGCACGAACGCGACACCGACCCAGCGCCACGGGTGACGAGCGGGCACGACGGGCAACGAGGAGAGATCATCGTCCTTTGTGGACACCAGCGTGAGCGTGCCAGAGGTCATGGCGAGTCCTTGCTGCGGCGGGGAACGTGAGACGAGCGAGAAGTGTCAGCTCGTACAGGCGGTGCGACAGCGGGAGGACAGGACCAGCGTGACGGCGCCGTTCATCCTGTCCTCCCTTCCCTGCGCTCTTGAGGAGAGCACTCACTCAACGACGCTCACGTTATGTACCGGGGAACCGGCCGGGCAAGGACATCCACGTGCTGAACAACTATCGGATACCGAGATGATCCCTCAACGTCGGACCTGTGTAGTCGGCCCGGAAAACGCCGCGCTCCTGCAGCAGCGGCACGACGGTGTCCGCGAACTCGTCGAGCCCGCCCGGCGTCACGTGCGGCACGAGGATGAACCCGTCGGCCGCGTCCTGCTGCACCAGGCCGTCGATCTGCGTGGCGACGCTGTCCGCCGACCCGATGAACGTCTGCCGGGCGCTCACGTCGATCACGAGGTCGCGGATCGACAGGTTCTTCGCCGCGGCCTTCTCCCGCCACTCCCGCACGGTCTGCGCCGGGTCCTTGAACATCCGCACGCTCGCGCGGCCCTTCGCGATGGTGTTCTCGCCGATCAGCGGCTCGACCTCGGGCAGCGGCCCGTCCGGGTCGTAACCGCTCAGGTCCCGGTTCCACACCTGCTCCAGGAACCGGATGGCCGTCGCGCCGCTGACCTGCTGCCGCCGCACCACGGCGGCCTTCTCCTGGGCGTCCGCGTCCGTGTCGCCGAGGATGAACGTGGCCGCGGGCAGCACCACGAGCTGGTCGTGCGTGCGTCCGTACTTGGCCAGCCGCCCTTTGACGTCGCGGTAGAACTTCTGACCCGCCTCCAAGGTCCCGTGCCGCGAGAAGATCGCGTCGGCGGTGGCGGCGGCGAACTCGCGGCCCTCCTCGGAGTCCCCGGCCTGCAGGATCACCGGACGGCCCTGCGGCGAGCGCGGAACGCCGAACGTGCCGCTGATGTCGAAGTGCTGGTCGGTGTGCTCGAACGACCCCACGCCGGTGTCGAACAGCTTCCACGCGGTGCGCAGGAACGACTCCGCGCGCGTGTACCGGTCTTCTTGGGCGAGGAACCCGCCGCGCCGGAAGTTCTCACCGGTGAACGCGTCCCACGAGGTGACGACGTTCCAGGCGGCGCGCCCGTCCGACAGGTGGTCGAGCGAGGCGAACTGCCGCGCCACCTCGTAGGGTTCGTTGAAGGTGGAGTTGATCGTGCCCGCCAGGCCGAGCCTGTCGGTGACGGCGGCCAGCGCGGCGAGCACGGTGAACGTGTCCGGCCGGCCGACGACGTCCAGGTCATAGATCTCACCGCCCTGCTCGCGCAGCCGCAGTCCCTCGGCCAGGAAGAAGAAGTCGAACTTCGCCCGTTCGGCCGTCTGTGCCAAGTGGACGAACGACTCGAACTCGATGTGGCTGCCCGCCTGCGGATCGCTCCAGACGGTCGTGTTGTTCACGCCGGGGAAGTGCGCGGCGAGGTGGATCTGCTTGGGCATCTCGCGTTCCTCCTAGGCGAACTGGTTGCCCGGCCGGGCGAGGCCGAGGTGGCCGCGCAACGTCGTGTGCTCGTACTCGGTGCGGAACAGTCCGCGCCGCCGCAGTTCCGGCACGACCTCGCGGGTGGTCCGGTGGAGGTCGCCGTGCAGCCGGAAGCCGGCGAAACCCTCGTCGTGCCAGGCGATCAGCTTCTCGACCGGGGTCGACGCGTCGACGTCGCGGAACACGAGCCTGTCGGATGACGAGACTTCGTCCGCGAACACGATGTCCCCCAACGGCTCCGAGGCCGCGATCAGCGGGTGCCCCTGCGGCGGGCGCGGTGTGATCGACGGCCCGCGCACCTTGAACCACCGGCCCTCGAAGTCGATGTGGTGCAGCTTCTCGCGGTCGATGAACCGCCCGGTGGCCACGTCGCGGATCTCCGCGTCGTCCTCCCAGCTGTCCCACAACCGGCGCAGCACCTCCGCGTAGTCCGCGGCCTCCTCCCACAGCTCCGACTCCGGTCCGATCGAACGGCGCCCGAAGTGCCTGGCGTCGGCGGGATCGGGCGCGACGGCCAGCTGAACGCCCGCCCGTCCCCCCGCTCACGTGGTCGAGCGTCGCGATCGCCTTCGACAGGTGGAACGGCTCGGTGTGCGTCACGATCGCCGTCGGCACCAGGCCGACGCGCGTGGTCAGCGGGGCGATGCGCGCGGCCGTGAGGACCGCGTCCAGGCCCGGCCGGCCGCCGAGCGAGTCGTCGAACGTGACGAAGTCGAACTTGGCTTCCTCGGCCTCGCGCACGAGGTCGGCCCAATGCCTTGCGGTGAAAGCCTCTTCGCCGGTGGCGTGGAGCGCGGCGGCCAGGTGCAGTCGTGTGCCCACCGGTCCCCCTCTCGTCGTTTGCTCGCATTCTGTGTGTGCGGAGGGGCCTCACGCCGGGACGGCCACTGGGTGGGACTCCTGGCCGGAGCGGGAATATTTTCGTGCTTGCGGACTGCGGCGCGGCGATGTCACGATCTTCCGCATGACGACTCGAAAGGGCGTGCGCGCCCTCGCGCTGTGAGCGCACCGAGCGGGCTTGAGGCCCGCTCCTCCGATCGTTTCCCACTCCGGGACCACTGGCATACCGTTCGAGCACGGATCGCCGCGCTCCTCTGGTGCCTGCGTCACCGGCTGCAGCGCGGCGACTGGCAGGGCGCCCCGAGCCGAAGTGTTGCGTTGACGTGAGCGTCAAGGTTTAGCGTTCGGTCCATGAGGATCGGCGAACTGGCCAAGCGAGCCGGCACCACGACCCGTGCGCTGCGCTTCTACGAGTCCGAAGGGCTCCTCGAAGCGGGGCGCACGCCCAACGGCTACCGCGAGTACGACGAGCACCACCTGCGGCTGGTTCGCGAGATCCAGTCGCTGCAGGCGGTCGGGCTGTCCCTGGAGGACACCCGGCCGTTCGTCGCGTGTCTGCGCGCCGGGCACGAGTCCGGTGACTCGTGCCCGGACTCGCGGGAGGTCTACCGGCGCAAGCTCGCCGAGGTGGACGCCTGCCTGGACCGGCTCAACACCGTCCGGGAGTTCCTGCTGGCCAGACTCGCCTTCCAGGACCCGTGCCTCGTGCCCGAACCCAAGGAGTTCCAGTGCAGCAGCTGACCGACGCCACGTTCTCGGACCAGACCCGGACGGGCACCGTCCTCGTGGAGTTCTGGGCGCAGTGGTGCGGGCCGTGCCACATGCTCACCCCGGTGCTGGAGGAGATCGACCGCGAACGCGACGACCTGACCGTCGTCAAGATCAACGCCGACGAGAACACCGCCACCGCCCGCGACCACCAGGTCATGTCGCTGCCGACGATGCTGCTGTTCCGCGACGGCGTGCCGATTCGGCAGATCGTGGGAGCGCGTCCCAAGTCCCGCCTGCTGGCCGAGCTGGATGACGCGCTGAGCGCCTGATCGGCCTATCTTCTAGCGCATGCTCGGTCTCGAACTCGTAGTGGTGCTGGGTGTGTGCATCCTCGCGAGCAGCATGGTGTCCGGCCGGCTGCGCGTCGCCGCCCCGGTGCTGCTGGTGGTGTGCGGCGGGGTGCTCGGCTTCGTGCCCGCCCTGGAAGAGGTCAGCCTCCCGCCGGAGGCGATGTTGTTGATCTTCCTGCCGGCGTTGCTGTACTGGGAAAGCCTCAACACCTCGTTGCGGGAGATCCGCAGCAACCTGCGCCCGATCGTGCTGCTCAGCACGCTGCTCGTACTCGCAACGGCCGCCGCCGTCGCATCGGTCGCCCACGCGCTGGGCCTCGACTGGGGTCCGGCGTGGGTGCTCGGCGCGGCTCTCGCACCCACCGATGCGACGGCCGTCGCGGCGATCGCCCGCGGCATGCCGCGCCGGACGTCGACGATCCTGCGCGCCGAGTCGTTGATCAACGACGGCACAGCGCTCGTGATCTACGCGATCGCCATCTCCATCACCATAGGCGAACAGGAGTTCAGCACCGGACGGGTCGGGTTGCAGTTGCTGCTGTCGTACGCGGGTGGCGCGGTGGCCGGGCTGATCGTCGCGTGGCTCGCGGTGCAGGTGCGCAAGCGGCTCGACAGCCCGTTGCACGAGAGCGTGGTCAGCATCCTGACCCCGTTCGCGGCGTTCCTGCTGGCCGAGACCGTGCACGGCTCCGGCGTGATCGCCGTGGTGACGTGCGGCCTGACGCTGGCACGGGTCGGGCCGCGCATCGTGCGCGCCGACACCCGTCAGGTCAGCTACGCGTTCTGGGGCATCGCCACGTTCGTGTTGAACGGTGCCCTGTTCGTCCTGATCGGACTCCAGGCGCACAGCGCGATCCGGTCGCTGGACGGCTCGGAGACCTTGGCGACGTTCGGCGCCATCGGGCTGGTGGCGTTGACGGTGACGGGCACGCGCCTGCTGTGGAGCTACACGACTCCTTATGTGATCCGGGCCCTCGACCGCCGTCCGCAGCAACGACTGCGGCGCGTCGGTGCCCGCCAGCGGCTGGTGTCGTCCGCCGCCGGGTTCCGCGGCGCGGTGTCGCTGGCCGCCGCGCTGGCCGTGCCCGAGACGGTGGTGGGTGGCGGGCCTTTCCCGTTCCGCGACGAGATCATCCTCATCACGTCCGGCGTCGTGGTGCTGACGTTGATCGTGCAGGCGGTGCTGCTGCCTTCGATCATCCGGTTCTCGCAGCTGCCCGAGGACACGGCGCTGGACGAGGAGCTGCGGCTGGCCCAGTCGACGGCGTCCGAGGAGGCCTACGAGGCCCTGCCCCGTCTCGCCGACAAGGTGGGTGTCTCGGACGTCGTCTACAAGAGGGTGCGCGCCGAGTACGAACACCACCTGGAGGTCGTGCGGGCCAAGGAGGCCGGCGACGAGGAGGTGGCGCAGTCCGAGGTCGAGTACGCGGCGCTGCGGCTGGAGCTGATCGCGCACAAGCGGGCGACCGTGGTGCGGTTGCGCGACGAGGCCGCCATCGACGACATCGTGCTGCGGACGATCCAGCGCAAGCTCGACGTCGAGGAGGTCCGGCTCTCCAGGCGCGAGGTCGAGGACGACTAAAGTCCGGCCCGTGATCACTCCTCGGGAGCGCTTGCTGGGCCGGATCGCCGACCACCTCGTCGGGCTCGGGCGTCCGCTGCGCGTGGCGGTGGACGGGATCACCGCGTCGGGCAAGACGACGCTGGCCCGCGAGCTGACCGCGGCCGTCACCGCGCGGGGCCGGTCCGCCGCGCACCTGTCGATGGACGGGTTCCACCACCCGCGAGCCGTGCGTCACCGGCAGGGCCGCGACTCGGCGGACGGCTACTACTTGGACGCCTACGACTTCGGCGCGTTCTCGCGGCTGGTGCTGGAGCCGCTCGGGCCCGGCGGAGACCGCCGGTACCGCGAGCGGATCATCGACCTGCGCTCGGACACTGCGCTGGACGAGCCCCCGATCACCGCGCCGGACGACCTCGTCCTGGTGGTCGACGGGAGCTTCCTGCAGCGAGAGCTGAAGTGGGACGAGGTCGTCTTCGTCGACACGCCCTTCGAGGTGGCCCTCGAGCGCGGCACCCGGCGTGATCGCGAGCTGCTGGGCGGGCTGAAGCAGGCGCAGCGGGCCTTCGGCCAGCGGTATCACGCCGCGAGCCGCCGGTACCTCGACGAGGTCGGGCCGGCGGAACGGGCTTCGGTCGTGGTCGGCAACGAGGACGTCGCCCATCCCGTGCTGCGGCGGATCGGTGGTGCGGCGGACGCCGTCGTGAACCTCTTCTCCTACGGGACGCTGCAGACGCCCCCGGTGCAGATCGAGCACTTCGGGCGGACGCCGGCCGGCAGGCAGGACGTGCTGCCCGGTTACCGGCAGGACTGGGTGACGATCACCGACCCCGCCGTGATCGCGGTCAGCGGGACGGACCGCCATCCGATCCTGCGGCACACCGGCGATCCCGCCGACGCGACCGCGGGGACCGTGCTGGAAGTGACGACCACGGAGCTCGCGGCGGCGGACCTCTACGAGGTGGACGACTACCGGCGAGCACTCGTGCGGCTCGGTTCAGGCGCCGAAGCCTGGGTGTAAGTAGAACGAAGTCAAGCAGCAGCTAGCTGTGAAAGCGCGAGGCCTTCAGCGATTGGCCTCACTGATCGCCCAATTTAGATCATCGACGGCACGCGAGGACAGAGCAATACTAGCATCTCCAAAGATCCGCCTAGAGAAAGAAAGATTCTGAGTCCCGTTCGCCGACAAAGAGAAAATTCGATCGAGCATTTCGCGCGCTTCCTGCAAATTATCATTCTCTCGACATAGCCGGATCGCCAGAACCACGTCAGTAGGATCTTCAAATATCCAACCAGACAGATCGAAGTCATCAAGCAGTGGGGCCATCAGACGGTGCCTGAGGAGCGATTCAAGAGGAAGACAAAGCGCTAGTTTTATCATCAGTGAATTCAAATTCACTGGCACGCGGGATTCCCCACCTCTCGAGATGAAGCTCGCCACCTCCTCAACAAGAAAAATCGCGGAATTTCGAACCTGCCGACCACTGTCTATCACCATGCCCAAAAAGACGTTCAGCATCGCAACAGAAAGGTCGTCCACCCTCCATTCGCCACCATGAAGACGTGCAGCAAAGACGTCCATGCTTTGCTTTACCAGAAGCTCTACATCAATCGCCATACCGCAGATTGCCATGCTGATCGCGAGCTCCACGGTGCGAGGCTCGAAAACAAGACCCGATCTAAGCTCATCAATAGACCGCTCTCTTAGATCTTGCGCACCGCGGGAATGAACATGCACTCTTGCCGCTCTCAAGATCGGACCTGCCGCGTCACACGACGCAGCCCAAGCCAAACCGCGTTTCGCCACGTCATTAAGCAAGTCACTGATCCACAGCGGCTCTGCCGCACTTCTAACTTTAACGATGGCATCAACATCGTGCGAGGGCAGGCGACTGAGGGATTCAAGCTCACTCGGGCCGATTATCGACTCCATCGCACCGCCAAGATCAATACGATCTTCCCGAAGCAAAGCCTCGAAGGCGTTGGATTGCGCACGCGACCTGATCACACCATTTTTATACCAACTTGTCGCCCTACGGAAAATACCACCGCCATCTACTCGTCTTACAGTATGCATCGCGTATCGATAGTCATTCGCCTGCCGACTTACTATCTCATCATTAAGGTTGACCCCTTCATCAAACAATCGAATTTCAATCTGTTCTAGGTCTATTTGATAGCCGAAAGAGCTGTCGTAAACGTGGAGCCCAGCCAGACCGGCAGTAATATTATCAGCCAGGGAATCGGCGACACTGAACACATCGTCGAGTTTCGATTTCTGAGCAGGCGCCTGAAAGAAATCGTGACTGCGTAACTCAACTTTCCCGACAGACCTGGATGCCCTGAGAATCGCCGAAACTCCCGATAGAGCCTCCAGCGAGTACCACGAACGCCACAAATGAACAAGTCGGTCCCACGGTCGACATCCCGAATCGGCCACCGAGAACTGGCTTTCGTCGAAAACATAGACGTCCGCCGACAGAACCGCACGAAGAACGACCAGATTGAGACTGTAGATCGCCATGTGCCCAAAAGTCGGCAGTTGAGCGAAAGGACGCTTCTCATCGACGTCGATCAGGAATCTCGGCGGAGCTCCCCGCAGGATGCTTCTAAGCTGCTCGCGAAGTACAAGATCCAGACTTTCGAGGAAGCTAGAGATACTGCGACCTTCGTCATTCAAGCGATGTCCGGCCCATTCTCGAAGCATTTCGAGAATTACGGGTCGCGCATGTAGGGCCGAATAACAAAGGCAAGCAAACCAGTTCTCGACAACGAGACTCAACCGCTGCCGGAGAGCCGGTCGAAGATCTTCATCTCCGTCCATCTTCTCCACCATCTTCGTTTCCCGCAGCAGAATTCGCAGGATGAAGTCGGCGGTTAGGAACTCACCGAAGGTGTTGTGCAAGAACTCGAACGACGTCGGGTTGGACTCGCTCTCAGCAGCCACACCCCCGGAATTCTTCGAGCGTGACTCGTGGATGAAGAAGAAGCTCCCTAGCAGGAGCTCGGCTTGACTGAGCTGCACACCACCGGCCGAGCGATGCACCGAGCGCCCAACGTCGAAGTATGCGATGTCCTGATTCAGCTGTTCCTTGGCGATGTGCAGTGACTGCCGATTGAACATGCCGACGGCAGCGACACCGAGACGCTCCAGATCACGCTCGATCTGGTCTGCCTGCTGACATGGGCGGAGCGCACGGAAGCGCGTTCCCTCCTCGTCCTTGAGCCGTTCGCGTTCCATGAACCGGCAGAGCAGACTATGGTATAGGCGCGTTTGATCAAGCCGCTCACCGCGATGAAGTGAGTTCTCCTTCGAGTCGTAGACCGCGAGCATTAGCAGGAGCAGCGGCTGCCGCGCCAACTGCAGTACCTTCTCCTCGTCCCCAGGATGGAACTGCCGGGTACTGGTCCGCGAGAAGTACTCGTGATTGTGTTGGTTCCAAACGGAGATCCAGGCTTGCCGTCTCGGCTCGTCGAACTCCAGGAGCCGGAGCACGGTGACTCCTGGCGGCATGACCGCTTTGTCGATCAACGTCACGCGACTGGTGACAATGATCCTGACCGGGCGCTTCTGGTTTGCTTCGCGGCGCTGGAACTGGTGGACCTTATCCAAGTAACCGCTGTAGACTTTCCCGCTAGACTGGAGAAGTTCGTCGTAGCCGTCAAGAATGATCACCGGCGGACTGTCCGGGAACGCCTTTGCGAACGCCGGCCAATGCACGTCCAGACCGGTGTCCTTCCGGATCTGGTGCTCAATTTGGGTCTGCAGTTCGGATTCGGCGTCGATGTCGCGCAGCTTCACCCGCACAGCGTTGAAGGTCGGTGGCCGCAGCGTCGCTGCCAGCAGCTCCGTGAACAACGACTTGCCTGAGCCTGGTTGGCCGAGGATGACCAAGGGGGACTCGGTGCTGTACACCGATTCGAGATAGCTGATGACAAAGGCACCGAGGTCGTTCCTGCTGTCGATACCTGCCCACAGGCGTTCGTCTTCGAGGCGCTTTTTGGTGTCCAGGTGCCGCAGCACCTTGTATGCCTGCGGCACGAAGATGTCCTGTTTCTTCGGGTACTGCAAGGCGGGCGCATCGTCGCGACGGTCATACCGATCATCGATCACTGGGTCCGCAATCCAGCTCGAGTACGTTCGGTTCAGAGCCTCGGACACTTCGAGTGACGGGTTCTCGACGGTCGGCGCGTGGGTGATCACCTCGATCGCCTTCGCCAGGTTGGCCAGCCCCAGATCGAGCGCCTTGGTCGCGGAGTCGATCTGATCGAGCTTCTGGCGCACGGCAACAGTGAGCTGCTGAGTGCGACCGTGTTCTCTCAGATCCGACCAGATGAAGTACTCAGGCACTTCGGCCGCGAAGGCCAGGTACTGCAGTTCGTAGACCTCGACGGCCTTGGCCGGCAGGTCCCGGAGCCGACTGCTGATCTCGTCCCGTTCCGGCTCGCCGAGCCGCTCCCACACAGCGAGACCTGACACGAACTTGGTCAGATGCCGAGTCATGTTCTCGTAGAGGCTCCTCCGGTTCTCACCTTCCTGATTCCGGGTGAGGACCGGGTGCGGCAATGGGACAGGTATCTCCGCAAGAGCAACTTCGCCTGCGTCCAATGGTCTCGCTGGCAGGGCTGCAAGAGCTTCGATCCTCGCCACTGCGCGCTCGGCGATCCTGTGGCGCTCAGATCCGCTCAGATCGATCGCTTTGACGAAGTCCGGCAGACTGTCCTGCAGCGCTTCGAAAAACGCGGTATAGGTAAGCAGGCAGTGCGCCGCGACGATGTGACGGCCGCGGTCGACGAAGCTGGGCTTCGAGCTCTCGGCGATCTTTTTGACCACGCCACCTGCGAGCTTGACAATCTCGTTCTTGGCGCCGATGAGGCCTAGCGCAGGCAAGGCAGTTGGCCCGAACGCCGCTGGCGACAAGAGCAGGACAGCACCGAGCAGCTTGTCCACGCTGCCCAGCAAATCTTCAGTTTTGGTTCCGTCCTTGACGAGCTCCCGCACCTGCCGGAACGTCATTTCGATGTTTGAAGCTTGAGCCATGTCAGATCATCGTCGTGATCCAGCTGCCTGCTACCTCCGCTCCTTCATTGTCACTCTTTTGGCCCAAACTTCGGCCACTAGCTGGCTAAGGACAGGTCTTGGCGGACCGGCTGCTGTTTCGCGGCGGGCGCGGTGGCCGGCGCGGCCGAGGGAACCTCGACCTCCTCGCCGCCGATCTCGCGGGTGATCCACGCGCCGGACTCCACCAGGACCTTCAGCGTGCGGGTGTCCAGGGCGTTGACGCGGCCGTAGTACCACTCGTCGGTGGCCAGCGGGCCCATGCGGTCGCCCATGCGGTTCTTGATGTCGAGGACGCGCTCGAACAGCGTCTTGACGAGGGCGGCGCGGTCGGCGGGGCCCTGGAGGCCCTCGCGGATGCGGTCCTCGATGCCGCGCGGGGTGCCTTCGGAGTCGGGCATGAGCATGGTGGTCCAGGCTCGGGACTTCTCACGGTACTGGAGCTGCTGCATGACGCCCTCGTGCTGGGCGAAGTCGGCGGCGCGGAAAGCCTTGCCGCGCCAGCGCTTCTGCAGGTTCACGGCGAGCGAGAGGGCGCTCTTGAGGCCCGTGTTGAGGCCGCGGCCGGGCCAGAAGTGCAGCGAGTTCGCGGCGTCGCCGAGCAGGAAGCCGAACGTCGACGGCGCGAGCTGCGCGGTGAACTTCGACATCTGCTGCATGCCGAGCGTGAACGAGTTGATGCCGACGACGTCCGCCACGCCGACGCCGAAGAACCGCAGGCCGTCGAGGATCCGGGGCCACAGGTAGGAGAGCTTGTCGACCGACGGCTTGAAGACGGCGCGGTGCCGGTCGCAGACGAAGCGGCCGTTCGAGGCGGGACGCATGGTGCAGCCGAACTTGCCGATGCACGAGACAGGGCCGCTCTCGCCCAGGGCGACGATCTCCGACGCCTCCTCGGCGGTGAGGCGCATGTTGATGAAGCCGCCGCCGAGCGAGTTGAAGAGGAACCTGTTCTGCGCCACGGTCAGCGGGACGGTGTGCTCGTCGGGGGACTTGGCGGTGACGCGGATGCCCAGGACGCGCTCGTCCAGCGGCGAACCGTCCACTGAGAACAGTTCACGGCTCGGGGTGCCGAACTGGGACGAGAACGCTTCGCGGGTGGCGGAACGGGCGCCGTCGGCGATCGCGAGTACGTGCAGGCCGTCGAAGCGGGCGGGAGGCGTGTAGGCACCGGGGACGACCTCGATGCCGTAGACGTCCTGGGCCATGTCGAGCAGGCAGTCCTCGATCCAGCGGATCTTGATGTTGCGCGGACGGCCCTTGGACGCCGGAGAGTCCGGGCCGAGCGGCCACATCTCGGAGAACTTGCCGGGCGCGAACAACCGCTCCTGGACGGCGACCGGCAGGGAGGCCCAGACGTTGCTCTGCAGCGTCACGACCTGCTCGCGGCGGTTGTTGCCCTCGGCCAGGCCCTTCCACACGACCCGGTTGCCCTGACGCATCCAGCGGCGGTCGTGCACGCGGACCGAGACCTGGTCACCCAGCAACGACTTGACCGTGCACGCGAAGGCGAGACCGACCGGGCCGCCGCCCGCCACGTCCACCCGCAGCGGAGCGGTCTGGCGCAGCGGCACGACCCGGCTGCCCTGCTTCGGCAGCATGACCGTCGGACCGCATCTACCGATCAGCACCGTCTTCTCGTCCGCCATGACCCATCCCCCTCGATCCCGTTCGACGGCGGGAACACGTAGTGGGACGGGCGACGGTTCAACGGTTCTCGAGGAAATTTTTCCAGGCTGCAGAAGTGAAGGTCAGGACGCCTCCGGACGGGTTCTTCGAGTCACGGACCAGAGCGTCGGAGGACAGCGACACCTCGACGCAGTTGTCGTCCTCGGTCGCGCCGCTGTAACTGCTCTTACGCCAAGCGCGGGCCTCGCTCATTGAGTTCCTCTCGCGGTCGGCCGACGTAGTCCGCCAGCACCTTCCGCGATTGTTCCTCATCCAGGGCGACCTCGGCCAAGCGGTCGAACAGCAGCCGAGTCCGCGCGATGGCGCCCGGATCCTGCACGAACACCTTCGCCAGGTCGGTCGAGGTGAACGCCACCGGCATCGCCTTGTCGTACTCCCACAGCACACAACTGGTGGCCACGAGCTTCGCCGTCGCCGGGACGATTCGGATCGTGGGCGCGCCGAACAGCAGCTTGGCGTACTGGTCTTCCATCGTCTGCGCGTCGCCGACCTGTGTCTGCAACGCATGTTCGTGGATGTAGAACAAGCAAGTCGGGCGGTTGTGCCGGTTCAGGATCACCTGCCGGTCCATCCGGAACTTGACCACCGTGGGGATCCGCTCCTCCACGATGTACCCGCCCATCCGGTACAGGCTGTCGGCGTACTCCGGTGTCTGCGACAGACCCGGCACCGCCTGCGGGTCGTAGCTGGTGATCATGATGGCGGTCGACTCGGCCATCGCCAGTGTGCGGAGGTTGTCCGAGACCTGGACGATGTACTCCTCGAACGCGTAGCGGAAGCGGCGTTTGAAGTCCTCGAAGAAGTCGATGTCCTTGCCCAGCATCGACAGGTACTGCACGAGGTCGATCTCGCTGGGGCGGTACTTGCCGTTCTCCAGCGTGGAGACCTTGCTGGGATCCCAGCCCAGGCGGACGGCCAGTGCGGCGCCCGTGAGTTCGGACGACGTCTCGCGTACTTTGCGCAGCTCGTCGCCCAGGTCCCGGCTGTATGCGGTAGATGGAGTACTGGTGGCCATAGATCGACCGTAGGGCTTGCTCGAAGAGCAACAAGGGGCTCGTTCGGGTGAAAACGGACTGACTGATCTTCAGCTCGTTGCCAGGAAACTCGCAGCCCTGCCACAGCTTGGCGGACGACCATCCCCAGCCATGACTCGACGTCGCAGATCCCTGGTGATCAACGGACTGCTGGTGGTGGTGCTCCTCGGCGCCGGCGTGGCCGGCTACCTGGTGTTCTTCGGTTCCTCCGGCAGTGCCCAGCCCACCGCCGCCCGCACGGCCGCCGCCGCGAACCGCGACGTCAGCGAGGTGGTGACGGCGTCCGGGACGGTGCAGAGCTCGTTCAGCGCCGCCGCCTCGTTCGGTGCGAGCGGCACGGTCACCGAGATCAACGTCAAGGTCGGCGACGTCGTCACCAAGGGCCAGCAGCTCGCGAAGCTCGACCCGACGCAGGCGCAGCTGCAGGTCGACATCGCGCAGGGCAACCTGAACGCCGCGCTGGACAAGGGCACCGGCACGACCGCGTTGCTCACGGCGTACCGGCAGGCGCAGCTCGCGCTCCAGCAGGCGAAGGACACGCTCGCGTCCACCACGCTGACCGCGCCCGGCGACGGCACGATCACGTCGGTCACCGGCGCCGTCGGCCAGAAGGTCAGCAGCGGCAACACCTCCAGCACCACCTCCAGCACGACGAGCACCACCACCGCGTCCGGGTTCGTCGTCGTCACCGACCTGAAGAACCTGGTGCTGCACGCGAACGTCTCCGAGTCCGACGTCAGCAAGCTCAAGGGCGACCAGGCCGCGACCGTCACGGTCAACGCGATGCAGTCGCAGCCGATCCAGGCCAAGGTCACGCAGGTCGATCTCACGCCCACGACCGCGAACAACGTCGTGCAGTACGGCGTGACGCTCACGCTGACCGAGCCGCCGGCGGGGCTGAGGCCCGGCCAGTCGGCGAGTGTCGAGATCACCGTCGCAGGGGCCACCAACGTGCTCGCCGTACCTGCCGCGGCCGTGCAGACCGTCAACGGCGCGAGTTCGGTGGCGGTGCTGGAGAACGGGGCGGAGACGCGCAGGACCGTCGAGATCGGGGTGCGCGGCGACCAGTACGTGGAGATCAAGTCCGGGCTGACCGCGGGCGAGGAGGTCGTGCTGCCGCAGGTGACCACGTCGACCGGTCAGAACCGCACGGGTCAGCAGCAGGGCGGCCAGTTCCCCGGCACCGGCGGCCAGCGCAACGGTGGCGGCTTCACCGGGACCGGTCGATGAGCCCGGTCATCGAGGTCCGCGACCTCCGCAAGACCTACGGCAGCGGCGACACGGCCGTGCACGCGTTGCGAGGGCTCGATCTGACCGTCCAGAAGGGCGAGTACATCGCGATCATGGGCGCGTCGGGGTCGGGCAAGTCGACGCTGCTCAACATCCTCGGGTGTCTCGACGTGCCGTCGGGCGGCAAGTACCTGCTCGACGGGATCGACACGGGCGAGTTCGACGAGGAGCAGCTCTCGTTGCTGCGCAACAGGAAGATCGGTTTCGTCTTCCAGTCCTTCAACCTGGTGCCGCGCACCACGGCACTCGCGAACGTCGAACTCCCGCTGGTGTACGCGGGAGTTCGACGTGCCCAACGCCGGGAGAGGGCGCTGGCGGCGCTCGATCTGGTCGGCTTGAAAGACCGGACTCACCACCGGCCCAACGAGTTGTCCGGCGGTCAGCAGCAGCGCGTCGCCATCGCGCGGGCCTTGGTCACCTCGCCCGCGATCGTGCTCGCCGACGAGCCGACCGGGAACCTCGACACGGACTCCAGCCGTGAGGTGCTGGGCATCCTCGACCGGCTCAACGCCAGCGGGCGCACGGTCGTGCTGATCACGCACGAGGACGAGGTCGCCGCGCACGCCATGCGGACCGTCAGGGTCGTCGACGGCAGAGTCGCGGGGGTGCTGGTGTGAGGATCTTCGAGATCGCCGCCTTCGCCGTGCGGGGGCTGACCGCGAACAAGATGCGGTCCGGGCTCACGACCCTGGGCATCCTGATCGGTGTCGCGTCGGTGATCCTGCTGATCGCGGTCGGCAACGGCGCGTCGAGCGCGGTGCAGCAGAGCATCGCGGGGCTCGGCACGAACATCCTGACGATCAGCCCGCAGCGCGCCCAGCCCGGCGGCACGGCCAAGCCGCTGACCACGGCGGACGCGGCGGCGCTGGTGGGTCAGGACTCCCCCGACGTCAGGTACGCCTCGCCCGTGGTGTCGGCGCAGGCGACGGCCGGGTACGGGGACACCACGCACGACATCGGGCAGTTCATCGGCTCGGACCCGCGCTACTTCGACACCACGAACAGCGCGGTCGCGCAGGGGAACCTGTTCTCCGACAACGACGTCCAGCAGGCGCGCAAGGTCGTCGTGATCGGCGCGACCGTGGCCGCGGAGCTGTTCCCGGGCACCGATCCGATCGGGAAGTCCATGCTGGTCAACAACATCCCGTTCACGGTGGTCGGGGTGCTGGCGGCCAAGGGTTCCAGCGGGTTGCAGGACGCGGACGACCTGGCCGTGGCGCCGCTGACGACCACGCAGAACGCGCTGACCGGGTACGGCAGCCTCACCCAGATCGTGGTGCAGGCTCAGTCCGCGGACGCGTTGCCGAACGCGCAGGCCCAGGTGACGACGATCCTCAACGGGCGGCACAAGATCACCGACACCGCCGACTACCGGATCCTGAGCCAGGACCAGCTGCTGACCGCGCGGACCGCGACGACGGAGACGTTCACGGTGCTGCTGGCGTCGGTGGCCGCGATCTCGTTGCTGGTGGGCGGGATCGGCATCACGAACATCATGCTGGTGACCGTCACCGAGCGGATCCGGGAGATCGGCATCCGCAAGGCCGTGGGGGCGCCTCGCTCCTCGATCCTCGGGCAGTTCCTGATCGAGGCGACGCTGCTCAGTCTGTTCGGCGGCGCCTTGGGGGTGGCGGCGGGCGTGATCGGCAGCCGGTTCACCATCGCGGGCATCCAGCCCGTGCTCGTGCCGTCGTCGGTGCTGCTGGCGTTCGCGGTGTCGGCGTTGATCGGCCTGTTCTTCGGCAGCTACCCGGCTTCCCGTGCCGCGAAGCTCCGTCCCATCGAAGCCCTCCGGCACGAATAAGGAGTCTTGGACGTGACCAACCCACTCGATCAGCCTCTGGAGAACGACATCTCGGCTGAGTTGAAGGAGCGCAAGGCGGGCTTCGGCAAGACCACGGTGGTCCTCGGGGTCGCGGTGCTCGCGATCGTGGCGTTCGTCGGCGGGGTGTTCGTGCAGAAGTCCTTCGGTGCCGGCGAGACCCCGGCCCGCCAGAACGCCGCGGGCCGGCAGTTCGGCGGTACTCCGCCCTCGGGCCAGAACCGGCCGAACGGCGGCGGGCGCGGCACCGCCGGCACGATCGACCACGTCGACGGCACGACCGTCTACGTGAAGACGCAGAACGGCCAGGTCGTGAAGGTGTCCACTTCGGACACCACGAAGGTGGAGATCAGCACGGAGGGCGAGCTCACGGATCTCAAGGCGGGTCAGCAGGTCGTCGTGCAGGGGCAGACCGGTTCCGACGGCACGGTGACCGGGCAGACCATCACCCAGCGGCCGTGAACTCCCGTGGCCGGTTGCTGGTCGTCGAGGACGAGCCCAGCATCCGCGAGCTGCTGTGCGCCAGCCTGCGGTTCGCGGGGTTCACCGTGGCGAGTGCGGCGACGGGCGGCGAGGCTCTCGACGCCGCCCGGACCGGCGCTCCGGACCTGGTGCTGCTCGACGTGATGCTGCCCGACCGGGACGGCTTCGAGGTGGTGCGGCGGTTGCGTTCCTCAGGTGTGCGGGTGCCGGTGCTGTACCTGACGGCGCGCGACGGCACGGACGACCGCATCACCGGCCTGACGATCGGCGGCGACGGGTACATCACCAAGCCGTTCAGCCTGGAGGAGGTCATCGCGCGGGTGACGGCGGTGCTGCGCCGCACCCGTCCGGGCGGCTCGGAGCAGCTGACGTGCGGCGAGCTGTCGCTGGACGTGGAGAGCCACGTCGTGCGGCGCGGTTCGCGGGTCGTGGAGCTGTCGCCGACCGAGTTCCGGCTGCTGCACTACCTGATGCGCAACAGCGGGCGGGTGCTGTCGAAGGCGCAGATCCTGGACCAGGTGTGGTCGCACGACTTCGACGGCGACGTCGGCGTGGTCGAGTCGTACATCTCCTACCTGCGGCGCAAGGTGGACGGCACCGAGCCCCGCCTGATCCACACCGTGCGCGGCCTCGGGTACATGATCCGCCCATGACGTTGCGCGTGCGGCTGGTGGTCGTGCTCGTCGCCCTGGCGGCCGCGGGCCTGTTCGTGACGTGGCTGATCGGGTCCACCGTGATGGAGCGCTACCTGCTCGGCCAGCTCGACGCGCGGCTGGACCGGGTGGTGTCGACGCCGCGCACACTTCCGTTGCGCGACAACGTGGTGCTGCGTTCCGCGGACGGCGTGCTGTCCGGCACCTCGTTCGAGGGACTGCCGCCTTACGGGACGTTGACGCCCGGCGAGCACGTCACGGTCGGCTCGCGGCGGGTCGTGATGCGCCAGTTCGACGGGGCCGAGCTGGTCGCGGCCGTGGACCAGTCGGAGGTGGACCGGGCGGTCGACGACCTGAGGGTGGCGTTCCTGCTGATCAGCCTCGGTGCGTTGATCCTCGTCGGGATGGCCGGGTATGCGCTGGTCAGGGCTTCGACTCGGGCGTTGGAGGAGGTCGAGCAGGTCGCCGGGGAGATCGCGGCCGGTGACCTGTCGCGGCGGGTGCCGGTGCGGCGGCCGGGGTCGGAGGTCGGGCGGCTGGCGTCCGCGCTGAACACGATGCTCGGGCAGATCGAGGCGGCGTTCGCGGTGCGGGTCAGCTCCGAGAACCGGATGCGGCAGTTCGTCGCCGACGCGTCGCACGAGCTGCGGACGCCGTTGACGTCGATTCGCGGGTACGCCGAGCTTTACCGGCAGGGGGCGGCCACTGATGCTGTCGAGGTGTTGCGGCGGGTCGAGGATCATGCCGTGCGGATGGGGGTGCTGGTCGACGACCTGCTGCAGTTGGCCCGGCTGGACTCGTCGCAGCCGCTGGTGTTGTCCACTGTGGATCTCGTCGTGCCGGTGAACGACGCCGTGGTCGAGGTCCGAGCACACGAGACGAACCGTCTCGTCTCGCTGGAGTTGCCGGCGGGGCCGGTGCCGGTCGAGGCCGATGAGGCGCGGGTGCGGCAGATCCTGACGAACCTGCTCGACAACGCGCTGATCCACACTCCGGCCGGGTCGCCGATCGAGGTCCGGCTGACTGCGGGCTCGATCGTCGTCGCCGATCACGGGCCGGGACTGACGCCGGAGCAGGCCGCGCGGGTGTTCGAACGGTTCTACCGCGCGGATCCTGCTCGGGGGCCGGGTGGGAGCGGGCTGGGGTTGTCGATCGTGGCGGCGCTGGTCGCCGCGCACGGGTGGCGGATCGAGCTGGACACCGCGCCCGGCGAGGGCGCGGTGTTCCGGGTGCTATTCGGGACGTGAGCGGTTGGGCCAGGTGCGCTCGTAGTGCTCCTCCGGGAAGTCGCTCGGGCTCGACCCGGTCGCGTGCGCGCGCTGGATCTCCACGGCGTAGCGGTCGTTGCGAGGACACGAAGGCGCGGCCGGGATGTACATGACGTTGCCCCAGCCCTGCTGGTCCTCGACCGGCGCGACGCTGTGGATCATGTCGCAGTGCCACCAGACCGAGTCGCCGGCCCGGACGTCCGGGATGCCGCTCAGGGCTTCGATGAGGAGTTCGTGGTACTTCGGGTCGACCGGGAAGACCTGGTTGACGGTGACGCCGCACATGTCGTCGTCCGGGACGTCGTCGAGCAGCGGGCGCAGCATCAGGTACGCCATGGCGCCGGGGATCGGGACGGTGTGCAGGACGCCCTGGTCGTGGGCCATGTCCGAGAGAGCGGTCCAGCCCTGGAAGGTGCGGAACACCGAGCACATCGTGGTTCCCGGGTACTGCGGGCCGATGGTGCGGTGGGCGGCGTCCCACGGGTCGTACTGCTCGGGCGTGCCGTTGAACAGGTGCCGGAACGCCTGCTGGTACTCCCGCGTCATCCACAGGTCGAGCGTGCCGGGGTCGAGGTGGGTACCCAGGCCGGTCGAGTTCGCGCCGGGCGGGCGGCGGCGGATGCGGTCCGGGTAGCCGACGTCCGTGGCCGGGTCGAACCAGCCGTCGTGGCGCCACAAGCTGTTGAGGAAGCGTTGGACCGTGGCCATGCGCTCGTGCCGCCTGGCCTCGGTCTGTGCGGGTGACCAGTAGATCGGGTAGATCTCGGGCTTCGAGCCGACGCTGCCGAAGAAGTCGTCGCCGGGGCCGCGGTAGTTCTCGAAGAAGTCGTTGCTCTCGACGTAGTCCACAATGGACCTGTCCCAGGCCAGGGCCTGCTCGCGGTCGAAGTGGTTGCGCACCACCAGGCAGCCCCGGCGCTTCACGAGATCGGTGCTCGCCGTGCCCGCCTCGATGTCGGCGTAGTCGATCACGGGCCAGGCCTGACCGGCCTTGACGTCGTCGACCTCACGCCGGATCTGCTGCTCGACGACCGCGAACACCTCCTCGACGGTGCGTCCGGACGACTCGATGTTCGCGCGGATCGCCTTCTTCACCTCGCGGACGGCTTTCGGCAGGTCAGCGGGGGTCGTGTCCCAATGCGGCAGCACGGCAACTCCTTCCAGTAAGGCCTCCTAACTTGGAACCATAGGCGTGTCGAGCCGTTGTAGGCAAGACCCCTAACTAGAATCCGCCGGGTGACCAAGCCGTCTCAGGAGTTGCTGCGCTCGATCTCGGACGAGCACGTGCTGCGCACGTTGATGGCCGCGCGCAAGCTGACGCGGGCCGAGCTGGCGATCGAGACGGGCCTGTCGAAGCCGACGGTGAGCGAGAGCGTCCGTCGGCTCGTGGAGCAGGGCCTGGTCGCGGACACCGGCGAACGCACCCCCGGCGGACGCGGCAAGGGCCGGGTCGGCTCGTTCTACAGCCTCGCCGAGGACGTCGGCGTCGCACTGGTCATGACGATCGCGCCCGACGGCGTGACGGCGGAATGCGTCGACGCGTACGGAGACGTCGCCGGCCGCACGCACCACCCGATCGACTCACCGGCGGACGTGGCTTCGGCACTGCCGTCGGTGGCCGCGGAAGCCGTTGCGGCACACAACGTCCGGCTGGGCACCGTGAGCGCGGCCGACCCGGTGGACCGCCGCACCGGCAGGCTCGTCCACCTCCCCGACTCGCCGTTCCTGGTGGGCGAACTCGACCCGGTCGAGCTGCTGAGCCCGTTGCTGCACGGCCCGGTGGTCGTCGACAACGACGTGAACTGGGCGGCACAGGCCGAGCACGCCGTGCTGGGTGTCGCGGACTTCGCCTACCTGCACCTGGGCGAGGGCCTGGGATGTGCGCTCGTCAGCGACGGCGAGGTGCGGCGCGGGCACTCCGGACTGGCCGGCGAGATCGCCCACGTGATCACGGCGGGCCCGTCCGGGACGGCGATGCCGTTCATCGAGGTGTTCGGCGAACTGGGCTTGCGGCGGCCCGGCTCGACCGCGATCGACGTGCCGCGGCTGCGGGCCGCGGACCCGGACGTGACGGCCCGTGCGGTCGGCGGGGTGATCACGGCCCTGGTGACGCTGGCGGACCCCGAGGTCGTGGTGATCGGCGGGACCTGGGGACCGGCCCTGCTCGACGCGATCAGCGCCGAGTGCACGCGGCTGCCACGTCAGGTCGACGTGGTCGCGGCGTCGGTCGAGCAACCGTCGCTGACCGGTGCCCGGGCCGCCGCGCTGGACCTGCTGAGGACCGCACTCGTCAGCCGGGCAGGGCACCGGCCTCGCTGACGGTCATTTCCTCGCCGCCCAGACGGTGCGTTCGGTGCGCAGCGCCAGGTCGTCACGCCGCAGCGCGTCTTCGAGGGCTTCCGGTTCGAGCCGCCTCCGCAGGACGATGCGGGCGTAGCGTTCCACGGCCTCCGACCGTTCGATGTGGACGGTGACCGTCCGGTCGCCCTCGACGGTGAACCCGGCTCCGGTCAGCATCGGCCCCCAGTCGGCGCCGCGGTGCGGCATGCGCTCGTCGTGGGCGTCCGGGCCGTGCTCGGGGAGGAACTGCGGCATGCCGGCCAGTTCGACCACGGCCAGCAGGCCACCGGGCGCGAGCGTCTTGTGGAGCTGGGCGAGGGTGTGACCGGGGTCGGCCATGTGGTGCAGGGAGGCCGAGGCCCAGATCAGGTCGGGGGTGCCGAGGTCCGGCCACTGCGAGTCGAGGTCGGCGACGACGGTGTGGATCCGGTCGGCCAGGCCCCGTTCGCCGGCCTGAGCGCGGAGGCGCTGGAGGTGCTCGACCGAGGAGTCGACGGCGGTGACGTGGGCTTCGGGGAAGCGGGTCAGCAGGGCGAACGTGCCCGCGCCGGTGCCCGCACCCAGGTCGACGATGTGGCGGGGGTTCGCGGTGGGCAGCCAGTCGATGATGCCGGCGGTGTGGTCGGCGAGGAGGTCGGCGTCGAGGTCGAGGACCTCGGCCTGGTCGCCATCGTCGTCATGGCCGTGTCCATGACCGTGGCCGTGCCCATGGCCGTGGGCGTGGCCGTGGGCGTGGGCGTGGGCGTGACCAGGTTCGTGCCCGTGGCCGTGACCAGGTTCGCGCCTATGCCCGTGGCCAGATTCCTGCCCGTGACAAGGTCCGCGCTCGTGCTCGTGCTCGTGCTCGTGCTCGTGCTCGTGCTCGTGCTCGTGCTCGTGCTCGTGACCAGGTTCGTGCCCGTGGCTAGGTCCATGCCCGTGGCCGTGACCAGGTTCGTGCCCATGGCTAGGTCCGTGCTCCTGACCGTGGCCAGATCCATGGCCGTGGTGAGGTCCGTGGCCGTGCTGAGGTCCGTGGCCGTGGTGAGGCGTGACACCGTGGCCGTCCCCGCGGCCGTGGTGCTGCCCGTGGCCCGTTGCGTGTTCGCTCATGGCCCCAACGTAGGTCGGCCATGCGTCAGATGCACGGCCGCTTGCGCAATGAGCAAGACGGTCGGCCTCCACGATGCCGCCCGCGCAAGATCACGCCTTCTTGTCGGCGTTGTGGCCACGCCGCGCCTCCCGGTCGAAGATGCCGAGGATCTCGCACGGACCGCCCGCCGTGCCGATGGCGTGCGGGAGCATCGTCGGGAACTCGGCGGCCTGGTTGGTCTCCACGCGGAGCCTGCGGTTGCCGAGCAGCAACACCGCCGTGCCCGACAGCACCACCAGCCACTCGCGGCCGGAGTGCGCGCGGAGTGAGGCGGGGTTGTCGGGTGGCGGGGTGGTCATCCGCTGACGCATGACGGTCATACCCGGCTCGGCCTTGATCGGCCAGCGCATCGAGCCGTGCGCGCCGTCGAGCATCGGGCTGACGATCACGTCGTCGGTGTCGGTCTCGACCAGCTGGTCCAGCGAGGTGTCGAGGGCCCTGGCCAGCGTCACCAGCTGGTCCAGGGCGAGGCGGCGCCGGCCGTTCTCGATGCGGCTGAGCGACGACGGGCTGAGCTTGGCTCGGGTGGCGAGCTCGTCCAGGGACCATCCCTGGGCGACCCGCAGCGCGCGGATCCGTTTGCGCACGAGGCCGTCCAGGTCGCCGTCTTCTTGCGTCATGCGCACGACTGTATGCATCTGCAGCAAGCGTCGCTCAGCGGTGTCCTTCGTCCTCAGGCTTCGACGAGCAGGTCGAGCAGCTTCTGCGGCGACTCGTCGCCGAACAGGCTCTGGACCATCTCCTCGGAGTCCGCCGCGGTGTGGGCGGCACGCTCGAACATCGCCTCCTCGTACTCGGCGAGCGCGGTCTCCACGTCCTTGGTGGCCAGCGCCTTGCCGAGTTCGGCGCCGTCCAGCATCGCCAGGTTGGCGCCCTCACCGTTGGGCGGCATGAGATGCGCGGCGTCGCCGACCAGGGTCACGCCCGGCACCCGGTCCCAGCGGTGCTCCGACGGCAGCGCGTAGTGCGGGCGGAACACCGGCTCCGTGTCGGACTCGGTGATCAGCTTCGTGAGCTCCGGCGCCCAGCCCTCGAACTCCCCCGCGATCCGGCCGAGGTCGTCGAACCACTCCAGCGGACGGCTGAACTCCACGTAGGCGTGCAGCGTGTCGCCGCTCTCCCGGTGCGCGAAGATCCCCTTGCCCTGACCGGGGGCGAACATCGAGCCGCCACCGACCGCATTCGCGACGTCCGGGTGCCGGGTGTCGGCGTCGTAGAGGTAGGTCTCGACGAACGACATGCCGGTGTACTCCGGCTTCACGTCGGTGACCAACGCCCGCACCCGCGACCACGCGCCGTCAGCGCCCACCAGCACGTCAGCTACGACGGTGCTGCCGTCGGCGAACGTCACGGTCCTGCCCTCGACGCCGGTCACCTTGCAGCCCCAGCGGACGGTGCCCGGAGGCAGCGAGTCGAGCAGCATCTGCCGCAGGCCGGCGCGCTGCACCTCGGGCCGGCCACCCGTGCCGTCGTCGCCCTTCTCGAACAGCACGGTGCCGTCGGAGTCCAGCACCCGCATGGCCTGGCGACCGGGCAGCACCAGGCGTTGGAACTCGTCCATCAGACCCGCCGCCTCGACGGCGATCTGCCCGTTGTAGTCGTGGATGTCGAGCATGCCGCCCTGCGTCCGCGCCGACGGCGACTCCTCGGCCTCGTAGGCGGTGCACGGGATGCCGTTGACGTGCAGCACGCGGGCGAGCGTGAGGCCACCGAGTCCGGCACCGATGATCGTGACGTGCATGTAGAGCTCCCCTGGAGATCGTGCCGCCTCCCTGACGGCACGACCAGGTTCGCCCGGCCCGCTGGCACCCTCCGCACACCTCGCTGACAGCGGCTGGCAGCCCCTGTCACGCACCAAGAACAACTCCTGATCTGTGCGCAGTAGCCTGACCGGCGTGAGCTACCGCTACGAGATCACGCAGGCAGTCGTGCGGCAGGGCATCATCGCGATCGTTCGCACCGCCGACACCTCCTCCGCCGTGCAGGCCGCCGTTCCGTTGCTGGACGCCGGAATCACGTCCCTCGAGTTGCCGCTGACGAATCCCGGTGCGCTGGAAGCGATCCGGCAGCTCCGCGCGGACTACCCGTCAGCGGTGATCGGCGCCGGAACCGTGCTCGACGAGGCCTCCGCCGTCGCCGCGGTGCGCGCCGGTGCGCAGTTCCTGGTGGCCCCCAACCTGAACGTGTCGGTGATCCGAGCCGGGCACCGGTACGGGGCCGCTGTTCTGCCGGGGGCCGGGTCGGTGTCCGAGGTGGTGCAGGCTCTTGAAGCCGGGGCGGACGCGGTGAAGGTGTTCCCCGCGCCCACGCCTCAGTGGGTCAGGAACGTACTCGCCGTGCTGCCCCACGCGCCGCTCGTGCCCACCGGAGGCGTTGCTCCCGCCGACGTTCCAGCGTGGCTGGAGGCGGGAGCGGTGGCGTGCGGGATCGGTTCGGCCCTCGGCCGCGTGTCGAGCGAGGAGATCAGGTCCCTGATCGATCTGATCTCCTGAGTGAGGAGCGGGTTCGGGGCGTGCACGCGACCCCGAGGCGGCTTACGAGCCGATGCGGGCTCTAGTCGACAAGTCGGGTGCCGACCTCGACAGCCCGCGCTGAGCCGCATCTGCTCTTAATCGATACGACACCTTCGGGTCACCCCAGGCGGTTGTGAAAGACTTTCACGTCCGCCACCATCGGGCCTCATGCGCCTGATCACGCTCGCCGCCGCCGCCGCGCTGACGATCTCGCTCGCCACCCCGGCGGTCGCGGCCCCCGCTGCTCCGAAGATCGCCACCTACAACGTCTTCATGCTGTCGCGCAACCTCTACCCGAACTGGGGCCAGGTCGCGCGCGCCGACCTGATCGACAGCACCGGCGTGCTGAACGGCCAGGACGTCGTCGTGCTCAACGAGGTCTTCGACAACACCGCCTCGGACCGGCTGCTGGCGAACCTGCGCGACACCTACCCGCACCAGACTCCGGTGCTGGGCCGCAGCAAGGCGGGGTGGGACGTGACGAGCGGGAGGTACAGCGACTCGACGCCGGAGGACGGCGGTGTCGCGGTGCTGAGCCGGTGGCCGATCACCACGCGGATCCAGCACGTCTACCGGGACGGCTGCGGCGCGGACTGGTTCTCCAACAAGGGGTTCGCGTACGTGCGGATCGAGGCGCCGACCGGGCCGCTGCACGTCGTCGGAACGCACATGCAGGCCGAGGACTCTGCCTGCACCAGCGCGCCGGGCGGGTACCGGGCGAAGCAGCGGGCCGAGATCAGGGCGTTCCTGACGGCGCGGAACATCCCCGCGGCCGAGCCCGTGTACGTGGCGGGTGACCTGAACGTGGTCAAGGCCGGTGACGAGTACCCGCGGATGGTGTCGGAACTGGGCGCGCAGACGCCCGAGGTGGGTGGGCACCCGTTCTCGTGGGACTGCGCGGACAACAGCGTCTGCCGCGACCAGTACGGGCCGGAGTACGCGTCCGAGCACCTCGACTACGTGCTGACGATCCAGGGGCCGTTGCTGCGCAACGAGACGCGGCGCGTGAAGAGTCCTGAGTGGTCGATCTGGTCGTGGGGGCGCAAGTACACCTTCAACGACCTGTCCGACCACTACCCGGTCTTCGCTAGCTGAGCGCGGGCGCGACCGTCAGGCCGAGCTCGGGCATGCCCAGCCAGTCCAGGGTGGCGCCCGACTCGGCCAGCTTGATCCGCACGGCGTAGACGCTGAGCAGCAGGGCCTGCAGCGAGTCCACGCCGTACGCGGCGCTGACGGCCTCGTCGCCGAGACCGACGATCTGGTGTGGACACTGCCAGTCACCGTTGCTGCTCAACGGGTCCGGGCGCGGGGCACCGAACCTGACCACCACCTCGAAGGGTGATCCGTCCGGTGCCCTGCCCTCGATCTGCCGTTCCGCGACGACGACTCCCAAGTCCATGCGTTTCAGCCTAGTAGAGCGTCGCGGCTAACTCTTGGATTAGTGACGAGTGGGAGGGACGCCGGCAGGTGGCCGGGCTTCGATCAT